>SLSF01000319.1 GCA_007130605.1 Gemmatimonadota bacterium | reverse complement strand
GGCTCGACGCACTCATCTGGGAAGGACGCCTGATCAACGGGGCCGACATTACCCACATCCTCGTGGTCAGCGACCGGCCGGACCAGGACCTCGATATCAACCATCGGGTGGAGGCAGAGTTGAGGCGCCTCGATGCTCCATTCTCCCTCACCCGGGCGATCTCTCTTCCTGGAGGGCGTTCCGGAACCGGGGGCGCCGGGTAAGGAAGACTCCCGGGGAATCGCTCCGATCAAGCCTTCCGTCCCACCGCCACCAGAATCCCACCCCCGACCACGAGCAGACCCACCCCGAACCAGATCGGGAGATTGACCCGCTCCCGCTCCTGGACCTGGAAGGAGACGATCCCCAGGTCCACATCGGTCTCGCTCTTGGTGTAGGTGAACCCGCCGTAGGCAAGACTGAGCCCTCCGCACACCAGCAGGCCAATTCCCACGATTCTGGCAGCATTCATTGATCGTATCTCCGATTCGAGAGTCCCGGCTGTGGCGACCGGATGGGGCCGGTCCCGTGCTCACCCATAGAATCGTCCAATCCGGGTCGGCGGGGTATCGCACAGAGGAAGGAGTACGAGAGTTCGTAGGCGGATTCCGGTCGTGACGGCTGGTATGTACGCCCGGGGAATCCGCTCTGGCCCCCACTCCCCGCGTGGATGACTCCCGATGGCTCATCCGGCCCGGCCGATCCCCCTCCCTCGCATGGCGTACCTCCTTCGAGGGATCCGTCCGCGGGAGATCCATCGTTCGACCATCATCCCTTTCTCATCCGGTTGTGCAATGGCAGACCGGAGGTGAACCGCCGAGATTTCCTGTGAGTAGCACGCCGCATTTCCATGGCGTGCTACGGAAGGACCTTCCCTCGACTCAAGGACACCTCATGCGACTCCTGAGCTCACTTTCCATGGCCCTCGCCTTCGGACTGCTCCTGGCTCTCCCCGTGATGGCACAGGCACCTCCTGCGACTGAAGACCAGCGGCTCCTCACCTCCGCGGCGATGGATGACGCCTCGGCCGACCACGAGTCGACCGTGAATGAGAACCGAGCGGAGCTGGCTCGAATCCTCTCCCTCCCCCAGGTCCATGATCTGGCCAATGACCGTGGGATCGAGATGGAACGGGTCGAGGCCGCTGCGGCCGGTCTGACGGATCAGCAGATGGAGGCGGTTGCTCCCCTCCTGGCGAAAGTCTCCCCGATGATACAGAACAGCCTCGGCACCGTGACCGTGAGTGTCGCCGCAATCATCATCATCCTGCTCATCCTGATTCTCGTCACCTGAGGTCGGACCATCCGGTGGATCTCCGGAGGACATGGCTCGAGCCGGTCTGTCGAGCGGGTACGGACCGACCGATTCGCACCCTCGTCCCGGGTCGCCTCCTCATGGGCCTCGCACTCCTCGTGGCTGGGTGCCTCCTTCCACCGGAGCTCTCGGGCCTGGGGGTCCAGGAGCATCTCTCGGATCTCCAGGTGGCAGAACCCTGTGCCGAAGCCCTCAGCGACATCCTCCGGGAAGCGAGGGGCCTGGCCGAGGTCGGTGAACTGGAATCGGCGGCGGCGCTTCTGGCGCGGGCCCTTCTCAGGTGCCCCGACGATCCCGGTCTGCTGGCAGACCTCGCCGGCCTGCGCATACTCCAGGGAGACCTGGTGGAGGCCGAGGTGCTTGCCACCCACCTGGTCGGGATCGTCCCCCGCTGGAGCCACGCATGGGAACTCCTGGCGCTGAGCCGCTACCTCCAGGACAACGCCCACGGTGCCCTCCACGCGTGGAACCAGGTGGATCGCCCCCGGGTCCGCTCCGCGAACGTCCAGCTCCTCGATCATGACGGAGCCAGGGAGCGGAACGCCGACCCGTACCCGGGCCGCCTCGCCGGAGTCATCGAACACCGCGCGCTCACTGCGGGGACCCTGGTCCGGGGAGAGCGGCGGCTGGGCGCGCTTCCCGCAGCGGACCGGGCTCGGCTCGGCTACCGGATGGTCCCCGGCGGCGAGGCCACCGTCGAGGGCACGGTCGTACTCGGAGCGACCAATCCCTTCAGCCGGCCGGCCCTGTGGGCCCATGGCTTCCGGCTCCTGGGACGCCGGATCCACCTGGTCTCGGCAGACCCCCTGGGTCGACTCGAGCGCTGGGAACTCTCCGGAACGATGGAAGGGACGCTCCATGGGGCGGGACTCACCCTGGCCCATCCGACCCCCGGTGGCGACGGCGTCTGGAGCTGGGGTCTCCACCACGAAACCGGCCGGTACGGATCCGGAAGAAGTGGGGATGCGGTTCGGGAGACGAGCACCCGCCTGGCCTGGAGCCACACGGACTGGGTCTCCGCCACCGTGAGGGGGGCGCTCCGCAGTCGAATCGAGTACCGACCGGAGCGTGGCACCTTCGTCGGTGCGGGAGCGGGTGCCACCCTCCTCCCACCCACGGCATGGGGATCACTCGGGGCGGAAGGGACAGGATGGATCCGGATCAGGGAAGCGGGCCCCGACGCGGACGGCCCGGGGTCCGTGTCTCGGTTCGGCCGCGCCGAGCTCCGCGGCGTCCTTCACGCCATCCGCTCCCCGCTCCGGACGGACGATCCCGATGGAGAGGGAATGCCGACCGGCTCGGGACGAGGCGGCATGGGACTGGACCTACGCGGATCGATCCACTGGGCATCGGAGGGAATCCCGCCGGACCTCTCGCCCCGGATGGGAGCGGGGGGGAATACGTCGCTCCTCATGCGGGCCCACTCGGACCTGGATGACCAGGGCGTCATACAGACCGGCTTCCCGGGCACCGCATGGGCACACGGGGGGATCGAGGCGCATCGCCCCATGGGGAGTGTGGGTCCCGTTGGTCTCGGTGTTGCCATATTCGCCGAGGGTGTTCGCGTCCTCAGCCCGGAGCGGAGCCTGGCCACCGCGACCGACCGCCGGGGAGCCGTCCATGTCGGCGGTGGAGTTCGGGCCCGGATTCCGTGGGTGGACGGATGGCTTCGGGCCGATTGGGGGATCGATCCCTCCGATGGCACCTCCGCATTCTCGGCGGCCTGGTTCCGCGAACATCGTCTCAATCGCCTGTGGGAGTGATGATCCTGCGGAATGGCGTCCTCTCGAGGACCGATTCGGGGGCGCTTCGCGATCCAGAAACGGGCGGAGAGACGACGGGCCGGGTCGGGGG
>SLSF01000229.1 GCA_007130605.1 Gemmatimonadota bacterium | reverse complement strand
CGGCGGTCCCGGATCACCATTCGGCACATCCTCACCCACACCTCGGGGCTGGCCACCCCCATGCCCGCCACGCCCATCTACCAGAGCACGGACTTCGTTCGCTACGCCCTCGATTCAGAAATGGAGAGCGAACCGGGCACCGAGTTCGTCTACAACAACAGCGCCACCAACCTCCTGGCAGGGATCATCGGCCTGGCGGCCGGCGAGCGGGCTGATCGCTTCATCCGCGAGGAGCTCTTCGAGCCGCTCGGGATCACCGACTTCACCTGGTCTCTCGATCCCGCAGGGAACCCCCACGGGATGGCGGGTCTCCAGATCCACGCGGAGGACCTCGCCCGACTGGGGCAACTCGTCCTGGAGGACGGCGTCTGGAACGGAGAGCGACTTCTGCCCGAGGGCTGGATCGCCAGGAGCCTGTCGCCAGCCCCGGAGCCTGCGGAAGGGGCGGGATTTCTCTGGTGGCTCATCCACGATGAAGGGGACGTTGTGGGGGCCCGAGCCGATGGCTACCTGGGACAATACCTCGTCATCGATCCCTACTCGGAGCTGGTGGGGGTCCGGATGGTCGAGGACTTTGAGGGATACACCCGCACCCGAGACGGATTCCCGGAGTTTCAGGAAAAGCTGAGGGGCCTCCGACCGTAGTCGGGTTGGGTCCCGAAGGCGTTCCCCTGAACCTTTCCGATCGGGGAGGTCGTAGTGGGGCGGGACCCGGACCGTCCGGCAGATGTCATCCCCTCGTCGACCAAGCGTTCCCCATGCGACGCCACCTGATTCCCCTGATGATCGCCTCCGCCCTCCTCGCGGCCTGCGACGCGCCTCCCGAGGACCGAGCCCCGGCCTCCGACGCGGGAGCGGAGGATCCGCCTCCATCGGTCCTGGTGGAGGACGCCACCGCCGTCATCACCGGCCGGCTTTTCGTGAGCGGTGAAGGGAAGGTGCTCGAGGAGGGCGTGGTGGTCCTGGCGGGGGACCGGGTGGCGTGTGCCGGAATCCCCCAGGCATGTCACTGGCCCGAGAGGACGCCGGAGCACGACTTTCCCGATCACACGATCCTCCCCGGGCTCATCGACCTCCACGTTCACGCCCGGCCGCACTACGCGGGGGCCTTTCTCCCGGCGGGGGTCACCACAGTCCGGGACCTGAATAACACCCTGGCCACGGTGGAGGCGCTCCGGGCTGCCGAGGGCGCGCCCATGGTCCTCGCCACCGGCCCCCTCCTGGATGGCCCCGACGCCTTCTTCGCCCAGTTCCCCGGGAGCACCGCCGGGCATCCGGCCGAGGATCCCCTGGAGGCAATCATGCCCATCGTGGTCACCTCGCCGGAGGAGGCGGCCTCCGCCGTCCGGGCGCTCGCCGGCGCCGGCGTCGACGTGGTGAAGCTCTACGAGCAGCTTCCCCTCGAGGTCTTTCAAGCCGCGGTGGATGCGGCCCGGGCGTCGGGGCTCCCCGTTGCCGTCGACCTCGGCATGGCGCTCACTCGGGGCCTGGGAGGGGCCGAGGTGGACATCGTCGAGGCGGCGGAAGCAGGGGTCAGCACCATCGAGCATCTGAGCGGGCTTGCCCTCGCCTACCAGCGCCGGGGCGGGGATCCCTTCGCCGAGAGTGTGGACGAGGCGATCATCGACGAGATCGCCGAGTCACTCCTGGCCTCCGGGGTGGCCTTCGTACCCACTGCGGCCACCGCACTCCGCATGAAGGACGAATCGCGTTTCCCCGCCGAGGGACTTCCGGGAGTGGATGGGATGACCCCCGTGCTCGACGGCCAGTGGGACCGGGCGCGCGCCGGCGCGGAGCAGGGTAGAGCGGCGGCGGAGGCCGATGTTCGCCTCATGCGGGCTCTCTTCCCCCGGCTGATGGCCGGAGGGGCTTCCGTGGGCGCGGGATCGGATCTTCCGGCGGCGCCCGGCGTGTATCCCGGATGGGGGCTCCACCAGGAGCTCGAGGCCCTCGTCCACCTCGGCATGACGCCTGCAGAGGCGCTGCAGGCGGCCACCGTGGTGGCGGCCGCCCTCGCCGGTCGGGACGACATCGGTGAGCTCACTGCGGGCTCCCGCGCCGACCTGGTCGTGGTGGCGGGGGACCCCACCCGCGACATCACCCACTCCCGACAGATCACGGCCGTCTGGTTCGGCGGCGAATCGGTCGACCTGGATCTGGCATGGGAGCGGGTCGCCAAGGCCATGGAGGCCGCAGCCGCCGCACTCGGTCGATGAGCGAACGGGGCGACGAGGGTCGCGCGGGAGAGGGCGCGCCCCCGCCGGAGTGGCTCGACCGCCGGGAGTTCCCCTTCCCCTCGCGCTGGTGGCAGACGGAGGTGGGTCGGATGCACTACATCGACGAGGGAGAGGGGCCACCCATCGTCTTCGTGCACGGGGTCCCTGCCTGGTCGTTCAACGTTCGGGTCCTGGTCCGAGGGCTCTCCTCGCGGTACCGGTGCGTGGCCGCCGATCACCTGGGATTCGGACTCTCCGACAAGCCCACCGGGTGGCACTACGATCCTGCAGCCCTCGCCACGCACCTGGAGGCGTGGATCGTGGGGCTGGGTCTCGGGAAGGTCACTCTCGTGGTCCATGACTGGGGAGGGCCCCTGGGGCTGGCCTACGCCCTCCGCCACCCGGAGAATGTGGCCCGACTGGTCCTCATGAACAGTTGGATGTGGTCGTCCGAAGGGGACCTTCGGGCACGACTCATGGCCCGTTTCCTCGCCAGCCCACCCTACATGGCACTCGAAGACCGGATCGCGGTGACCGCTCGCCTCTTCACCCGCCTGGCGGTGGCCCGGCGCGACCAGATCCATCCGGGACTCTTTGCACATTTCGGGGCTCCCTTCCGCAGAAGGGAGGATCGTGCCGGACTCCGGGCCCTCGTGCGTGCGATCCACGGGTCGGACAAATGGGTCGGATCTCTCTGGAAGGAGCGTGAGCAGATCCGGGATCTTCCCACGCTCATCCTGTGGGGGATGAAGGATCCGGCCTTCCCGCCGCGGTACCTGGCGCGGTGGGAGACCCTCTTCACCCGTGCTCGAATCGAGCGGCTCGTCGGGGTCGGTCACTATCCGCACGAGGAGGCCCCGGAGGAGGTCCTCCGGATGATCGAGGCGTTCCTGGCCGGGGAAGAGCCGACCTCCTGACCGACGTCTCGACGCCGCCT
>SLSF01000160.1 GCA_007130605.1 Gemmatimonadota bacterium | reverse complement strand
TCTTCCAGCAAATAATCTACCCGGCCTATGGCCAAAGCGATGTGGAGCGCTACAACGCGGCGCACACCCGTCGAATCGAGAGCTATGACGAATTCGAGTTGCCTCGACGTGTGCCGGGCGAAGACCAGCCCGTGTTGCGCGCCGAATGGATCGAGTTCGTCGAAGAAAGCCTCAATGCCACGTTCGTGCGCATGGCTGACCCCGACAACGAGGCGTATCGCGAGTTTCTGGGCGAACGCTACGATTCGATCGAGAGCCTCAACCAGGTCTGGAACAAGGAGTTCGCCAGCTTCGAGCAGGTGGTTATGCCGGACGAGCGTGAGCGCGTCAGCGGTGCCCAACGCGACGACTACCGCGATTTTCTCGAAAGGCAGCCACCCGAGCAATGGGTTCTGGTGGGCCCGGAATATGCCTGGGGCGATTGGCTTGAACAGCGCTACGGCACGCTGGAGGAGTTGAACCGGGCACACGAGGCCTCCTATCGCTCCTTCCAGGCGGCGCCGATTCCGGTGTCCCACGCCGAACTCGCCTTCGCGCAAGCGAACTCGGGCGGACTGCGATGGGAGTTTGCCACGCGTAACTTCGTCAACGTCTTCAACGAAATGATCCTTCAAGGGCGCCCATTCCTCAACACGATCGTATTCGTGATTCTGGCGATGACTACGGCGTTGCTGATCATGCCTTTGGGGGCTTACGCGCTGTCGCGCTTCAAGCTGCCTGGAACCTATCGAATTCTGCTGATCCTTCTGGCGACCACCGCGTTCCCGCCCATGGTCGGGATGATTCCGCAGTTCCTGATGCTGCGTAATCTGGGACTTCTCAATACGTTCATCGCGCTGATGCTCCCCGTGGCGATCAATGGCTACTGGGTATTCCTGCTCAAGGGGTTTTTCGACTCCCTGCCAAGCGAGTTGTACGAGGCAGCCACCATCGACGGCGCCTCCGAGATGCGGATGTTCTTCCAGATCACGATGTCGCTGAGCAAGCCGATACTCGCTGTGCTGGGACTGAACGTATTCAATCAGGCTTACATGATGTTTCTTTACGCGCTGATCGTCGCGCCGTCCGAGGACATGTGGATACTCAGCGTCTGGCTCTACCAATACCAACAGGAGGCGTCGATGGCGGGCGTCTTCGCGGCGGTGTTGATAGCTGCTATCCCCACACTGGTGGTATTCCTGCTGGCGCAGCGCACAATCATGCGCGGTATTGTGATCCCCACCGAGAAGTAAACCCAAAAGAGGCATACAGGAGCGGCAGCAATGGCTCACGTGCGGCTCGAAAAAGTGACTAAGATATATCCTGGTGACGTGAAGGCGGTTGATGCGATTGACCTGCACGTGAAGGATCAGGAGTTTGTGGTGCTCGTCGGGCCCTCCGGGTGCGGCAAGTCAACCACGTTGCGGATGATCGCCGGTCTGGAGGTGATCACCGAAGGCAAAGTGTGGATCGGCGAACGGGTCGTCAACGAGGTGATACCCAAGAATCGCGACATCGCCATGGTCTTTCAGAATTACGCGCTCTATCCGCACATGAGCGTCTACAAGAACATGGGATTCGGGTTGAAGCTGCGCAAGTTCCCCCGGCCAGAGATCGATCGGCGTGTGCGCGAGGCGGCGCAAATCCTGGGCATTGAGAATCTGCTCGATCGTCGCCCGAAAAACCTCTCCGGTGGTCAACGCCAGCGCGTTGCCGTGGGAAGAGCGATCGTGCGCGATCCCTCAGCCTTCCTTTTCGATGAGCCTCTCTCGAACCTTGACGCCAAGCTGCGCGTGGAGATGCGCGCCGAACTCAAACGACTGCACAAGCGGTTGCAGACCACGACGGTTTACGTGACACACGATCAGGAAGAAGCGATGACCCTGGCGGATCGGGTTGTGGTCATGAGCGAAGGACTCATCCAGCAGGCCGACCCACCATTGCGGGTTTACCGCGCACCCCGCAATAGGTACGTCGCCGGCTTTCTTGGAAGCCCGCCAATGAACTTCGTCGATGGCGAGCTCCGCAAGCTCGAGGACGGCACCGTCGCGTTCGAGGGGGAAGGATGGACCATTCCCTTGACTCGCCAGCAACAGGAGGCGGTCGCAGAGCATTGCGGCAAAGAGGTGTCATTGGGTGTTCGACCTGAAGCATTCGCCTTGCGGCAATTCCAGGATGAACGGGGCGACGAGGCCCGGTCGGTGACTGCCACCGTGGATGTTGTCGAGCCGTTGGGCAATGAGATGGACGCTTATATCCATACCCCAACTGACAAGGTCCGTCTGGTCACGCGGCTCAAAGCGGAGCCGATAAGTGAAACGGAATCCATCACGCTTTATGTGGACATGAGTATGTTGCACATATTTGAGCGAGGCACCTACGGGGATAACTTGACTCACTCCGTGGATACCCAGCGTGACGGGCTGATTACAACGGGCAACAACTCCGTTTGATGCCTGACCTCTCCTGAAGCCAGGACCGGATGTGAGCCGTCGCGAGGGCGGTGAGTATGGGTGTGGGCAAAGCCAGAGTTGCCCGCAGGTGCTTGTTGTGCCGAGTGCCTGACGACCTTGGTTGGAAAATCCTCGTGCTGACTGGGAGAGGCGACCGCTTCGCTCCTCAGTGTGGCAACATGTCGTTGTTGGGCTCGACCTGCATGTATGCATCCATAGAGCGGGGTACACCACGGCAAGATTGGATGCCTTCGGGGTTACACATCGCGCCTCTGTTGAGTAGGCGGTGGCAGCAGTTGTCGCCATCGGACGTCAAAATGTGGTTGTGTAATTGTGCAGACTTGTGGTCGTTAGCGATGCGTTGTCTGGACAGTAGGGCGTTGTGGATCGGTAAATATTCGCACATCGAAAGCGGAGCCGTTTCGTTCCCGAGACGGGAATTATTACGCATTACGAAGGTTCAACAACTCGGCTAATACTTTGCCGCCTTGTTTGAACTAGCCGCTACTCACCAAAGAAGAGAAGGGTATTGCTGTACAGAAGGATACAGCAATGGCTAGGGGCGGATTCGAACCGCCGACACTGCGATTTTCAGTCGCATGCTCTACCAACTGAGCTACCTAGCCAAGTGCCGGGAATTGCGGCATTTATGCTTGTTCGCCGATTCCGGCCGTGGTTCGCTGCCCCCTAAAGTTACTCCAATGGGAGGCGAACCCATGAATAAGCGTACCAAAAACACAGCAAAAGGCAAAC
>SLSF01000282.1 GCA_007130605.1 Gemmatimonadota bacterium | reverse complement strand
TGGCGTCGAGCTGGGGGTTCAGCGCCGTCAGGGCACGGGCTTCGGAGAGGTCTCCCCGGGCGATCCAGAGCTCGTCGGGTCGATCTCCGTCGGAGCGCCGAAAGACGATTCGGGAGCCGTCTTCGGACACCCGCCAGTCCCGGTAGAGGTCGGCGTCGGCGATCAGGGGTTCCCGGCTCCGGGTCTCCATGTCGAAGCGGATCAGACCTCGCTCCCATTGATCCCGGGCAGAGTGCGAGACGTAGAGCCAGCGGCCGTCCTCGGTCCAGTCAACCACAGTCAGCCGCGGCGCCTTCTCGCGCTCGTCGGGGTCGTCGGAAAAGGCCCAGATGCGCTGGGGGGCGGAGAGGGCGTCGAAGTCCGGCTCCGGGGCGTCCTCCTCGGGCGCCTCTTCTTCGGCTGACTCGGCGGGCGCGGCGTTCCAGGCGGCCTCGGCATCGAGGAGATAGAACCCGTCCTGAGCCCTCAGGAGGAGCGTCCCGGAGTCCGGATGCCATCGCTCGAGTGAGTAGCTGCGACGGGCCGAATCCGGCTGCGGGAGCCGTGTCCGGTATGGCTCGGTCACATTGCGAGCACTGTCGGCGTCGAGGGTACGCAGGAAGATATTCCCGCCGCGGGACCAAGCCATCCAGCCGCCGTCGGGGCTGAAATTGGGCTGGATCCGGTCCTCGGTCGGAGCCAGAAGGGTGTCGGGGGTGGGAAGGCCTTCAGGGGAAGCTTCGGAGCCCCCGGCGATCGGGGCGATCCGGAGCACGGTGTATTCGGTGCCCTGGCCCCGCTCGTACGACGTGCGCAGCGGTCGGATCTCGGTGAAGGTGAGCCCCGAGCCATCCTCGACCACATCGAGGTTTCCGAAGTTCCCCTCCGAGGTCAGGAAGTGGACGTCGCCCTCGAGGGTGACGATCGCCAGGCGCTCCAGCCCGCCCAGGTTCCGGACCGCGTGCCACGCCAGAAAGTCCTCGGAGCTGTCGTGGACCACCACCCGGGCGTCCGTCAATGCCAGGAAGTCGGATCGAGCGCGCTCTGCCCAGTCCGGGGTCCGAAGGCCCACGATCAGACCACTCCCGTCCGGTAGCCAGAGGAGCGACGAGCCCGCCGAGACCGGGTGGTCCGTGCTCGGGGTGACCGAGGTCACGGAGCGGCTCGAGGGATCCAGGATCTCGAGCCGGACGGGAGGTGCGGTGGCCTCGTCGGACGGCGAGTTTCCCGCCGCCTCCACCGCCTCCAGGTCGTGCCGCAGGACGGCGAGGAGGTCCCCATCGGGAGACCAGCGTGCCGAGAGGATGTGGACGAGCCCGGAGCCGAAGGGCTCCCAGCGCACCTCGCCCAAACTGTCGCGAAGCTGGAACTCTCCGTCCACCGGGGCCAGGTAGGTGGCGTCGCCGAAGCGGAAGTGATCGGTGGCGCTGCGGCTACCTGCGGTGGTGACGGTGGTGGCCAGCCAGGAGAGGTCGGACGTGGCGTCTGCCACCGAGATCAGCCTCACCTGGAGCGCGTCTTCGGGGGTGAAGGTGCGCTGGGCCTGTGCGGATGCCGGTTCCATGATCGAGAGGGCCAGTGCCAGGGCCAGGACCAGCGCCGCTCCCGGGGAGCGGAAGCCCCGCACCGCCCCCGCGGCGGTACGCCACGCAACCACTGCGAGTGCGCGGATGTGGTCCCGGCCCGACCGCGTGCAGAGGGAGACGGGATGGCGGTGAGCGGAGGACGTCTGCATCGGGGTCTCCTGAAGCTGAGGCGCACGAATTGATACCGTGTTCTCAGGATATCACCGGAGACGAGGGTGCGCGAGGTCGCGGCAGGGGAGGCTCCGGAGCCCTTCCCGGCCACCTGCTCCCGGAACTCGCCGATGGAGGGGTGACACGGTCTTCTGCAATGGCTCAGCTCGAACCGGCCGCCGATGCGGTGGCACATCCCCCCATGGCGGGAGTCTCCATCCTCTCCGTATGATGATATGGAGACGCCACGGGGATGCTCCATGCCTCTCCCGATTCTGCTTTACCTCGAACAGAAGCCGGCCTGAGGGTGACCAGGGTTACTGAATGGATCCAGCGCCACGACGAAAGCTGGCTCTTCGTGGCCATGTACATCGGCTTTGCCGTCGTGTTGAGCGTGTGGCTCAGCCTGTTCTGGCTAGTCCTCATGGTGGGGATTCACTTCCTCTTCGAGATCATCCGTCACTCCCGCACCCACGACGGCTGGGCAGATCGGCTCTCCATGGCGAGCTGGGAGATCCGCCTGGACGTGGCGCTGGTGCTCCTGGCGTTCGCCGTGGCCCTTTACATGGACGCCATTATGGGGCTCGTGGGGCTGCAGTCCGCCGGGCGTGCAGCCGTGGCCACCTCCACGGCCAGTCGGGTCGGAACCCGGGCCGTGGCCTGGCAGCGGATGGTCCGGGCCGTGGTGCTGGGCTTCGATGACGTGGCCAACGCCATCCGGGCCATCTTCATGCGGAAGAGTCAGAAGGGGGCGGAAGTGCTTCCGGCCGCCGTGGGCCTGGCGGCCACCTCCGCGGTCGCCGAAGGGGTGCCTGTCGCCGGGGGAGTCGGGCCGGGGGAGGCTTCCCCGGGGATGGCCTCCTCCTCCGGTCTCCCCTCCTCCAGCCGGCTTCCCGGCTGGGCGGAACCCTGGGGTTTCTGGGACCGGGCGACGATGGGGCTCAAGGGAGCCTGCATTGCCGCCATGGTGATCGCTCCCCCCCTGACCGGATCAACGTACCCGGCCGCCCTGGAGACGCTGAGGGAGGAGCTTAAGCCCTTTCCCGTCGAGGAGCCGCTGAACCCCGTGATGGGAGGTGAGGCCGACGCGCGCTCGTAGGCACAGCCCGGTTGGTCGCCGGTACATGGAATCCCCGGTTGGAGCGTCGATCACTGGGGAACGTTTGCCGAGGCTCGGGTCTCACCCCGGCCCTCGATCCGATACCGGACCACCCCGGTCAGTGGATCGCCGGGGCCCGCATCGTGGATCACCAGCTCCTCGTGGATCTCCCAGGTCGGCAGCGCGGAAAGAGGCTCGTCGCCGATCTCCGCATCGCCACACCCCCAGGTCAGGACAAGGCCCACGATCAGGGCCCATTTCACAGCTCGAGCGAATCGCTTCATTCGGACGCTCCCGCTCTCGAGAGTTCACGAACGGTCCGAAACGTACCGGGGTGGACATGCGAGCGCGAGTCGGGCGCATCGGGCGCAGCGTGGCACCT
>SLSF01000320.1 GCA_007130605.1 Gemmatimonadota bacterium | reverse complement strand
TCGGGGGTCATGAGTCCCCCGGCTTCCTCCTCGTCGTATCCGGTGAGCGAATCGACGACCGCCAGGGTCTGCGGATCCAGGAGCGTCTTGAGCTCGGCCAGGTCGCCGGGGTTGTATTCCTCGATGGCCTGGAGGGTGTCGGCCAGGTCGTCGGGGCTCAACTCCTCGAGGAGCTCGGCAGCGCGCCGGGGGGTGAGGGTCTCGAGCGCCTCCGACTGCTCCTCGTCGGTGAGGCGGACCAGGAGTTCGGCCGCGGCGTCGGTGTCGAGGGCGGCGAGGACCCGCTCCTGGGCCGCCGCATCCAGCTCGTACCACACCTCAAGGAGGGGCTGGGTGCGGACCTCGGAGAGCTCGATCCCCAGTTCCTCGAGGGAGAGCGAGGCGAGGCGCTCCGCGAGGTCGTCGCGAAGTTCTTCCGGTGTCAGGGGCGGGGTCACCCTGCCGCCTCCGGCAGATCGCCTTCCACGACGTCCCACCCCTCGTCCCGCAGGGCCCGGACCTCGACGACGGGCCCGTCGGGCCCGCCGAGGTGCACCTGGGTGGGGGGCTCGGCCTCGCGACGCACCATGGCGAGGGCGATCCCCTGCCCGAAATGTAGCGAATACGCTACACTCCGTACCTCTCCGGCGGACCGATCCCGCCCTTCGACCCAGATTTCCTCTCCCACTTCTGGGAGAGGCCCCTCGCCCAGGAGGAGTCCCCGTAGCTTCCGGTTCACCCGGCCCCGGTCACGGATCCGGACGATGACCTCCTGCCCCGTGTAGCAGCCCTTTCCGTGATCGATGGCGCGGGGGTCGAGGCCCGCTTCCGGAGGGAGGGTGTCGCGGTCGATCTCGACGCCGAACTCGGGCCGACCCCGCTCCATCCTCAGGAGGGTCCTGAGTGCGTCGGAGCCCTCGACGGCACGCCCCGCCAGGAGTCGGTCCCGGAGGGGGGTGATCACTCCGGCCTCGGCATGGATTTCGAAGCTGGGCGGGACCGCCTCGCCGCCACGGGTGACCCGGATCCCCACCGGAGTGCCATCGTCGAGCACACGACCCTCTCCCTCGGCCATCGCCTCGAGGGTTTCGGCCTCCACCCGGAGCCCCAACGCCTCGCGGGAGAGGAGGTGCGCGGCGTCGGGGCCCACCAGGGTGAGGTGGCCGATGGCCTCGGTGCACGGCTCGGCCTTCGCCATGCGGGGTGGCAGGTATCGTGTGAAGTGGTCCAGGAGGGGCTCCAGGCCCACCGCCGGCAGATCCAGGAGGAAGCCACCCTCGGGCCCATTCTCGAGTCGGTGAAGGAGAAGGTCGGTGACGAGCTTCCCCTTGGGCGTCAGGACCGTATGGGCATGGGCCCGGGCCCGGCGCACCCCCAACTCGACCTCCTCGAGATCCGGGGACATGGTCCCCGAGAGGATCCCGGTGAGCATCTGCTGGGGCGCCCGGCCCCGGACCGCCAGGCGAACCCGGTCGGGGCGGTCGAGAACGACGACGCCCCGCGATGCGGCCTCCCGGGCATCGGGAAGGGCTTCCACTCGGGGATGGCTCATGGTGTGTCCTCCTCCTTCAGGTCGTCGACCAGCGAACGGATCCGTTCCGCGTCGGCCGCCTCGGGTGCATAGTCCAGGTACCACTCGAGCTGGGCCAGGGCTTCGTCGGTGCGACCCATCCGGGCCAAGAGCGTTCCGCGGTCGCGGATCTCGGCGGGAGCCGTCGGGTGGATCACCAGGATCCGCTCGATGGCGGCCAGGGCCCGCTCATGGTCGTCCACATTCCGGTAGACCCCCTTGAGATTGGTGAGGAGGCGCACCAGCATGTCCCGCCGTCCGGCGGTGCGAAGGAAGGCCGGGCGCACCCGAACCATCCCGCCATAGACCCGATCCAGGAGCTCCTGGGCCTCATCCTCGAAGCGGAGGCGCCCCCCGTCGAAGGGATCGGCGAGAAAGCGCACGGCCTCCCCCTCGAAGCGGACCAGGAAGTGGCCCGGAAAGTTGACCCCCGAAAGGGGAAGGCCAAGCCGCCATCCCACCTCCAGGAGGATGATCCCCAGGGTCAGGGGGATCCCCTTCCGCCGATCGAGGACATCGTTCAGGAAGGAGTTTCGGGGGTCATAATAGGCGTCGCGATTCCCTCGAAAGCCATTCCGGACGAAGAGGGTCTCGATGAGCTCCTCGAAGATCAGGAGGGGCGCGGACTCGTCGGAGAGCCGGTCCTTCACCTCCTCCGCCAGGGCATCGAGCCGCGCCAGGTACCGTTCCACCGGGAGCTGCGGGTACTCCTCGCACGCCACCAGGAGGGCCGCACAGGCCAGCTTCACCTGGTGATCCGGGCGATCCACCGCTTCCTTGAAGCGGCGTCGCGGCTCTGATATGAAGGTGGACACGATGGCTCTCTGCATCTGGATGATCGGAACTCCCCGGGCCCCGCTCGCAGCGGGACGCCGTGGACGCTTCCGGAGGCTGTTTCGTCGTCGATTTTCGCGAGGGCCCACTCCAGCGTACATTGGTCCCTCATCGGAGTTCGTACCCCGCCCTGGCACACGAGGTCGAGGTCGGCCGGAATCGCGGCGAACGTCGCCGATCCGTAGCCTCCGATGGTCCGGATGAACGGCCATGAACCAAGGGAGTCGGCCATGCGCATACTGATCCTCGTCACCACCTTTCTCCTTCTGGCGGCCTGCGGCGAAGGTACCCCGGAGCCCGCCGTTCCGGAAGGGGAGCCCACCCGCCTCCACGACTTCGACGATCCCGAGGTGACCCGGATCCACACGCGGATGATGGAGGCCATGGCCCCCGACGACGGCTGGGACCGGACCCGCTACCTGGAGTTCGACTGGGGTGTGAACCGCGAGGGTGGGGCGCTCATTCGCTCGCACCGATGGGACCGGTTCGAAGGAATTGCCCGCTATGAAGCGCCCTCCGAGGAAGGCATCGTGGTGGCCATCTTTCCCACCGACACCCCCGAAGAAGGACAGATCTGGATCAATGGCGAGGCGCTCGAGGGAGAGGCCGCCCGGGACCGGCTCGTGGCCGCGCATCGGGCCCATGTGAATGACGGCTACTGGCTCCTCATGCCGTACAAGTGGTCCGACCCCGGGGTGCATGCCCGCTACGCCGGCACCGAGACCGACGACGACGGTCGGGAGTGGGAGGTGGTGGAGCTCACCTTCGAGCAGGACACGGGCCTCACCCCGCAGAACATGTACCGCGCCTTCATCGATC
>SLSF01000164.1 GCA_007130605.1 Gemmatimonadota bacterium | reverse complement strand
CGCGGGAGGTCGATGAGTCCGGGGACCCCCCGGTCGGTGAGGCGCTCCACCGAGCCGTCCCGCCTCCGGACCAGGAGATCGAGACGGAGCATCCGGGCCTTTCCGGGAAAGTCGATGAAGACCTCACCCGCCTCGAGCCCCAGGTCCCGGGCGATGGCGTCCTCCAGCGCCCGCCGCTCGGCGCACTCCTCGCCGATCCACGATGGGAGGGCGACCCCGGCCAGGTCGGTGGGAGTGAGCTCCAGCGCCCGCTTGGGGAGTCGGCGATTCCGGAGCGCCGGGATCCAGCGATCGGCGATCCGCCGGGCCACCGGGTGGTCTGACGCACCCGCCCGCCGGCGAAGCTCGTAGAGGAGTTCCTCGTCGGTGGGACCCACCAGCTCCTCGGAGGCCACCAGTCCGATCCGGACCGCCTCGCCGACGATCCGCTTGTAGAGCGCCGACGCGGCCCGCACGGCGTGGTGCCAGTACACATTCCGGAACATCTGGTACTTGGCGAAGAGGAGGGATTCGAGGGCACTCACCGCCTTCTCCTCGATCCCCACCTCGTACTGCCCCCCCACCGGATCCCGAAGGAGGAGCACCCCCTGGAGGAGACGGTCCACATCGACCTCGCCGTACGGCACCCCGCAGAAGCGGGCATCCCGCTTCAGGTACTCCATCTTGTCCAGGTCGAGGCTCCCACTCACCAGTCCTCCCAGGGGATGGGTGGAGCGCCCCCGGATGATGTCGAAGATGGCTTCGGGGGCTCCCGGCCCCAGGCTCTCCAGCGCCGAGGCGAGTTCGGGAGACTCGAAGAAGCGACGGCTCACCGCCTCGTGGTCCCCGGGAATGCGATCGGCCTCCAGCTCCTCGAGTGCGTGGGAGAAGGCATAGTGCCCGATGTCGTGGAGGAGGGCCGCGTACGGAATGAGCTCCATTCCCTCCCGCACCGGTTCGGGGAGCCGTCCCCGCTCCTCCAGGAGCCGGAGCGCCCGCACCGCCAGGTGGTAGACGCCGAGGGCATGGTCGAAGCGGGTGTGGGTCGCCCCCGGGTAGACCAGGTGGGCGAAGCCGAGCTGGCGGATGTAGCGGAGCCGCTGAAAGGCCTCGGTATCGAGGATCCGGACGGCCACCGGGTCGACCCGAATGGTGTTCCAGAGGGGATCACGCACGATCCGGAAGCGGGGGCCTTCCGGGATCCGGGACGGAGATGGGTTCGGGGTGGTCATGCCCGAGTCTACCGAGGCCCTCGGGGCGACGCAATGTCACACGGGGCCGTCTCTTGCCCCGACCCGAGGGCGTTCGTATACTTTCTCCCGTGACCCGAATAAACCACGAAGAGATCCACCGTGTGGTTCGCGAAGGCGCCGAGAACCGGCCGGGGATCTACCGCTTCATCGGCCCCCGAAACGAAGTCCTCTACATCGGGAAATCGATCCGGGTCCGGAGCCGACTTCTCTCCTGGCTCCGGGCACGGAAGGGAAAGGCCGTCGAGATCCTCCGGGTGGCCCGGGGGGTCGAGTGGGAGTATGCCCCCAACGAATTCGAGGCTCTCCTCCGTGAGTTCCGGCTCATTCGCGCCATTCGGCCTCGCTTCAATGTCCGCCATCGCCGGGATCGCCGCTTCGCCTGGGTGAAGGTCACCGACGAGGCGGCCCCCCGGCTTCTTGCCACCCGGCGGCCCGCCGCCGACGGGGCCCGCTACTTCGGCCCCTTTCCGGCGACGCGAGCGCTCCCGGAAGCCGTTCGCGATCTCACCCACCTCCTGGGGATCCGGGACTGCGCTGCCCGCACCCCGATGCACTTCTCGGATCAGCTCGACTTCCTGGACCCACCCCGCACCCCCCGATGTCCCCGGGCGGAACTGGGGAGCTGCCCCGCCCCCTGCGCGGCACTCGTCTCCCGCGCCGCCTACCTGGAGGGGGTGACCGAGGCCATCGCCTTCCTCCAGGGGGAGACCGAGGCCCCCCTGGAGCGGATGCGGGCCCGGATCGAAGGGGCCGCACGGGAACAGCGCTTCGAATGGGCGGCCCGGTGGCGCGACCGGGAGGCGCGGGTCCGGGCCATGCGGGACGCCATCACCGAGTACCGCCGCTACCTGGACTCCCTCCACTTCATCTACAGGGTCCCAACGCCCGAGGGCACGACCCGCTCCTACCGGATCGTGCGAGGCCGGGTGACGGATCGGTGGGATGGCGAGGGGCCGGGGGCAGGAGCGGGGCCGGGGGCAGGCGTGGGGCCGGGGGCAGGCGTGGGAACGGGGATGGGAGCGGGGTCGGAAAGGGGATCGGTGCCGGGGAGGAAGCCGGAATCGGGGAGGAAGCCGGAGTCGGGGATGGGAGCGGGGTCGGCGGTGGGAGCGGAGGTGGGCTCGGGGTCGGCGGCAACCGTCAGGGACATCGACATCCCGCCTCCCCTCGACGAAGAGACCCGCGAAGAGCTCTTCCTTGTGGCGCGCTGGTTCCGCGACCACCCGGAAGAGCTCCAACGGACGACGCCCCTGGGAGGATGCTGAAGAAGGGCAGGGACCACTGGAGCGGGGTCCTGCGCGACCCTCGAGGGAGGGGGCGGAGTTTCGGTTCCCACCCGGTCGGTCTCGCTCCGGTGAGGGTCCCGGGTCGGGTGGGATCGACGCAGCCCCCCTGTTCCGAGGACACGAATCCTGCAAACGCCGCGCTTTCAGAGGGGTTTGCAGGATTCCCGTCCTTGAGGGGAGTTCCTCGGCCCGCTCCCACCGGCGGGGGCGTGGCGCAAACGCTACACGGGTAAGGAACCCCCTGTGGAACCCCGGCACGTACCGGATCACGGATGGCGAATGCGGATTGTAGTGTTTACGCTACAACCATCCTCACCAACGCCCTCGAACGTGGCGTTTTCGCTACAACTATCCTGATCTCCGCCCCCCGAACGTAGCGCTTTCGCTACCGTGGTTGCTGGATCCTCTTCCGATGAAGTGGAGAATTGTTCAGAGGAGCGGGCATCCGTAGCGTATTCGGTACAAGCACCCTCCGGTGTCGGGTCGAAGGCTTCGCGCCCTGGACGAAAATCCGGAAAACGCAGCGAAAAGAGCTGCCCATTCCGGATTCTATGCGAATATCGACGAAAATCCGGAACGAGCCCGCCTGCCGCCACCGCCCGACCCGGATCCTCTGCGAATATCGACGAAAATCCGGAAAACGCCTTCGAAAGCGCGGCGTTTTCCGGATTTTCGTCCTGCGAACCCCGACGCCCCTGCCCT
>SLSF01000292.1 GCA_007130605.1 Gemmatimonadota bacterium | reverse complement strand
TGATCCCGCCGGTCCGGGACCCGCGGATTGTGTTGCGCAGCCTATCCCGGGATCCTGAACCTCTTCTTGAGGCGCTCGACCGTGTGCACCCACTTGTCCGTACGCGGTCGCGCGACCGTGTTCTGGTTGCCAAAAAAACCGCGCTCCTTAATCGCGTCGGTGAGCGCGACCGTTTCGATCCACTCGACGCGAACGAAGTGTTCTCGCTTCTCGAGCTCGACATCGAGGTAGGGCAGGTCCGGAACGACCTCGAAGATCGGCTTGAGTACGCCTTGATCGTCTTCCACCTCGAACTCGGTGATCGGTTTCGCGGGTTCGAGCACCCTGCCGACGCCGACGTAGCCGGTTCCAGGTACGTTCACCCAGACGCGTTCGCCCTCGGCCAACGACCGAAGGGTGTTGATGTAGAACTCGCCTCCACCAGCCGAGATGTACCCGTGTTGGCGCGCATCCTGCCAGCGGCGCTTCGAGTCGCCACCGAACGACACGTAGCACTCGCCGTTCCATGGCTCCTTGGTCTTCGGTGGATGGTTCGCTTCGACCACCGTCGGGTCCAGCAGCCACGCGCGGCTCAAGTACTCCGCGTCGCCCTCTCGGAAGAAGCGGAAGAACGCGACGTTGATGGGTACGTCGTACTCAGTCGCCAGGTACGCGACGATCCGCTCCGTACCTGGGTCGAGCTCGCTGGCGACGATGAGGAGCCGGTGGCTGGCGTTGAGTTCATCGGGCATCGCGTCGACGCGAAACCGCTGCCTGAAGGCGTCGTCGAGCGAAACCGCAGTCGCGCAGTACCGCTGCTGGAAGTCGTCAAAGATCGCTGCGATGTCGTCGTCCTGCAGCGTGCGGATCCACGAACCGTAGTCGAGTGCCTGCGCCACCACGTCCCGGGGTGTCTTGTCGCGCTTGAGCTCGATCACGACGAGTTGGCCCTCGATGTCCATGGCCAAGAGATCTATGTACTTTCCATACATTGTCTGTACCTGGCGACCGATTACAAGCAGCTGTGGATCGAGAATGGAGAGGTCGGTCGCGATGATGTCCTCGAGGACTGCCTCGTTCGGCATCGGCGTGTACGCGACCCGGTGAACGTTGGCGGGGCCACCGTCGACGCGCCAGATACCTACTTCAACCGGCATTGGGGTGCGCGACGGTACGCAGACCGCGGTGCGTCGACGGGTTGCTACCTGGAGAAATCACGTGACGACGATAGCATTGAGCATCCTCGCCTCTGGGACCACTGGCTGGGTCGGTCGATCACACGTGCCTTGGCGTTGGCGAACTGAGGTGGCGTCCGAGGCGCCATCCCCAGCAGGTCACGGTTGATGCTGCGCGAACGGTTCCGCGAAGCGGCGACGGGGCGAAGTCGTTATGGTGGAGTGGTCATGAAGACCCTCGCCCTCGTCGCTTGCGCGAGTCGCAAGCGCACGGTTCCGGCACCTGCCGCGGACCTCTACGTGTCCGA
This sequence comes from Gemmatimonadota bacterium, assembly GCA_007130605.1. Lineage (GTDB taxonomy): Bacteria > Gemmatimonadota > Gemmatimonadetes > Longimicrobiales > Gaopeijiaceae > SLBA01. The sequence continues at coordinate 1,760 of SLSF01000292.1, read as the reverse complement.
CCTGTTCCGGAAGGCGCGTGCTCACGCCGAGCGCAACTCGGACGCGTGGTTCGTGCTGTCGGCCCAACATGGGTTGGTCGAACCAGGCGCAGTGCTTGAGCCGTACGACGTCACCCTGAACGGGGTTGGCGTCAGCGAGCGAGCGTCCTGGGCGGACCGGGTCTGGAATCGCCTCGAGCCTCTCGTTGAGCAAGGTGACACGGTGATCTTCCTTGCGGGTGCGCGCTACCGCGAGGGCCTCGTGGCAAGGCTTGAGGCCCAAGGGGTTCGGGTCGAAGTGCCCATGGAAGGGCTCGGCATCGGCGAACAGCTTGCGTGGCTCAGCCGCGGGGCACACACGCTGAAGGCGACCACGGCCGATGCCGCCACGCTCGACGCTTTCTACGACGCGCTCGCGCGCTCGGCGGAACGTCACGGCGTCGGTTCGCTGCGGGCCGTGGCCAATCGGCCCGGCCTTCCATATCGGGGTGTCTACTTCTTCACCGACCCGAACGAACCGCGCTCGTCGCAGCCAGGGAGACCACGCGTGGTCCGCGTCGGGACACACGCGCTGAACCTTGGTGGTTCGGTGACGTTGGTGAGGCGTCTGCGCCAGCACCTGGGAACGAGCACCGGAGTTGGGAATCACCGTGGTTCTGTGTTCCGTCGGCACGTCGGCGCAGCGCTCCTGGCGCGGGACGGCCTCGCGGTGCCCACATGGGGCAGCGCTACATGGCCGGACGAAGCCGAACGCGCCCGCGAACTCGACCTCGAGCGTCGCGTGTCTAGTTACCTCGCCGAGCTCAACGTGGTCGTGGTGCCGGTTCTCGACGATGCCGGTCCGGACAGCGTTCGCGGTTACGTGGAGCGGAACGCCATTGGATTGCTGTCGTCAGTGGGCCGTGAGGTCGATCCTCCGTCCGTCCATTGGCTTGGCAGCCACGCTGCGCGCGAACCGGTGCGTGGAAGCGGACTGTGGAACGTCCGGCACGTCGGTGATGCCGTGAATGCCGACTTCGTTGCGCGGTTCGTCGAGCTAATCGATGGTGATGGAATGCTTGGCACCTTCGTACCCCAGTCCGCCGTCAAAGCGCGGGCGCGAGTCCAACCCTTCGCGGGTGACGCCATGGGTCAGCAAGGGAGTTCACGTGTGCGCAGCAACACGACCCCCGGTGGGCGGCCGACCGCCGCGGCGTTCGGTGCCGCGCTTGCAGAGTTGTTCGACGAAGCGACGCGGAGCGGCGCCAAGTTCATCGACGTATCCGGCCGCGACTTGCACTTGCTCGTCGGTGGCTACCCAGGGCCCTTGCACGCCATGGCCACCTGTTGCTCGGTCCTGCGGTCGACCATGAAAGACGGCGACGTTGTGATGGCGGCACCAACAATGGGAGTCGGCGCGTCGCTAAGGATTCGGTACGCGTTGCCTCGGTAAGCGGTCGGGTTAGCGCTGTTTCTCCACGACAAGAAGGCGATGCCGGAACCCGGAGAGAACCGCAACCGACGGGACGCAGAACGCGTCGAGCACCCCGTTCGTCTTTGTGCGGTGAGCGATTCAGCGACGCTCTCCGGACTTGCGACCTCGGGCTCGCGTACCCTGTCCCATGCACCACCTCACCGCCCGCATCGTCGCCTTCCGCAACGCCCGCGACTGGTCGCAGTTTCACGGCCTCAAGGACGAGGCGCTCTCGCTCCTGATCGAGGCGGGTGAGCTCGCGGAGCACCTGCGCTGGCACGACGACGGCACCTTGCGAGCGAACATCGCGCGCGACCCTGCGCCCGTC
>SLSF01000311.1 GCA_007130605.1 Gemmatimonadota bacterium | reverse complement strand
GGGACTCCTTGATCCCCTCATGTAGGGAGATTCCCCACAGGTGAGATGGGAGGATTCCCGATGGGAGAGGGTGCCCGGGATCGGTATCCTCCGTCTGCGCTTTTCGCCGGGACACGCCGGAATCTCCCGGGAGGCGCCTGATCGAATCCCTGTGAACGCATCATCCCGAGGTCATAGATCCCATGCCAGCGACGCCCGCCACCCCTCGCCGGGGAAGAGCACTTCGCACCGCCAACCTTCTCGCATCGATCCTGGTTCTCACCCTCCTTTCCGCCTGCAATCCCGCTTCCGGCGAGATGTCGGAGTGGGACGCCCCCCGGGTGATCGAGGTCGCGATGCTCGATGCCAATGGAGACTTCCGGTTCTCCGATGAGCGGATCGAGGCGAGGCGGGGCGATGTGATCCGCTTCGTCCAGGAGGGCGACATGCCCCACAACGTCCAGTTCGTGCGAAACTCGTCGCCCGATGGAGTGGAGCTCGGCGATGCGTGGACCGGTCCCTACCTGAACAAGAAGGGGGAGGTCTACGAGCTCCACATCGACGAGCGCTTCGCCGACGGGGAGTACGAATTCGTGTGCACCCCCCACGTGGGCTTCGAGATGCGGGGCACCCTGGTGGTGTCCGGTGGGAATGTGGAGGCCGCCGAGCCGGGCTCGTCCCGCACCGCCCATGAGCGGCCGGAGGTCATCGGGGAGAAGGGCCTCCAGGAACTGGAGTACACCGTCGCCTCCGATGGCGCCAAGGAGTTCCACCTCACCGCCGAGCGCATCCGGTGGGAGACCAGGGAGGGAAGTCTGGCCGACGCCATGGCCTACAACCGGATGATTCCGGGTCCTCTCATCCGGGTCACCGAGGGGGACCGGGTCCGGATCACCGTGGAGAATCGTCTCGATGAGCCCCACACCACCCACTGGCATGGCCTCTTCGTGCCCAACGACATGGATGGCGTTCCGGGCATTTCCCAGGACCCCATCGAGCCCGGTGACTCCTTCGTCTACGAATTCGTGGCCGATCCGGCGGGGACCCGGCTCTACCACTCCCACTTCAATGCCATGAGCCAGGAGGCGGCCGGGCTCTACGGGATGTTCGTCATCGAGGAGCGTGACCCGCCCGCGTCGCGACAGGTGGATCGCGAGGAGCAGTGGATCCTGGGCGATGGGCCCCTGGGCTATGTGATCAACGGGAAGGAGTTCCCCCTCACCGAGCCGATCGAGATGAAGCTGGGGGAGCGAATCAAGCTCCGGATGGCCAACCTGGGCGGAATGTACCATCCCATGCACATGCATGGGGGCTTCTTCACGGTGGTGGCCAAGGACGGCTTCGCCCTCGAGGTGCCCCAGAAGATGAACACCCTGAGTCTCGCTCCGGGAGAGACGTACGACGTGATCCTCGACCCTCAGTTCGGGGGCACCTGGATCTGGCACTGCCACGTCCTCTCCCACGCCACCGGTCCCCGCGACGCCGACGGGAACGAGACGGCGGCGGGCATGATCGGAGTGGTGGTGGTCGATGACGGAGAGACCGTCCTGGCGGACATGAGCAACCACACGCACCACTGAGCGCGGCGCCGGCTATTCCTCCGGGCGTTCGTCCTCCGCTTCCAGTGCGTCGAGGATGCTCGCCCGGAGGGATTCGGGGGCATCGGTGCCCTCTGCGGCCCGCGATACGGCCTCCCTGAAGGAGCGCTCGAAGACCAGGACCGGGTAGCACCGGGCACACGTCTCAAGGTGCTCGCCCACGCCGGCGGCCTCGTCGGGGTCGAGTTCGCCGTCGAGCCACTCGAAGAGACGCTCGGCGGCCTCTTCGCAACTGACGCCCCCCTCCATTCCATCGTCTGCCGGCGAGCCGGGCTTGCCCCGAACCCGGCGCAGGATCTTTCTCAGCTCTTCACTCCAGCTCATGGGGAGGGCTTCTCCGCGGTGGGGGTGTCCGAGGGGGTGGACGGGCCGATGATGCCTTCTTCCATCGCGTACTCGTAGAGTTCCTCCTGCAGGATACGGCGTCCCCGGAAGAGTCGGCTCTTCACCGTGCCCACCGGGACCTCGAGCACCTCCGCGATCTCGGCGTAGGGAAGGCCCTCCAGGTCCGAAAGCACCACCACTTCCCGGAAGTCGTCGGGGAGCCCGTCGATGGCGGCCATCACCCGGGCATCGACGATCTCGCCCCAGAAGGCGCCCTCCGGATCCCGGTCGCGCGCCTGGACGAAGACCGTGGCCTCGCGGGAGAAGTGGCGCGGATCCTTCTTCGCCACATCGGCCACGATCTCGTCATGGCGGCGGCTTCGCTCCTGCCCCCTGAGGAAGAGGTTGCGGCAGATGGTGAAAAGCCAGCTCCTGGCCCGGGTGCCCGGGGTGTAGCTGTCCCGGTTCCGGTACGCCCTGAGGAAGGTCTCCTGGGTCAGGTCCTCTGCCCGATCGGGATCACGGGAGAGCCGCAGCGCAAACCGATACACGGCGTCCATCTCGGGGAGCGCCTCAGCCTCGAATGTGTCGCGGGAGACCTTCGCCTGGGTCACGATGGAGTCCGGGTAGACGGCATGGGGAGTGTGCTTCGGGGCCTGCGCCCCAACGATTTCCGGAACCCGTGGGGCGACGGTGAGTTCCACAGCGAATGTCCGGCGTCAGAAGGTCACGATCTGGTAGCCTTCCTCCACCCGCTTCCGCAGGCTTGGGTGACCTTCGAATTCGCTGAGGAAGGCCACGCCGGCGCTCCGGACCTCCTCCTTCACATCGAAGGCACCTGCGCAGAATTCGCAGGCACCCGCGATCTTCCCCTTCACCCCGGTGAACATCTCGTGGAGCTTGTGCTCCGGGTTGTTCAGCTCGGGGATCCAGGCGACCGCCGCGCCATCGAAGACCAGCTCCACCTCGTCGCCGGCCTCCATCGACTCCCTGGTGAGCGCGAGCGCGTTCAGGACCCGGGCCAGGTCCGAATGCGCCTCGGTGCCTGCCAGTACCACGACCGAGATCTTCGCCATTGTTCGCTCCTCCTGTCTGATGCGTCGTTGTCGTCCTTCAGAACCCCGGTGGGGGTGCTCGACCTGCCAAGCCATGGGAGTGCCGAAGAGTTCCCGCCGCCGTAGGACGTCACATCCGGGGCGGTTCGATCGCTTGCTCATCCAGAAGCTCCTGCGAATCGGAAACACCCTCGGGTACCCGAATCAAAACGATGTCGGACCAGCACTTCGAGCACGCAGGACGTTCACGGATCCTGACCACTTCCGCCATCCTCGGGG
>SLSF01000044.1 GCA_007130605.1 Gemmatimonadota bacterium | reverse complement strand
CGGAGGCGGGAACGGGCGGAAGGATACCACCCAGAGCTCCCGGAGTGCCGCGAACGCCCGGTCCCCTCTCTCGTTCTACTTTCGCACGTACGTCGCCCGCATCGTCCCTCCACCGCCCATCATCATGTCGCCCCCACGTTGTCCGGCCCCACGGGCACCCGCCGGGGGGGGCCACCTGCAGGGGGGGCACCCGAGGATTCGGAGATCGTCCAGGTGCCGGAGAAGTCGGGAAGGTCCTGCGCCGCCGAATCGGTCGGACCAGTGGCGAAAAGGAGCAGGGTGGCGAGGGGGGTGGCTGCGGCAGTGCGCATGGGTGCCTCCTGAATGGGTGGAAACTACCGAACTCTGATTCAGCAGCCTTCTATCGCTCGAAGAGGTCGTGCTCGGGCCAATCCACACCTTCGAGGTAGGGGCCAAGCTGGAAGCCCAGCTCTCCGGCCGAGTGGCGGTTCGAAAGGAGTGCCCAGGCGATGCCCCGGTGATCGTACGAAAGTCCGGCCCATGCTCCCCGTGCAGCCCCGGTGTGGCTCCAGACCGGGGCCGGGCCGGAGAGGTTGATGGACCAGTGGAGGCCCATGAAGAAGTTCGCAGACCCCGAGACGTCGGGATTCCGGGTCGAGATCTCCGCTCGAGCCTCCGCAGAAAGGAAAGCCGGGATGTCCGGTGTCCCCTCCAGGGCCGCCCGCACCACGCGGAGGACATCGGTGGCGCTCCCGATCCACGCCCCGGAGGCGTCCCAGTGGACCATGACGTGGTCGTCGGCATCCATGAGAGCCGTGAGGGCGCCGGTCTCGTCGTGGTAGCGGACTTCCATCGGGTCCCGCTCGTGGAGCGCGCTCCTCCCGAAGGCCATCCGTTCCACCCCCGCCGGGGCCATGAAGGCGGCGCGCATGTGGCTCTCGATGTCGGTGCCCGTCAGCACCTCCATGTACCGGGCGATGGTCTTGGTGTTGAAGTTCGTGTACTGGTAGACGGTTCGGGGGTCGTGATCCAGGGGATGGCCCAGCGCGTAGCGGTAGATCCGGTCGATCTCGGTTTCTCCATGCTGCCAGACGGCTCGCCAGGCCACCTGGTCCACCTCCCGGTTGCCGTGTCCGGTCTGATGCCGGAGGATGTCTCGGGCCGTCACCGAGAGGAGCCGGTGATCGATGGCGCCCCCGGGCAGGGGGGTGTAGTGATCGACCAGGACCTCGAAGGGACGATCGTCCAGGGTGGCCATCCCTCCCTCCACGACCTGGAGGAAGGCGAGCCCGGTGAGGGGCTTCGAGAGACTTCCGATGCGGAAGAGGTTCTCTTCGCGGACCGGATCGGAGCGGTCGACACTCTGGACCCCGTAGCCCCGGGAGAGGACCAGGCGACCCTCGTGCATGACGGCCACCTGGGTCCCGGGGACCGAGAACGCCTCCATCCATGCGACGACCGCAGAGTCCACCACCACCAGTTCCGGGACCCGGGGGCCGGAGCCGGGGAATACCCGGATTTCGAGGGAGGCCTCGGGCCCCTCGGCCCCTGCGTCGGCCACCCCTGCGGTGAGGTGTGCGGTGCCCGGTGCCCGGCCCTGGATCGCTCCGGCCGGGGTCACTCCCAGTACCTCGGGGTCCGAGGCCTCCCACACCACATCGGGTCCTTCCATGATGCGATTGCGCTGGTCCCGGACCTGGACCTGTGGATGCTCCTCGTCGCCGGTGAGGAAGAGGAGCGAGGAGAGGCCCGCGGAGATGGAGGTGGCAACCCTGGGATCGGCCGCCACGGCCAGGGTGTCGGACACATTCCCCGAGGTGGCCACGATCCGGGCCTCCCCCGCCCCAATGGACCGAAAGCGACCGGAAGAGAGCGACTCCAGGCGGTCACCGTCCGGGGTGGTCCAGTGCACCGATGCCGCAGGGAGTGCAGTTCCCCGGTCATTACGTACCGTGGCGGTGACCTGGAAGGTGTCTCCCACCACTAGTGATCCGGGCGCACCGGAAAGGGAGAGCGTGGCGGGGATACTGGAGGTGTCCGGGCCCGGATCGGGGTCGGTGGGGCCGTCGCTGTCTCCGCAGGCGACCAGGAGGAACGCCGCGGCGACGGCGACGGAGAGGGCGAGGGAGGGTGGAGTCGTCATGGTCTGCCTGGGGGTTGGAGAGGGGCACTGCCACTCTTCCGTACGCGTGAACACTCGGGGCGAGGGCTCACGGTGGCGTGATCGCTGTCCGGGCGCGGGACGGGTCGCTGGGGCGATGCCCCGGGTGGTGCGCAAGGATACGATGGGAGGCCGGTTTGGGGCTCCCCGTGATCCTCCTTCGCGGAGTATGACGCCTGGGGTGGTGAGTTCTCTCGCCCTGAAACCGTCGGGGTCATCATGCGCGCACCTCTGTCCCAATCGGCCCTCCCATGCACTGTGTTCGTCCGGTGGCCATTCTCACTCTCGGCGGTCGCGTTCCACCTGCCTGTCCTTCATGCCTGTTCGGGAGATGGACCCGCCGAACCGAACGATCCGTCCGGGGACCCGGGCACCTTCACCCCTGCAGTGGCGCCCGTCCTCTCCTCGCTGGAGCCGCCGTCGGTGAAGGTGGGGGGTGAAGCCTTCGAGGTTGTGGTCCGAGGCGAGGGATTCCACGAGGCCTCCGTGGTGCGCCGGGGCGACGAAGTCCTCCCCACGAATCTCGTTTCCGACTCGGAGCTGGAGGCCATGTTGGCGGCGGAGCGAATCACCGAAGTCGGAGCGGTCGAGGTCCGGGTGGAGACGCCGCCGCCCGGTGGCGGCACCTCGCATGCCCATACCTTCGAAGTCACCGCCCCACTGCCGCCTGCACTGCACCCGGCTCCGCGCCTCGGCACCGGAAGTGGATTCAACTGCGCGGTGGCGGAGGAGTCACGGGCGTACTGCTGGGGTGGCAACGGCCACGACCGACGTCGGGTCAACACACTTCACAGGATGCCTCCGGGAAGCGAAACGTTGCACGGGGCTCCGGCCTGGACCGGCACGTTGGAATACGGGCTCGTCCCTTCTACCTTTCGGAGCGGTAGCGAGGGGATGTCGGCGTTCCTGTCGCCCTCCTTTCAGCTCCGATCCGGGAGTGCTGGATGATCCAGATTGCCATTGTCGAGGACAACCGCCTCGTGCGTGAAGGGCTCACCCTGAAGCTGAGCGAGCAGGCGGGGTTCGAGGTCACCTATGCCGCCGCGAGCGGACGCATCGATGCCCTCGGAAAGGCAGCGCCCCGGGTGCTCCTTCTCGATGCGGGCCTGGAGGGCGAGGACAGTCTGGAGCTGGCCAGG
>SLSF01000325.1 GCA_007130605.1 Gemmatimonadota bacterium | reverse complement strand
TCGCCGGCGACGAGGCGCTCCGCCATGGGGTCACCACCTTCCATGACGCCGGATCGAGCTTCGGCGAGATCGAGCGGTTCCGGGCGCTGGCCGAGGCGGGAGAGCTTCCGGTGCGTCTCTACGTGGCGGTGCGGGGCGAGTCTCTCGAGTCGCTGGCCGAGAATCTGGCCGATTTCCGGATGGTGGACCACGCCGGACACTTTCTCACCGTGCGCAGCATGAAGGGTCGGGCCGACGGGGCGTTGGGCACCCACGGCGCGTGGCTCCTGGAGCCGTACGCCGACATGCCCGAGACCGCGGGGCTCCCGCAGACCGATCCCGAGGTGCTGCGGGCGCAGGCCGAGATCGCTCTGGAGCACGGCTACCAGCTGAACACCCACGCCATCGGTGACCGGGGGAACCGCGAGACCCTCGACATCTACGAGGCGGTCCTTTCGGCCAATGGCGGGGTGATCGACGACCACCGCTGGCGCATCGAGCACGCCCAGCACCTCCATCCCGAAGACATCCCCCGCTTCGGCGAGCTCGGAGTCATCGCCTCGATGCAGGGGATCCACGCCACCTCCGACGCCCCCTGGATCGAGCCCCGCCTGGGCGAGGAGCGGGCCCGGACCGGTGCCTACGTCTGGCGCTCTCTCGTCGATGCCGGTGCGACCATCTGCAATGGCACCGATGTCCCGGTGGAGCCCATCTCTCCCATCGAGTCATACTTCTCGACGGTGACCCGCATCACCCGCGACGGCGACGAGTTCTTTCCCGAGCAGGCCCTCACCCGGATGGAGGCGCTGGAGAGCTATACCATCAACTGCGCCTACGCCGCCTTCCATGAAGACGCCCTGGGCTCGCTCACTCCGGGCAAGCTCGCCGACATCGTGGTCCTGGATCGCGACATCCTCACCGTCGACGCCAACCAGATCCAGGGGACATCGGTAGACCTCACGATCCTCGATGGAGAGGTGCGCTTCCGGCGGTGATGGCGGGGGGGTCTCACGAAGAGTCGCCCCCGGGTCCCAGATGTGGGCGGGCGCAGGCATGTCTCGGTGGTCCGGATCGTCCATGGCCCACCGTCCCCACCCACATCGAGAACGACTTTCGCGCGGCGTTGGACCCGCCCTGAGGGGTCACAGGATCCCCTCCTCTTCGAGCTTTCTGCGCACCATGCGACGGATGGCCACGACCTCGAAGATCGGCGCGACGAGGACGGCGACGATGGTGACATTCAGTGCATGACGGGTCACCACCGTCGCGAGGGAATCCGGACGGGTCGCGCCCAGGAAGATCATGAAAAGCACGCAGATGAAGATCAGGAGCACCCCGGTGTTCATCAGGCCGAGGAAGCGGTTTGCCCTGATGAGGACCCGGACCTTCCGCTCGGTGGGGAGCTTCCGGAAATGCTTCTTGTACGGCACATTCAGGAGTTCCGAAGCGGGGTCGCTCATGAGGTAGCGCTGGAAGAGGTGCGCCTTCCCGAAAGAGATGATGAAAAGCGCATTGATGAGGATCCACATACCGATCCCCCGATCCTCCCAGGCGGTGGGGTTTCCGGACAGGTCGAAGCGGACGGGGTACCGTTCGGGCATGAGGGTCCAGAGCACCACGGAAAGGGTCACAAGGAGCCCGAAGAGCACGGAGTTCAGTCGAAAGGTGGGGATGTGAACCAGTTGCATGGCGGGGTGGGGGAGAAGGGTGCCTTCGATCCGGCGATTCATTCCGCACGCCTTCGTACGTACTGGGGGGTGGCCTTCTTCATCGTGGCGGGGTGGGCCGTCGCCATGTCTCGCCTCGGGTGGTGGGGGATCTTCGCAGAGACCTGGCCCATCTCCCTCACCATGGTCTTCGGCTCCTTCATCGCCGGGGCGACGGCGGAGGGGGGCGGAGCCGTCGCCTTCCCGGTCTTCACCAAGCTCTTCGGCATCGACGCCCGCGACGCCCGGATTTTCGCTTTCATGATCCAGTCGTTCGGGATGACGATGGCGGCGCTGGTGATCTGGCTTCGGGGGATCCGGGTTCTCTGGAATGTGGTAGGGGTGGGGGTCGCGGCAGGGGTGGTGGGCCTCCTTCTGGGCGAGAACCTTCTCGCCCTTCCCGACCCCTATCCGAAGCTGGTCTTCACCGTCACGGCGCTGGTCTTCGGTGGCTTCCTGGTGGTGAACCGGTGGTGGATCGATGACACCCCGTTGAGGGCACTTCGCCTCGATCGTCCCCTGGTGGTGGTGCCCATCTTAGTGACCGGATTCGTGGGCGGACTCATCTCGTCGGTGGTGGGGGTCGGCCTCGACATGATGATCTTCATCGTGCTCACCCTCCTGCTGGGGATCGACGAGAAGGTGAGCACTCCCACCACGGTGGTGATGATGGGCCTTCTCTCTCTGGCCGGCTTCGCCTGGCACCTGCAGCTTCCGGGGAGCATCAGCGGAGAGGTCTGGGGCTACTGGATGAGCTGCATCCCCATCGTGATCTTCGGAGCGCCACTCGGGGCGTGGTTCTGCCAGCGGATCAGCCGCGACCAGCTCATCGGGCTCCTGCTGGTCCTCATCGCCGTGGAGTTCGTCACCACCCTCTGGGTCGTTCCCATCGGCTCCCTCGAGACCGTCGTGCTCCTGGGGGTGGTGGGGGTCACCACCGTCCTCTTCGCCCTCCTGATCCGGGGGCGGGGAAAGCTGAGACGCCTCGACCCGAACCCCGGGGACCACGACGGGTATCGCCCTGCATGAACGCTTCCACCTTTCCCCTTGATGTCGATCTCCTCAGAAGGCGCCTGGATGGCCTGCCCGGAAGGGACGGCGACCCGTCGCCCCAGCCCGGTGGCTGGCTTGCTGCGGTGGCGCTGGTCCTCCGTCCCGCAGGATCGCGCACCGAGCTTCTGATGATCAAGCGGGCGAGCCATGAGCGGGACCCCTGGTCGGGACACATGGCCTTTCCCGGCGGGCGGCGGGAAGGGGTCGACGCGTCGCTCCTTCACACCGCCATCCGCGAGACCCGCGAAGAGGTGGGCGTCGATCTGGAGGGCGATGGGGAGCCGCTGGGACGGCTCGGGGTCATGGCTCCGGTCAGCCCGTCCCTTCCCCCCGTGACCATCGTTCCCTACGTCTTTCGGGTGGAGTCCGGGGTCCGGGCAAGGGTCGCCTCGCCCGAGGTGGCGGAGTACCACTGGGTGCCCCTCCGGCACCTGGGGGACCCCGAGAACCGCATCACCCACCACTTCACCCACGAGGGCCTGCGCCGGGCCTTCCCCGCCATCGACGTGGAGGGGCGGACCGTGT
>SLSF01000022.1 GCA_007130605.1 Gemmatimonadota bacterium | reverse complement strand
CTAGAAGGATGTTGAAGGAGGACGTTGTAGCGTAAACGCTACAGTCCGAAGCTGGAGCAGGAGGGGGGATGTGGCGTTTACGCTACACCCCCCTCCTTGTTCTATCGGGCCTGGACGGAGGAACCGAAGAGGGCTTCCCGTTCCCGCATTCCCTCGTGGACCAGGCGGAGGACATTGGGGTCGTTGCGGAACTCCGCAAGAATCTCCTGCCGACTATTGGACCACGACTCTTCCATGACATAGGTGAGGACGGTGGCCATCACGATCCCCTCCTCGGTCCCGGTCTCGGAGAAGCGGCGGCGGAATTCCCGGAGCACTGGCGCGAAGGTGGCCCGCTCCCAGACCTCGATGGGATGGTCGAGCTGGAGGAAGTCGGAGAGGACCGACTCGAATTCCGGATCCACCGGATGATGCCAGAAGGCCACATCCCGGCCGAAGGCGTCGATCTGCTGGGGAAGATAGAGGTTCGCGGTCCGAGGCACCTGCCGGATGAGGGCCGGGTTGTACCTGCGGACCTCATCGGCCGAGAGTCCGGTGCGCTGGGTGATGTCGGCGATGGGGATGTTCCTGGACGCCCGCATGGCATGGACCCGCTGCTGCGGGATCTCGTCGACGAGCCGCTCGACGGTGTAGGCATTCCCGAACACCATCTCTGCATAGAGGAAGGAACGGGGGCCGTAGCTCCGCACCACCTCGCGGAAGCGGGTGGGAGAGATCTCTCGCAGGTCCCTGGCGAACTTGGAGCCCAGGAAGTACTGCTCCCTCACCGTCTCCCCCCCGAGACGGCTCCCATTGATCACCGTGCGGCCCACATTGGTGCCCCCTGCATGGTGCTCGGAGAGCGCCGGGATGAAACTCCCGTACTTGGTGGCGAGAATGGTCAGGTAGGCGGCGCAGTAGGCGGCCTGTGTCGTCTGGTTGTGACCCTCGATCTCATTGGGGGCCAGGGCCTTCATCCGGTTCCAGTTCCGGGGAAGCCACTGGCAGAATCCGATGGCGCCGGCTTCGGAGCGGACCGTTCCATTGAGCCCTGATTCCAGGACCGCCTGGGCAAGACCGATCTCGGCCGGCACTCCGAAGCGCTCGTAGATCCGTCCCCACTCGGCGAGGAAGCTTCCGTAGCGGCGGGAATTGGGGAGGAGGAAGTTTCCCCGGGTGGCATTGTGCACCAGGGGACCCACCGTCGGCTCCAGGATCTCCACCACCTGGTCCCGGCGACTGCTCATGCGGTTCTCGAGGCGGTGCCCCTGGAGGCTCGAGGCGAGGGTCGGCTCGGCCCATCGGCCATTCTGCGCCCAGTTTCCCCCGGTCGGAAATGTGGCGACGAGGCGGCCATCGACGGCAGACCCAAACGCCACGGAGCCATCGGGGATCAGGAAGACGTGCTGCCAGAAGGCATACCCCGGCCGAAACTCCCGCATGGCGTCCAGGTCGGCGTTGAGGCGCGCCTCGGCCAGGTCACGGATGCGGTCTCCCGGAGCCATCGGCCCGGGTCCGGGCAGACTCCCATGAAGGATCGGGGAGACATGGGTCGCCGCCCGCAGGGGCGGGGGAGCGTCGGCCTGGAGCGCCGCACCGGGGGACGCCGGAATCAGCAGGCCCCCGGGAAGGATCCAGAGCCCGAGCAGGACGCCGAGACCACTCTTCATTCGCATCGCCGACTCCTTGGGCGCAGGTGGGACGTCGGACTTCGGGTCCGGGTCGGAAGCGTGCCACATCTTCCAGTGAAACCATCCGAAGGCAGCGCAAGTTCCGGACCGCCCGACGCGGCTCCGGAAGGTCCCCTGTTGATCTCTGTGGTATTCCCGGTAGAATGGGGGCCCCATCGGGAATGCGCAACTTCGGAGGAGACCGAATTCATGGCTCTGCCGAATTCACGCAATCCGCACGCCAACCCGCACAGTGCGAGACCCACCGGATGAGCCTACAGGCCGACTGGATCTTCACCGACCTCACCCTCTGGAGCGGAGGCCCGGAACCCGCCCCGGACACGCCCTCCCCGACCTCCACCGGCAATGCGGCCCTCGCCCTGAAGGACGGATGTGTCCTGGCCCTCGGCGACCCGGACCGGGTCCTGGAGCACCGGGGCTCCGACACGGCAGTGGTTTCGCTGGGAGGGCGCTTCGTCATGCCCGGACTGGTGGATGCCCATGTGCACCTCCTGACCGCAGGGGTCCGGATGTTCCGGGTCGACCTCCGAGGGGTACGCTCCCGCCAGGAGTTCGTGCAGAGGATCGCCGATCGGACCAGGATCACTCCCCCCGGCAGATGGATTCTCGGAGGGGACTGGAACCAGGAGGAGTGGGGCGGAGCCTTCCCGTCGCGGGCGTGGCTCGACGCACACACCCCGGATCACCCCGTCTTTCTTCAACGGGTGGATCTCCACCTGGGCGTGGCGAATTCAAGGGCCCTCGAACTCGCCGGAATCGCTGCCGAGACCCCAGACCCGGTGAATGGCCGGATCGACCGGGACCCGGAGACGGGAGAACCCACCGGAATTCTCAGGGAGCGGGCGATGCTCCCCGTCTACGACGTGATCCCGGAACTGACGGACGAGGACTGCGTGGCGGCGCTCAGGGGGAGTGCCCTGGAAGCTCTCCGTCACGGCATCACCCAGGTGCACGACATGGGGGCGGTGCAGAAGCTTTCGGAAAGCTGGCAGGCGCTCCGGGTCCTTCGGAGCCTCGACGCCCAGGGACGACTGCCTCTCCGTGTGACCTCGGCACTCCCCATCCGACACTGGCGCTCCGCAGCCGAACTCGTTCGCACCGAGGGACGGGGAAGTGGACGGGTGCGCTGGGGTCCGGTAAAGGCCTTCATCGACGGCTCCTTCGGGAGCTCCACCGCCTGGTTCCACGAGCCCTACCTGCACGATCCCGGGAGCCACGGGGGACCCGTCGTGGACCTGGAGGAGCTCCGCGAACAGATCACGGGGGCGGTGGCGGCCGGACTTCAGCCGACGATCCACTCCATTGGAGACCGTGCCAATGACTGGCTCGTCGAACTGATGGGGACCCTGGATCGGGAGTACCCGGAGGCCGCCTCCCGCATCCGGATCGAGCATGCCCAGCACCTTTCCGAGGAGGCTCTCGAGGAGATCGGACGAAGCGAGAGGATCGTCTCGGTACAACCTTCCCACATCCTCGACGATGCCCCCTGGATCCCCATGCGCCTGGGCTCGGAACGGGGGCGTCGTTCCTACGCCTTCCGCTCCCTCGCCGAAGGGGGGGCGCGGCTGGCCCTGGGGACCGACTGGCCGGTGGCCCCCCTCGACCCCATCACCACCATCTGGTGCGCAGTGACCCGACGGCTTCCGGAAGGCCCCGGCGAAGGTGGGGGGGGAGTCTGGAATCCCCAGGAGCGGATGGAGCTGGACGCGGTACTGCGGGCCCACACCTGGGGTGGAGCCATCGCCGCCGGCACCGAGGATCACACGGGGAGCCTGGAGCCCGGAAAGGCCGCCGACTTCATCGTCCTGTCGTCGAACCCCTTCGAAATGGATCCGGAGCGCTTTCCCTATGAACTCCGGGTCGACCTCACCTATGTCGACGGGGTGTTGGCGTACCGCCGCGACGACTCCGGGGAGTGAGTCAGCGCCAGGCGCTCCGATGGACGCCCCGGACCGCGCGACCCGACGGGTCCGCCAGCTCCCTGAAGGAGTCGTCCCACGCCATGGCCTCGGGCGACGAACAGGCGATGCTCGGGCCCGATGGAACCGTGCCTGCAGCCGAGGCCGAAGGGAAGTGGCGCTCGAAGATGGACCGGTAGAGGTAGGCCTCCTTCGAGGCCGGGGGACTCAGGGGAAAACGCTCCTCCGCCTGCGCCATGGCCCCATCACTCACCCGGGACTCGGCATGGTCCTTCAGGGCGTCGATCCACCCGTATCCAACCCCATCGGAGAACTGCTCCTTCTGCCGATAGAGGATCTCGTCCGGGAGAAGCCCTCGTCCCGCCTCCCGGAGGACCGCCTTCTCGATCCGCCCCTCTCCCGGCATCCGTCCCGCCGGGTCGAGGCGCATGGCGGTCTCGAGGAACTCCAGGTCGAGGAAGGGGACCCTGGCCTCGACACCCCAAGCGGCCATGGACTTGTTGGCGCGAAGGCAGTCGAAGAGGTGGAGGGAGCGGACCTTCCGGACGGTCTCCTCGTGAAACGCCTCGGGAGACGGCGCCTTGTGGAAGTAGAGATACCCTCCGAAGATCTCGTCCGCCCCCTCGCCCGAGAGCACCATCTTGATCCCGGCGGCCCGGATTCGCCGGGCCAGGAGGAACATGGGGGTCGAGGCCCGGATCGTCGTCACATCGAAGGTTTCGGTGTGTCGGATCACGTCTTCCAGGGCGTCGAGCCCTTCCTGGATCGTGTACCGGAATTCGTGGTGCTGGGTCTCGATGGCCTCGGCGGCCACCCGTGCCGCCGCGAGATCGGGGGAGCCCTCGAGCCCGATGGCAAAGGAGTGGAGCCGGGGCCACCACGCTTCCTCGCGACCACCCGATTCGATTCGTCGCTCGGAGAAGCGCCGGGCCATGGCCGCCACCAGGGAACTGTCGAGTCCCCCTGAGAGCAGCACCCCGTAGGGAACATCGCACATGAGCTGGCGACGCACGGCCGCCTCCAGCGCCTCGCGCACGAGGTCGGGGTTGGCAGGGAGGTTGGCGGCGGCCGGAAGGGTCCATTCGGGCTCCCAGTACGGCTCGATCTCCCCCACCTCGCTGTCGAGGATGCATCCGGGTGGAAAGGCCCGGACAAAGGTGCAGTACGGCTCGATGGCCTTCATCTCGGAAGCCACCCAGAGTTGTCCCGACTCGTCCCGACCGTAATAGAGCGGCATGACCCCGATGGGATCCCTGGCCACCAGGTACCGCCCTCGGGCCTCGTCCCAGAGAACGAAGGCGAAGATCCCGTTCAGCTTCCGGAGGAAGTCGGTCCCCTCCTCTCGGTAGAGGGCGAGGATCACCTCGCAGTCCGACGCGGTCGCATAGGGGTACTCCGGCGTCTCCTCCCGAAGCCCCAGGTGGTTGTAGATCTCGCCATTCACCCCCAGGACCAGTGTCCCGTCGGGACTCTGGAGCGGTTGGGCGCCGGACTCCACATCGACGATGGAGAGCCGCTCGTGGGCGATGATGGCGCGATCCCGGACCTCGATCCCGCTCCAGTCCGGGCCGCGGTGTCGCTGGCGGCGGGAGGCATCGAGGGCCTTGCCACGAAGACCGGAGGTCGGACCTTCGATCTCGAAGATCCCGAGAATGGAGCACATGGGCGTTGCCGGGGAGCGAATGGAGGGACTGCAGGTCGTTCTCGATGATAGGCAACTCCCGGGAGGGATGGAAGCCCTGCTCCATGCCATGCTCCCCCGATGCCCCGGTCCGGGTGGACGGCCGGGCGCAGGGGAGTGACATTAGACGTCCGTTGAAGGCGGATGGGGCCAGAGGGCCCCCCTGATGGACGACTCAACCGACCGAGGAAGACGTGAAGGCAAAGTGGAGCACGGCCCTTCTGATCACCGCGTCCGTGGTGGCCCTGGACCTGTGGAGCAAGGCGTGGGCGCTCCGTACTCTTTCCGGGGGGCAGTCCCTCGAATGGTTCGGGGGACTCGTCCCGGTGAACCTCGCCTTCAATACCGGGGCCGCCTTCGGCATCTCCATCGGCTCCGATCCGCGGTGGATCTTCATTCCCATCACGATCCTGGCCGTGGCCTTCCTGACGGGACTCCTCTGGCAGGCCCGCTCCGATGACTGGCTGCGGATCGTCTCCTCGGCCCTGATCCTGGGGGGAGCCCTGGGTAATCTCTACGACCGGGCCCGGTGGGAGCACGGCGTCGTCGACTTCATCGGACCCATCGATCTCGGCTTCATGCTCTGGCCGATCTTCAATGTGGCCGACATGGCCATCACCACCGGAGCGATCCTCCTGGCCATCTCCTTCTGGACCGAGGAGATCGACGAGCCCGAAAGGGTGTCCTCCGGCTCCGAAGAGAAGGCCTCGAACGCAGCGGGCTGAAGCGGCGGGGCTCAGGCCTCGGGGGCTGGCACGCCGGGATCCTCGCGCCGATCGGGGACGAAGCGGAGGAAGCGAATCCTGCGGCCATCCATCCGGACCACCCGGAAGCGACCTCCCTCCACGGCCAGTTCATCGCCCACCACCGGAACCCGATTGAGTCCTCCGAAGACGAAGCCCCCCAGGGTGTCGAAGTCTTCCTCCGACAGTTCGAGACCCAGGCGTTCCGCGGCCTCACGTACTGAAACCCCACCCCAGATCCGGATCACCCCATTTCCGAGGGACTGGAAGGGGAGGGGCTCGTCATCTTCGTGCTCATCCTGGATCTCGCCGACGATCTCCTCGATGAGGTCCTCCAGGGTCACCAGGCCCGCGATTCCACCGAACTCGTCCACCACCATCACCATCTTCACCCGTCCCCGTCGCATCTCCAGAAGGAGGTCCTCCACCGGCTTCGAGTGGGGCGCGAAGCGGGGAGGACGGACGATCCCCCGAATGGTGACCTCCCCTTCGCGGTCGGCCTGCCAGAGATCACGCGCCACCAGGATTCCCACGATCCGGTCGAGAGATCCCTCGTAGACCGGCAGGCGGAGGTGACCCTGGTCCAGCATGACGGCCTTCGCCTCGTCGACGCTGGCATCCACCGGGACGGCGACCATGTCGGTGCGGGGCGTCATCACCTCGCTCACCGTCACTTCGCTCAGATTCATCACATTGGTCACGACCCGCCACTCGGCTTCGTCGAGGGTGCCCTCGCGTCGTCCAATCTCGGCCATGACCTCGAGTTCCGCCCGGCTCACCGTCGACGCCGAGGCCTTCCCCCGCGAAATCGCCCGGGAGAAGATGGAGAGGGGAATCAGGATCGGCTTCATCACCAGCACCATCCCCCGGAGGAACCAGGCGGTGGGCGCCGAGAGCTCCTTCCAGAAGGTGGCGCCCACGGTCTTGGGCACGATCTCCGAGAAGAGGAGGATCGCCAGGGTGAGTCCCGCCGAGAAGAGGGCGATCCACTCCTCGCCGAAGACCTGGAGGGCCACGCCCCCCCCCACCGCCGCCCCCATGGTGTGGGCAATGGTATTGAGGGTGAGGATCGCCGAGATGGGCTCGTCGATCCTCTGCTGCATGTCGTGCAGGAACTCACCGGCGCGGCTCCCCTCCTCGCGGAGAACGGCGACATGGGAGTGGTTCACCGAGAGGAGGACCGCTTCGAGGATCGAGCAGAGGAAGGAGACCCCGAGAGAGAGCCCGAGTACCCAGAAGAGTGTGGTCATCGCGGATCAGTATCGCCCTGACCCGTGTCACCGCACAAGGTCTGGCGTCCCCTGTCCCCGGAGCCGTCCTCCTCCACTCCGCGTCTCAACTCTGGAGTGTCGCCTTCAACTGGATCTCGATGGCGGCCAGTGCCTTCGAGATCGGGCACCCCGTCCGGGCCCCCTCGGCGATGGACTGGAACTCATCCTCTTCGATCCCCGGTACCTTCGCCTCGCAGATCAGCTCGATGCGGGTGAGCCCGGGGCCCCCGTCGGTCTTCTCAAGGTGGGCTCTCCCCTCCACCCGAACCCAGTCGGGCGTGTGGCCGGCGCTCGACAGTTCGTTGGCAAAGGCCATGGCGTAGCAGCCGGCATGGGCTGCCGCAATGAGTTCCTCGGGGTTCGTCCCCACCCCGGACTCGAAGCGGGAGCCGAAGGAGTACCCGGCATTGCTCAGGACTCCACTCTCCGTCGAAACGACACCGGTGCCCTCCGGCAGATTCCCCTTCCACTCTGCATTCGCCTTTCGTACCTGCATGCGACCTCCAATAATTGAAATCGAGAGAGGACCGGCCCCGCTCTGGAACGGCCCATGACAACCCTTCGGACCTCCGGTACCCGGCGGCCGAGGTGGCGGTCCACGCGGTGAGTGGATAGACTCCCACGGAACGGCCCTGAACGCCCGGTGCGGTACGCCCGGGCACTGCCCCCTGCACCCACCCGGGAGCCTGCGACATGGATTCAGCGTCCGAGGAATCGGACCGATCGCTGACTGGAGACTCCTTCACGAGGCTCCCGCACGCACTCGACCGCAATGTGGCCGAGGCGCTCCCGCCGGTGCTCGCAGCCCTCGCAGGGGTATACGCGCTTCTCGTCCCCATCCGGCGCCTCATCGATCATCCCGATGCGGGGCTCCTGGCCGGGGTGGCGGCGATGGCATCGCTCCTCATGCTGGGAAGCTTCCTCAGGGTGAGGCGAAAGCCCCTCGCATCCGGCCGGGCCCATCCTGCGGCGGCCCTCGTCTCCTTCGTCGTCCTCCTTACGGCCCTTCTCCAGCTCCACCTGGTGGGACTCCCCCGCGACACGAGCACCCTGGTCCTCCTGGTCCTCGGGGTGGGACTCTTCTTTCTCGACTGGGGATGGTTCGCGGTGGTGGTGGGCACCGTCATGGCCGGATGGCTCGCGGTGGCGGCCCCCCACCTTCCCGATGGAGAGTGGATCCACTTCGGGATCATCCTGGTCATTGCCATGGTGATCGCCGCCACCGTCCTCAAGGTCCGGCGCACGAACTTTGCCCGGATGGAGCAGCTCCGGACCCAGCAGCGGGTGCGACAGATCGAGCTGGAGAGCGCACTCGACCAGACGGAGCGGGCCCGCAAGGACGGGGAGGAGGCCCGCGAGGCCATGGAGGGCGCCATCGTCCAGGTGAAGGAGAGCGAGGAGCGCTTCCGGCGCCTGGCCGAGGCCACCTTCGAGGGGGTGATCTTCTACCGCCGGGGGCTCATCCTCGACGCCAACCCCCGGGCCGCTCAGCTCTTCCGGGTCAGTGTCTCCCAGATGGTGGGCGACCCGGTGCTGAACCTGGTGGCACCGGAACACCGACCCGGTGCCGAGAACTTCCTCCTTGGAACCGGAAGGGGTCACGAGTCCTCCGTGCGGGAGAACCTGGAGGTGGAAGGGCGACGTTACGACGGCACCCTCTTCCCCGGTGAACTGGCGGTGGTGGACTCCCTCTACCAGGGGGATCCGGCCCGGGTGCTGGTGATCCGCGACGTGACCAACCAGAAGCGGGCCGAGCGGATGCTCCGGCGGGCGCTGGAGGAGGCCGAGGCGAACTCACGCGCCAAGAGTTCCTTCCTGGCCAATATGAGCCACGAACTCCGGACCCCCCTCAACTCGGTCATCGGCTTCGCCAACATCCTCCTGAAGAAGCAGGGGGACGAGCTTCCGGCCCGGGAACTCGACTACCTCCGGCGCATTCAGGCCAATGGAGAGCACCTCCTCGCCCTCATCGAGGACATCCTCGACCTCTCCAAGATCGACGCACAGAGGATGGAACTCGTCCGGGAGCCCGTCCCCCTCGACGAACTCGCCGGCGAGGTGATCCGGATGCTCGACCTGCAGGCGCGCCGGAAGGGCCTCGAACTCCGGGCCGAGGTGGATCCGGCGCTCCGTCCTGCCGTGGCCGATCAGCGCCGCCTGAAGCAGGTGGTGCTCAACCTGGTGGGAAATGCCCTCAAGTTCACCGAGGAGGGCGGGGTCACCATCCGGGTGGACGCCGACCCGGAGAATGGACGCCCCCGGGCCCTCGAAGTCGCGGACACCGGGATCGGGATCCCCGAGAACCAGCTCGACGAGATCTTCTCGCCCTTCCATCAGGTCGACGACTCCCAGGCCCGCAGCTTCGGCGGGACAGGGCTCGGCCTCGCCATTTCGCGCTCCCTCTGCGAACTGATGGGATTCGAACTGCGGGCGTGGAGTCGCGTGGGGAAAGGCTCCAGCTTCGTCATCGACTTCGATCCCGAGGGGCACCGGATGGGAAGCGATGGGAGGGTGGAGGCATCGTGAACCCCTCGGACACGCACGGTCGGCGGGATTCTCCACCGCCTCCAGGAGATCCGGGAGGAGGACGGGCGCGTCGACCAAGCGCGACAACTTGCGTCCCACCGATGCTTTCGTGAGACTTGGCAGGCTCCCGGAGTTCATGCCCCGCGGGCCGCCCCATCTTCTTCGACTCCAGACATCCGCCGCCGTCATCCGTTGTCCGCATCGCCCACCTCCTCGTCCGTTCCATCGAACGCGCTGACCCGCCCACTGGGCACGGTCGGACGGGTCAGCGCGCTCATCGCGGAGCATGCGGGGCAGCTCGGCCTTCTCCTGGCGCGCTCCATTCGAGCGCTGGTGACCCTGAAGGTCTCCCTCCGGTCGATCCTGGTCCAGATGTATGTCATGGGGGCACAGAGCCTCCCCATCGTCGTGGTGACCGCAGTCCTGGCGGGGATCGTGACGAGCCAGCAGGGCGGGTACCAGTTCCAGGGCTCGGTACCCCTCTACATCCTGGGGTCGGTGGTGACCTCTTCGGTGGTACTCGAGCTCGGCCCGGTCCTCACCGCCATCGTCCTGGTGGGGCGCGTGGGCGCACGGATCACGGCGGAACTGGGCACCATGAAGGTCTCGGAGCAGATCGACGCCTTCGAGGCGCTGGGCCGGGATCCGGTGGCGATCCTCGCGGCCCCCCGCATCCTCGCCGGAGTCATCGTGGTCCCGATCCTCGTGGCGGTGGCGAATCTCATCGGGGTCGCCGCCGGGATGGTGGCCGCCAATCTGACCCTCGGGCTGGGGTATGAGTCCTTCCTCTACGGCGCGCGTCTCTTCTGGCACAATTGGGACATGTTCTACTCCCTCACCAAGGCGGTCACCTTCGGGCTTGCCATCCCCCTCATCTCCATCCACATGGGGATGCGAACCAGTGGAGGCGCCTCCGGTGTGGGGCGGACGACCACCGCCTCGGTCATGTTCATGACGCTGACGATCCTGATCCTCGATGCCTTCTTCCCCCCGCTCCTCCTCCAATGAGGACGCCGAGGGAGGCCCGCAGCCGGGGAGAGTACCGATGATTCGCTTCCAGGAGGTGCACAAGGCCTTCGACGCACCGGTTCTCCAGGGCGTCGACCTGGAGGTCCACGAGGGAGAGATGTTCGCCATCTTCGGTCCTTCGGGGACCGGGAAGAGTGTGCTCCTGAAGACCACCATCGGACTCATCTCCCTCGACCGTGGGAATGTCTCCGTCGATGGCGACCGGGTCTACGGAACCGGCCCCAGGGTCCTGGCGCGAGTCCGGAGGAAGGTGGGCTATGTCTTCCAGAACGCCGCGCTCTTCGATTCTCTCAATGTCTGGGAGAATGTGGAGATGGGGATTCCGGAGGATGAACTCGCCGGCCTCTCGCGGATCGAGCGCACCCGGAAGATCTGGGAGGCCCTCGAGCTGGTGAACCTGGAACCCGGCGGGATCCTCAGGAAGATCCCCTCGGAACTCTCGGGAGGGATGCGGAAACGGGTGGGGATCGCCCGGGCCATCGTCGGCCGTCCCAGGATCCTACTCTGGGACGAGCCGACCACAGGTCTCGATCCGGTGAACACGGCCGCCGTGGAACGCCTGATCGAACGCCTCTCCCAGAACCTGAATGTGACCTCGATCATCGTGACCCACGACATCGAGGGTGGCCTGATCATGTGTGACCGAGTCGCCATGCTGGAGGGAGGGCGACTCCGATTCATCGGGAATCCCGCGGATTTCCGCATCTCGGACGATCCGGTCGTACGAGCCTTCGCAGACCGAGCGGCCGCCGAAGCGGCCCTGGACCAGATGGAGATTTCATGACCGAGCGTGGATCGAGCGCCGAAGCCCCGCGAAAGGGGCTCAACGAGAGAGAGCTGGAGCGGGCGACCCCTCCGGCCACAGGTGGACGGGAGGTGCGCATCGGGGTCTTCGTGATCATCGGCTTCCTCTCGGCCATCATCCTGCTCTTCCTCCTCACCGACCCGGCGACCTTTCGAGGCCGCTACATGGTCAATACCGCCGTGGAAGACGCCGGTGGTGTGCGCCGCGGTGATCCCGTGCAGATGCGGGGGGTCAATATCGGACGGGTGCACCGGTTCGAGCTGGAAGGGGAAGAGGTACAGGTCACCCTCGAGATCAATGGCGAGTGGCAGATCCCCGAGGATTCCCATGCTCGCGTCACCGGAATGGGACTTCTGGGTGGGCGCACCGTCGAGGTCGTGCCGGGCACCTCGGAGACTCCGGTCCCGCGCAATGGCTTCATCCGTGGTGAACCCGCCACCGGGGGGCTCGAGGACATCGCCCAGACCCTGGGGGCGGATATCGACGAAATCATGGATCGCATCAACCGCCTCGCCTCCGACACCACAATCGACGCGGTGGAAGGGACCGCCACCGACACCCGGCGGCTCGTGGGGGAGCTCAACCGGCTCCTCGACGACCAGCGGGCAGAGATCGAGGGGCTCACCAGGAGTCTGCGGGCTTCTGCCGAAGCGGTGGAGGGGAGTGTGAGCGGGCCCGAGCTTCAGCGGGTGCTGGAGCGGGCCGACGCCACCATGGAACGCCTCCAGGAGACGGGGGAGACCCTCGATCGGGCCTCCACCTCGCTGGACGTGGTCCTGGCACGGATGGAGTCCGGTGAAGGGACCCTCGGGCGGCTTTCCGCCGACGACGAGCTCTACACCAACCTCAACGACGCCGCAGCAGCGATCCTCGCGCTCGCCGAAGACTTCCGGGAGAACCCGAGCCGATACATCCGACTCCGGATCTTCTGACG
>SLSF01000296.1 GCA_007130605.1 Gemmatimonadota bacterium | reverse complement strand
TGATGGCCAGATTCGCGGCGGTGGTGGTCTTTCCCTCGCCCGGGAGCGCGCTCGCCACCACCACGGCCCGGATCGTGTCTCGCTGCTGGGTGAAGAGGAGGTTGGTCCGGAGGGTCCGGAAAGCCTCGGCCTCGGGGGACCGGTTCTGGTGGAGGGTGACCAGCTCCCGCTCGGTGCGGCGGTTCGAGCCGGCGGGCACGGGGACCCCCGCACGGATCCGCTTCCGCTTCCCGCGACCCAGCTGCGGGATCATGCCCACCGTCTCCACCCGAAGGGCGTCCTCCATGTCTTCGCGCCGGCGCACCTTCGTGTTCAGCATCTCGAGCACGAAGGCGGCGCCACTGCCCACCATCCCTCCCAGCATGAGGCCCAGGGCGAGCATGAGGGGGAGTCCGGCGGTCTGGGTGGGCTCGGAACTGGCGGCCAGGTCCACCACCTGCACCGGGCCCTCCTCCACGGCCTCGGCCATGCGGGCGCGGTAGAATTCGTCCTGGAGCTGCTCCAGGGTCCTCCGGATCGAGTTCACATCCTGCAGGAGCCGCTCCTCTTCGGCCAGGGCCTCGGGGCGCCCGGCGATCTGGCCGGCGGTGCGATTCCTGAGGTCGTCCATGGCCGCCAGTCGGGCGTCCAGATTGTCCATGTGGCTCCGCACGGCCGACTCCAGGCGGCCGGAGGTGGTGGCGATCTGCTGGTCGATGCGGGCCACGTCGGGATTCGTGTCCGAGAGGCCCCAGGGGCCGCTGGTGAGGGCCTCGCGTTCCGCCTCGAACTCCATGAGCTGCTGGTGGAGCGACGAGACCACCGGGTTCGCCGCCACCTCGGGCGTCGCCACGATGGCCTGGATCCGCTCCCCGATCTCGCCGGGCTCGGCGGCCCCCAGCTCCCCCAGGATCGACTGGTACATCGACCGGTCGGCCCGAAGCTCCTCGCGCCGCATCTCGATGCTCACGAGCCCCGACTGCTCGGCGGTCCCCTGCTGCTGGGTACTCACCACCTGTTCTTCGCTCCGGAAGGCGGTGAGGAGCGCCTGGGCGTCTCTCAGCGTGGTGTCGGCCACGGCGATCTGGTCCTCGAGGAAGATCCGGCGCCGCTGCGACTCGGCCCGGGCCTCGGCAGTGGTCCGCTCCTGGAAGACCTGCACCGCACGGTTCACGATCCGCTGCGCCGTGACCGGGTCGGACGATGTGAAGTGCACGTCCACCACATTGGTCTCGGGGCGGGGCGCGCTCGCGAGCCGCTCCTCGAGGCGCTGGATCGCCCGGTCGCGCGTGAGGACGGCCAGCGTCGCCTGGTCGACCGCCGGCATGCTGTCCACCCGGAAGGCGACCTCGCCCATTTCGATGCGCTGAGCGTAGCCCGCCTCGATGGGCTCGATCCCCCGGGCCGATCCGACCCGGACCCCACCGGCTTCGAATTCGAGGGTCAGGGTGTCGGGAAGGGCGAGGGGGTCGATCTCAACATCCGAGAGGAAGCGCCGGACCGGGTTGCCATTGGCGGCCGTGAGTCGGAAGCCCTCGTCATCGACGATCTGGCCCAGCACCGTACGGCTCCGGAGCACCTCGAGCGACGATCGGATCGGGTCGGTACCCGAGCGGGTCGGATCCATCATCCCGAACTGTTCCGACATCCGGCCCCGCGGGTCCTCGATCTGGATCACCGCCGTGGCGCGGTACTGCGGAGTCCGGAATTCGTGGACGGCCCAGGCGAGAGCGATCCCGCCCAGGACAAAGGCCACCACGAGCCAGAGCCGCCTGCGCAGGATCTGGATGACTTCGCGGAGCTCGATGGTGTCGTCGGGAGGGGGCGGCTGCGCGGCGTGCCTCGGCGGGTCGACGTACTCCACCACCATCGAGCGGCGGTCGTCGCCCCGCGACCCCGGAATCAGCCCGCCACTCATCGCCGATCCACCGCGCGGTAGATGGACGCGATGCTTCCGGCCACCGAAATGACCGGGAGCACGTATTCTCGAAAGACGCTCCTTTGACGCTGAACCACGATCTCGTCACCCGAGACGATGGGGATGTTGCGGTGCTGGCTCGCCGAGTCGGTGAAGTTCAGCCGGTACTCGATTCCCGCCCGACGCAGGAGCACCTCGTCCATCCGGCCCTGCTCCGTCACCCCGCCGGCCTGGGCCACCGCCTCGATCATGGTGGTCCCCGGCCGGAGCAGGTGTACATCGGGCTGCCGCACCTGGCCGCCCACCGCCACCTGCACGAAGGACTCCATCACGAAGTTCGGCTCGCTCTCGAACTGGGTGAGAAAGATCCGCACCCGGTCCTCCACCTCGCGGACGGGGCGGCGGATGGCGTGGATCGAGCGGTAGAGGGGGTGACCGATGAAACCGGTCTCGGTAATGAAGAACTCGCCGCTGAACTCGGGCTGGCGCCAGACCTGGATCCGTACCATGTCGCCCGGGCGCAGCGAGATGTCGCCGCTCCCGAGCTGGGTCGGTGTCGTGTCGCCCACCACCTGGAGCCGCTGGGGATCGGCCATCTCCTGCACCGGGTCCTGTGCCGGGTCCTGCGCCGCCAGGGGCGCGGCGAGCAGGACACCGGCCAGGAAAAGGAGGGGGCCGGATTTTCGGAATGTGGGAGTCGACATCAAGCGCAACCTGCCCATGGGCAGAGAAACGGAGGAGCAGGCCCTGCCGGGCCCGCACACATTCCGCCGCTGCCGGTGAACGAGAGGGGGGATTCCAACCGAGTACGGAGTGGGGAAAGTGCCCGCACGCGGTGACACCGGACAAACGATCCCGTCATTCGAACATCAAGGGGCGTGAACTAAACCTTCGTGCACCACCGCGATCATCCAGCAACGACAGTAGATATAGCGACCATTGACGCTCCATTGGCCGGATCTCCGGAGTGGCGGCACGGCCCCACACACCGTTTGCCGACTATCGGACTTCGGCCCTATCTTGCCCAGCCCGGTATCTCCTCCGCTCCTCCAACCCCCACGAGGTCCGCCGTGTCCAGAGCCCCCGAGGTCCATCTCACGGCCGGTTCGCCCGAGCCCCGGTACACCCCCAGCCGCGACGACACCTTTGGCATTCTCGTAATCGGAGACTTCGCCGGACGGGGTGCCCAGGGGAGCCTGGCGAACCGCCCGGCCCTTCCCGTCGACCGCGACGACCTGGATTCGGCCCTCCGTCACCTGGGCACCTCGGTTCCGCTGCCGGTGGTGGACGGGGGGAATCCGGTGCGAATGAGCATCCACTCCATGGAGGGCTTCGATCCGGACCGGCTCCTGGCGTCGGTCCCCCTCCTCCGTCGGCTCCACGAGGAGCGGGAGCGGATCGGC
>SLSF01000161.1 GCA_007130605.1 Gemmatimonadota bacterium | reverse complement strand
TGGGGGCGAAAGGTCCTCGTCTCGCCGTGGGCCCGAAGGAAGTCCTCTCCCGAGTCCCAGAGCCCCACCTGGAGGCCGGCGAGGCCCGCCGCGCCCAGGGCGGTGGTCTCCACCTGGGCGGGGCGCCGGACGGGGCACCCCAGGATCCCGGCCTGGAAGCCCATGAGCCAGTCGTTGGCCGAAGCGCCTCCATCCACCCGCAGCTCCCGGGTCTCGACCCCGGAATCGGCCTCCATGGCCACGATGAGGTCGGCGGTGCCGTACGCCATCGCCTCGAGGGCGGCGCGAACCAGGTGTGCCCGGTCGGTCCCCCGGGTGAGGCCGACGATGGTGCCCCGGGCCTCCGGATCCCAGTGGGGCGCCCCCAGCCCCACGAAGGCGGGCACCAGGTAGACGCCCCCGGTGTCCTCCACCGAACGGGCCATCGCCTCGGAGTCCTCGGCCCGGTCCAGGAGTCCGAGGCCATCACGGAGCCACTGGATCGCCGCCCCCGCTATGAAGATGGAGCCCTCCAGCGCGAAGGCCCGTCCCCCCTCGGCGTCGCACGCCACCGTGGTGAGAAGCCCATGCTCCGAGATCACCCGGTCCTCGCCGGTGTGGAGGAGTAGGAAGGCCCCGGTTCCGTAGGTGTTCTTGGCGAGCCCCGCCTCCCAGCACCCCTGTCCGAAGAGGGCCGCCTGCTGGTCTCCGGCCACCCCCGCGATGGGCACCTCCACCCCGGCGCTCTCCCCGGTGCTCGTCCCGAAGTCGCCCGCCGAGCGCCGGATCTCGGGAAGGATCTCCCGGGGTACCTCGAAGCGCTCCAGGAGGGCGTCGGACCAGTCGCCCGACTCCAGGTCGTAGAGGAGGGTCCGCGAAGCGTTGGTGGGGTCGGTGGCATGGACCGCGCCATCGGTGAGGCGGTGGACGAGCCACGAATCGATGGTCCCGAAGGCGAGCTCCCCGGCCTCGGCGCGGCGCCGGAGTTCGGGCTTCTCGCGGAAGAGCCAGGTGAGCTTCGTTCCCGAGAAGTAGGGATCGAGGAGGAGACCCGTGCGCGAACGGATCTCGTCTTCGTGCCCCGCCTCCTTCAGTTCGCGACAGATGGCGGCCGACCGGCGGTCCTGCCAGACGATGGCCCGGTGCACCGGGCGCCCGGTCTCCCGGTCCCAGAGGACGAGGGTCTCCCGCTGGTTCGTGATCCCGATCCCCTGCACATCGATGGACTCGCGGTTGCGCGCCCCCTCGATGGCCTCGTGGGCCACCCGCTCGGTGGTCTCCTGGATCTCGAGGGCGTCGTGCTCCACCCATCCGCCCCGGGGGAAGTGCTGGCGGAACTCGGCGTAGGCGCGTCCCAGGATCCTGCCGTCATCGGCCAGGACGAGGGCGGTGCTTCCGGTGGTGCCCTGGTCCAGGGCGAGTATGGAGGGGGTCGATGCCATGGGAGCCTGAAAGGAGCGAGGAATGGGACTGCCCCGATCCTACCCCTCCCCGGCCTCCCCCCGCAAGGAATCGGGGAACCGGTAGCCGAGTCCGGCCGCATCGAGGAGCCGGACCAGGAGGGAGATGGGAAGACCCACCACCCCCGACCAGTCGCCCTCCACCTCCTCCACCAGGACGGCGCCGAGCCCCTGGATCCCGTACCCGCCGGCCTTGTCCGCCGGCTCGCCGGTGCGGACGTAGGCCCGGGCCATCTCCTCGTCGAAGGCGCGGAAGCGGACCCGGGTGCGGGACACCCCGGCGTGCACCTGGCCCCGGTACGCCAGGGCGAGGGCCGAGAGGACATGGTGGTCCCGCCCGGCCAGGGAGAGGAGCATCCGGACCGCAGCCTCGTCATCGGCGGGCTTGCCCAGGATGGCGTCTCCCAGCACCACGATGGTGTCGCCGGCGAGGATGGGGGTGTCCGGTCCCTCGTGGCGGGCCACCGCCTCGGCCTTCGCCCGTGCCAGCCGCTCCACATGGGGTCCCGGGGCCTCCCCCGGGTGCACCGATTCGTCCACCGAGGCGGGACGGACCCGGAAGGGGATCCCGAGCCCCTCCAGGATCTCCGCCCGCCGGGGCGAGGCGGAGGCGAGGACCATCACCCGGCGCCCTCCCGCTCCAGGACCAGGGTCACCGGTCCGTCATTCACCAGCCCCACCTCCATCATGGCCCCGAACTCCCCCGTCTCCACCGGACCGGGCGCAGCGGCCTCGAGTCGGCGGACGAATTCCTCCCAGAGGGGGATGGCCAGCTCCGGGTCGGCGGCCTTCACGAAGGAGGGACGTCGGCCCTTCCGGGTGTCTCCATAGAGGGTGAACTGGCTCACGGCCAGGAGTCCGCCCCCCACATCGCCGACGGACCGGTTCATCCGGCCCTCGTCGTCGTTGAAGACCCGAAGCCCCACGATCTTCGAGACCATCCACTCCACCACGGCGTCGTCGTCGGTGCCGGTGAAGCCAACCAGGAGGAGGAGGCCGTGGTCGATGGCTCCGGCCACCGCTCCTTCGATGCGGACCTCGGCGTGCGTCACCCGCTGAAGGACGACCCTCATCCCATCGACCTCACTCGACGGTGACCGACTTCGCCAGGTTGCGGGGCTGGTCCACGTCGCACCCCCGGAGCACCGCCACATGGTAGGCGAGGAGCTGGAGGGGGACCACCGTCAGAATCGGGAGAAGCGCCGGATGGGTCTCGGGGACCCGGATGAAGTGGTCCACCTTCCCCTCGAGCTCTTCGGTACCGTCGTTCACCACGGCGATGACTCGTCCCGACCGGGCCTTCACCTCTTCGATGTTGGAGAGGACCTTGTGGTAGACCGGGTCCTTCGGGGCGAGGAAGACCACGGGCATCTTCTCGTCGATGAGGGCGATGGGCCCGTGCTTCATCTCCGCCGCCGGATACCCCTCGGCATGGATGTACGAGACTTCCTTGAGCTTCAGGGCGCCCTCGAGGGCGACGGGGAATTGGAAACCCCGTCCCAGGTAGAGGAAGTTGGGGGAGTCGACGTAGCGCCGGGCCAGTTCCTCGATGGCCTCGTCCTGGAGGAGGATTTCTGCGACCTGACCGGGGAGCTCCTGGAGCGCCTTCACGAGCCTGCGGCCCTCGAGGATCGAGAGGTTGCGGCGGCGGGCCAGGTAGAGGGTGAAGAGGGCGAGGGCCGCAACCTGGCTGGTGAAGGCCTTGGTGGATGCCACACCGATCTCGGGACCGGCGTGGAGGTAGACGCCGAAGTCGGTCTCCCGGGCGATGGAGGAGCCCACCACATTGACGATCCCCATGACCCGCGCACCCCGCTGCTTCGCCTCGCGGAGGGCGGCGAGTGTGTCGGCGGTCTCCCCCGACTGCGAGACACAGATGACCAGGGTCCGCTCGTCCACCACCGGGTTCTTGTACCGGAACTCCGAGGCGTACTCCACCTTCGTGGGGATCCGGGCCAGCTCCTCCAGGAGGTACTCCCCGATGAGGGCCGAATGCCACGAGGTGCCGCACGCGGTGATGATGATCCGGTCGACCTCCAGGAGTTCCCGGTCGGAGATGGTGATCCCTCCCAGCCGCGCGGATCCCTCCTCCTCGAGGAGGCGGCCTCGGGTGACGTCCTCGAGGGACCGGGGCTGCTCGAAGATCTCCTTCTTCATGAAGTGGTCGAAGCCGCTCCGCTCGATGGCCTCCAGGTCCCAGGTGACCTCGTGGACCTTCCGCTGCACCTGCCCCTGGTGGATGTGGTAGGTCCGGTAGCCTTCGGCGGTGAGGACGGCGTAGTCCCCGTCGTCCAGGTAGACCACGTTCCGGGTGTGGGCGATGACGGCGGCGGCGTCGGAGCCCACCAGGACCTCGCCATTCTTCCCCACGCCCAGGAGGAGGGGAGAGCCATTTCGCGCCACCACGATCTTTCCGGGGTCGCGGGAGCTGATCACCGCGATCCCGTACGCCCCGATGACCCGATCCAGGGCGGCAGCGACGGCGTCCTCCAGGGTGTCGCCCTCTTCCCAGAGGCGGTCGATGAGATGCACCACCACTTCGGTGTCGGTGTCGCTCCGGAAGGTCACCCCCTCCTGTTCGAGCTTGGTGCGAAGGGAGCCGGCATTCTCGATGATCCCGTTGTGGACCAGGGCGATGGAGCCGTCATTGCTCAGGTGCGGGTGGGCGTTCTCGACGGTGGGCGGGCCATGGGTGGCCCACCGGGTATGGCCGATCCCGCACGTCCCGCCGGGCCCCACCGCTTCCACCGCCTCGGCGAGGCGGTCAAGCTTTCCGGCTCGACGAAGGGAGTGCACATCTCCGTCGTTTCCCACCACGGCGATTCCTGCGGAGTCGTAGCCCCGGTACTCCAGGCGTCGGAGCCCCTGTACGAGGATCGGTGCCGCCTCCTTGGATCCCACATATCCCACGATTCCACACATCGATGGTCATCTCCCGCCATGCAGGTGGTTCGGTTCGTTCCGTGACCGGGTCACACGCCCAGGGCTTGCCGCCCCCGTTGGATGAGAGCGCGGGCCGCGGCTTCGTCGGGACCCTCGGCGATGAAGCGCACCACCGGTTCGGTCCCCGAGGGGCGCACATGGAGCCACCGCCCTTCGCCCGGCCACCCCAGTCGAAGCCCATCGCTCCGGTCCGTTTCGGGGGCCCCGAGAGCCTCCTCCAGCGAACGGTACCCCTCGTCGAGACCGGTGTCCGGAACCGGGACCTTCTCTTTCACGATGCGGTAGCTGGGCCACTCTGCCACGGCCTCCCGGAGCGTGTGCCCGGTCTCCAGGATGTGTTGCAAGATGAGGGCCATCCCCACCAGCGCATCGCGGGTCCCATGGAGGGCCGGAAGGATCACTCCACCATTGCCCTCGCCTCCCACGACGGCGTCCACCGCCGTCATCTTCCGCGAGACATTGATCTCGCCCACCGGCGCCCGGTGGAAGGGCACCCCGGCGTGGCGGCACACATCGGCCACCACCTCGCTGGTGGAGAGGTTGGTCACCACGGGGCCCGGGGTCCGCCGGAGGACCGCCGCGGCACAGAGGGCCAGGGTGAGGTCCTCTCCCACCGGCTCCCCCCGGCCATCCACCAGCGAGAGTCGGTCCACATCGGGATCCACCGCGAAGCCCACCTCTGCACGGCTTTCCCGAACCAGGGCTCCCAACCCGGAAAGGTTTGCGGCGGTGGGCTCCGGATCGCGCGGGAAACGCCCGTCGGCCTCCATCCCCATCCCCATCACGGTGCACCCCAGCGCCTCCAGGAGGGGAGGCACGGCGATCCCGCCGGCGCCGTGCACACAATCCACCGCCACACGGAAGCCCCGTTCCCGAATCCCCTCCACATCGATGTGGGGGAGGGAAAGGATCCGATCCAGGTGCCGGGAGAGGGCGCCGTCATCGGTGTCGAGGGAGCCCAGGTTGTCCCACGCGGCCCGGTCCGGATGCTCGTTTCGGACCTGGTCGAGGAAGCGGCCCATGGTGGGTCCGTCGAGGAAGGTGCCGTCGCCCCCCCCGAACTTGAGGGCATTCCATTCGGCCGGATTGTGCGACGCGGTGATCCCCAGCGCCCCGGCGGCCCCCGCCTCGCGCGCCGAGAGGAGAAGGGTCGGGGTGGGGACGATTCCCAGGTCCACCCCGGAGACGCCCACTGAACGGAGCCCCGCTGCGGCGGCATCCAGGTACATGGCACCACTGGTCCGGGAGTCACGGCCCAGGTAGACGGTGCGACCGGCCCCCTCGCGACGGAGGAAGGTGCCGAAGGCGGCGGCGAGAGAGGCGATGAGTTCGGGCGTGAGGGGATCGCCCACACGTCCCCGAAAGCCGGAGACGCTGACCATGAGGGACTCGGGGAGTTGAATCATCGGGTCTGGGTTGGAGATGGATCCATCGGGAGAAGGCCCCCCCGGAGGGTTCGGAACCGGAATGAAGGCACAATACTCTCCAAGATTGTGGGGAGTCGGGCAAGGGCTTCGGACTCGCCCCCACTCCCCTCCCGGTTTAGCTTTCGGACGACGCCCGACCTTCGCACACGATCCACGACGAGTCCACATGACCCCGAGCGACCCCGCCACCGACCGATTCGCCACCCGCGCCGTCCACGCCGGACAATCCCCGGATCCCACCACCGGCGCCATCATGCCCCCGGTCTACCAGACCTCCACCTATGTGCAGCCCGAGCTGGGAGGCCATCTGGGCTACGAGTACGCCCGGGTGCAGAACCCCACCCGCGAGGCGCTGGAGGGGAATGTGGCGGCGCTGGAGGGAGGCGCCCACGGCATCGCCTTCGCCAGTGGTCTCTCGGCCATCGAGGCGGTGATCAAGACCCTCGACGCCGGGGACCACGTGGTGAGCGAGGAGAACACCTATGGGGGCACCAACCGGATGTTCAACCACGTCCTCTCCCGCCTGGGCATCGACTTCACCTTCGTCGACACCCGGGACTCGGACCAGGTGCAGGACGCCATGCGCCCCGAGACCCGCCTGGTGCACCTGGAGACCCCCACCAACCCCATGATGCGGCTCTGCGACCTGGAGGAGATCGCCGAGATCGCCCACGAGGGCGACGCGCTCCTCATGGTGGACAACACCTTCGCCACCCCGTACAACCAGCGTCCCCTGGCGTTCGGCGCCGACATCGTGGTGCACTCCACCACCAAGTACCTGAATGGCCACTCCGACGTCATCGGGGGGATGATCGTCGTCGACGACGACGCCCTCGCCGAGGAGATCCACTTCGTTCGGAAGTCCACCGGCGCGGTCCCGGGGCCCATGGACGCCTGGCTCGTGCTTCGGGGCACCAAGACCCTCCACCTGAGGATGGAGGCGCACAACCGCAACGGGATGGAGATCGCCCGCTTCCTCGAGGCGCACCCGGCGCCGGTGTCGGTCTTCTATCCGGGGCTGGAGAGCCACCCCCAGCACGACCTGGCCCGCCGCCAGATGTCGGGTTTCACCGGGATGGTGTCGCTCGAGCTGGGTGATGGCGCCCGTGCGAAGCGGATGGTGGAGCGCACCCGCCTCTTCGCCCTGGCCGAGTCCCTGGGCGGGGTGGAGTCCCTCATCGGGGTGCCCGCCCTCATGACCCACGCCTCGGTGCCCGAGGACCGGCGTGCCTTCATGGGGGTCACCGACGGGCTGGTGCGCCTCTCGGTGGGGATCGAGGACCTGGACGACCTGAAGGCGGACCTGGATGGGGCGCTGAAGGGCCTCTGAGCCCGGGAGTGCCCGGATGAAACCTCTCCGATCACCATCCGTACGGAGGGGGGACGGGACTCTCCCGTGAGCCACACCCTGCGAGCCACAAGGAGCCGACGATGCCGGAGAACGGACCCCACGACCCGAAAAACGACCCCTGGGACCACCCGGAGGCTGCCGAGCCGGGTGACGACGCAGGCCGCGGGCGGCACACGGGCGCCAGCGAAGGCGGAAGTGGAATGGGAGCCGGGAGTGGCAGCGGAGGAGCGGGCGGAGGCGGCACGGGCGGCGACGCTTCCGGCGGCACCGGAGGCGATCGGCCCCGCCGAATCCTCACAGACATTTCGCCCCGTGCCTGGGAACATCCGGCCGACCGGGCGGCGCTTACCGCCCTGCGGTCCATCCCGATTTTCGACGAGGTGCTGAAGAAGCTCTTCGGCTTCTTCGGTGAGAAGCCCATCCGCCTGGCCTTCCAGGCCAACGCGGTCCAGGTCTCGGAGCGGCAGTTCCCCCGCCTCCACCGGCTCCACACCGAGGTCCTGGAGACCCTGGACGCCCCTCGGGAGGTACCCCTCTTCGTCTCGCAGACCCCCATGGTGAATGCCGGGGCGTACGGAATGGAGCGCCCCTTCGTGATCCTCAACTCGGGCACGGTCAACCTTCTCGAAGACGAGGAGCTCCGCTACGTGCTCGCCCACGAGGTGGGCCACATCGTGAGCGGGCATGTCCTCTACCGGACCATGATGGTGATCCTCATCCAGCTCGCCGAGCGGGGGTTTCCCATCGTGGGGCTTGCCGCACGAGCGGTCCTGGTGGCCCTCCTGGAGTGGTACCGGAAGAGCGAACTCTCCTCCGACCGGGCCGGGCTCCTCGGGGTCCAGGACCCCGAGGTCGTCTTCGGGACCA
The DNA here is from genome assembly GCA_007130605.1 of Gemmatimonadota bacterium. Taxonomy (GTDB): domain Bacteria; phylum Gemmatimonadota; class Gemmatimonadetes; order Longimicrobiales; family Gaopeijiaceae; genus SLBA01. The sequence continues at coordinate 67,328 of SLSF01000161.1, read as the reverse complement.
TGCTGAAAATGGCGGGTGGAGGGCGTCCGGAAGAGACGAATCTGCAGGCCTTCCTGGAGCAGGCCGAGGCATACCGGGAGAGTGAGGATGTAGCGGACTCGGTCTTCAAGGTCCTGAATCTCATCGGGACGACCCACCCCTTCTATGTGCTCCGGGTGGGCGAACTCCGGAGCTGGATCGAGTCGGGGGCCTACGACCGGGTCCTCCGGGGCGAGTACCCCCGGCGCTCCGACCCCGAGCCCGAGTACACCGAGGACCTCTCCGACGCCGCCCGCGCCTACGAGGCCGAGGCCCGCCACTTCGTCGACGACCTGGCCTCGGCGGCGAGGAAGATGCGCGACTCCCTCTTCGACAACCTCCGCGGTGGGGGGTCGGGACGGGGCGCCGGCTGGTAGGATGGGGGCGATTGCGGCACCCTGAACCGGTGGGGGTGTCGCATCCCGGCGACAGGTGATACGGAATCTGCCACGCTCCTCCCACGGTCGCCCTACCCTCGGAGTCGGCCGGTACCACGGCGAGTCAGGCGTCTCTCAGCGCCCCCGACCCCAGCGGCCATGCTCCGCAGAGCGTGCGACTCTGCGCCCCGCCTCGATCCCGCGAAGCCTTTGGCACGGGGGTTGCTCTTCCTTGGGGGTCCAAATCTGGCCCCAACCATCGGGAGCGGCGCAATGCACATCCTCCTCGGCACCGACGGCTCATCCTATGCACTGGCGGCAGCGCGCTTTCTCAGCACCCTCCTGCACCCGGAAGTACGTGCGCACGTGGACCTGGTCACCGTCCTCGACCCCGAGGGCGTCGATGCCCCCACCCCCGGCGGGGCCCGCGACCATGAACGGGCCCACGATCGCCTGACGCGCACCCGCGCCGAAGTCGAGCACCCGGGCATCACGGTGGAGTCCCGCGTCCTCGAAGGCGACCCCGCCCGCGCCCTGGTGACCGAAGCCGGGTCCGGGGGTCACGACCTGGTGGTGGTGGGCGTGAAGGGTTGTGGTGCCACCCCCTTCTTCGAACTGGGATCGGTAGCACGACGGATGAGCCGCGCCACCCTTCCCTCCCTCCTCCTGGTCCGGAAAGGGGGCGGAGGCTATGCCCGCCGACTCTCCTCCGAGACCCAGTCCAGCTTCCGCGCCCTCCTCTCCACCGGAGAGGACGGAGAGGGAGCCGAGATGCGGTGGGGCATCCTGGGTGCCCTGGCGCTGGCGGAGACGGTGGCACACACCGCGGGCCCCGGACGGCCCAATGCCGTCCGCGAACTCGACCGACTGGCCCGCCAGACCGAGGCGGACCTCCTGATCCTCGGCGACGACATCAGTGACGGCGACACACTCCGGACCACCATCTGGACGGCGCCGTGCACCGTCCTGGTGGCCCGCCCGGCCGTATCGAGCACCCGGGGGTTCGGCGTCGGACCCTCCCGTTCCACCGTGCGCCCCCCCTCCGACACGACCCGCCCCGATCCCCGGCGCCGCTCGAAGAGAGAAGCCCACCCGAGCTGAGTCGCGCCTCCGGCAGCGGGAGGCTTTGACACTCCTCCGCCCCTTCCCTACTCTTCGAGCCATGAAGATTCTTCTCGTGGGAAATGGGGGGCGGGAGCACGCCCTGCTCTGGAAGCTCACACAGGACGCGCCCGACGCGACCTTCTTCGCAACCCGACCCAATCCGGGCATGGCGCCTCTTGCCCGGGCGGTGGACCTGGCCCCCGACGACGTGGAGGGGCTGGCGTCGTGGGCCGAGGGGAACGATGTAAATCTTACCATCGTCGGTCCGGAAGTACCGCTGGCGCGAGGCATCGCCGGAGTCTTCGGTCGACGGGGCCTTCCCGTCTTCGGTCCCACCTCGGCCGCCGCCCGCATCGAGTCCTCCAAGGCCTTCGCCAAGGAGCTCATGCAGCGAAATGGGGTCCCCACCGCCGCCTATCGCTGCTTCACCCGGTGGGAAGATGCCGAGCGGTACATCCAGGAGGAAGGAGCACCCCTGGTGGTGAAGGCTTCGGGCCTCGCCGCCGGCAAGGGCGCCATCGTCTGCACCTCCACCGAAGAGGCCCTGGAAGCCGCCCGCGAGATGCTCGAGGAGTCGGCCTTCGGCGATGCCGGTCGGGAGATCGTCATCGAGGAGTTCATGGAGGGCGAGGAGCTCTCGGTCTTCGCCATCACCGATGGGCGCCATGTGGTCCCCCTCCTTCCGAGCCAGGACCACAAGCCCATCGGGGAGGGCGACACCGGGCCCAATACCGGCGGGATGGGGGCGTACGCCCCGGTGCCCTCCGGAACCCGGGAGCTGGTGCAGCGGGTCGAAGAGGAGATCCTCCTCCCGGTGCTGGATGCCATGGAGGCGGGAGCGACGCCCTTCCGCGGACTCCTCTACGCCGGTCTCATGCTCACCGCCGACGGACCCAGGGTGGTGGAGTTCAACTGCCGCTTCGGCGATCCCGAGACCCAGGTCGTCCTTCCCCTCATGGATTCGCCCCTCCTGGAGCTCATGGTGGCGGTGGCCCGCGGGGGGAGCATCGCCGGGGCCGAGGTGGAGTGGATGGAGGGATCGGCGCTGAACACCGTCCTCGCCTCGGAGGGGTATCCCGGCTCCTACGAAAAGGGACACGAGATCTCCATCCCCGAGGCGATCTCGGCCGACCCCGACACCCTGATCTTCCACGCCGGCACCCGTCTCGAGGACCGTCGCATGGTCACCGCCGGGGGCAGAGTCCTCTCGGTGGTGGGGCTCGGCCGTGACCTGGAGGAGGCCCGGAACCGCTCCCTCGCGGGAGCCGAAGCCATCGACTTCACCGGCAAGACCTTCCGGGGTGACATCGGGTGGCGCGCCTTCGCCCCCGGGCCCGGCTGACCCCTCCCCATGCCAGAGCTCCCCGAGGCCGAGACCATCGTACGGGGCCTCGCCGACGCCCTCCCCGGCCATCGGATCGAGGAGGTGGAGGTCCTCCACGGCGATGTCCTGGACCGTCCCGCCACCTCCTTTTCAAAGGCCCTCCGACACATCGTCATCGAAGGGATGGGTCGTCGTGGCAAGAACCTCCTCCTCCACCTGGAGGACGGCCGGACCCTGGTGGTGAACCTGGGGATGTCGGGCCGACTCCTCTTCCGGCGCCAGGGGGACGAGACCCCGCCCCCGAGCCATCCGGCCCTCCGGTTCCACCTGGACGCACCCGGAACCACCCTCGTCTACCACGATGTCCGCCGTTTCGGCCGACTCGACCTCCACACTCCCGAGAGCTACACCGCCTGGTCCGCTTCGCTGGGGCCCGAGCCCCTGGGGTCCCGCTTCACCGGCGCCTACCTGGAGGAGGCCTTCAGCCGTTCCACCACTCCCCTCCGCTCCTGGCTCCTGGACCAGCGGAAGGTGGCGGGGGTCGGCAACATCTACGCCTCCGAGGCAGCCTTCCTGGCCCGGATCCACCCCCGACGGCGGGTCCACACCATCGAGCCTGAGGAGGCGCGCCGGCTCCACCGGAGCGTGCGAAAAGTCCTCCGCGAAGCCATCGAGGCCAGGGGCACGACCCTCCGTGACTACCGCACCGCCGACGGATGGGAGGGAGCGTACGCCGGGAAGCTGCGAGTCTACGGCCGGGACGGCGAAGGATGCCGCCGGTGCCGGGCGACGGTGGAGCGCATCGTCTTCTCCAACCGCTCCGCCTTCTTCTGCCCCGCCTGCCAGCCTCCGGAAGGCCTGGACCGGGCGTGAGGCATGCGGGAGGATGGGGGTTGGAGCGAGTCCCCCGAACCTTCAACCCCCTTCCACCGTCCCGACATGGATGGCGGCGATCCCGCCGGTGACCAGCTCCCAGCGGGCCTCGGCGAAGCCCGCCGCCTCCATCCGCTCCGCCAGCGCCTCCGGTCCGGGAAAGTCCTTCACCGACTCCGGGAGGTAGGTATACGCCCAGGGATGCCCCGAGACGACCCGTCCCACCAGGGGGAGGATCCGGTGGAAGTAGAAGTGGTATCCGGCGCGGACCACCCGGTTCGGAGGCGTGGTGAATTCCAGGATCACCAGGCGGGCGCCGGGGCGGAGGACCCGACGAAACTCCCGGAGGCCCCGATCCAGGTCCGAGAGGTTCCGGACCCCGAATCCCACCATGGCCCCATGGAAGGTGCCGTCGGAAAAGGGGAGCTCGAGGGTGTCGCCGCAGAGGGGACGGACCGCCTGACCGTCGAGCTTCCCCAGGCCCGCCACCAGCATGGGACGGGCGAAATCCGAGGCGACGACCCGTCCCTCGAAGCTCTCCCTGCCGGCGAGCTCCAGGCTCAGGTCGTAGGTCCCGGCACATGCGTCGAGGACCACCGGTGTCCCCTCCCCCTCGACTCCCAGGCGGTCCACCGCCTTTCGACGCCAGCGCCGGTCGATGTTCAGACTGAGGACATGGTTCAGGAGGTCGTAGCGGGGCGCGATCTCCGAGAAGATCGTCTGCACCTGGTCCTCGCGGGCCACACCCTTTTCGGGGCGCGCCTTCGGGTTGGTCGCCATGGAGCGGTTCCGGGGGTAGGTTTGGAGTGGGAGGAGTGGAGACGGGGTCGGCGGCTTGTCCGGTCCTGAAACCTCGTGCCCCGATCCCTCGTAGGGAAGAGCGAAGAAGGGATACGACCCCGCCCCGGAAAGGATCCGGGCGGACACCGGCCGGTGGATCGGCCCTGACTCGAAAGCATTCGGAGCCCACGAACGGTGGAATATTCCGCACTCGAAGATCGGGAGGTGGTGGAACTCGCCTGTTCAGGGCGGGAGTCTGCGTTCCGGGAGTTGCTGTCCCGGTACGAGAAGCCCGTCTTCTCACTCGTATTCCGTATGGTGCGGAACCGCCAGCTCGCCGAGGATCTGGCCCAGGAAGCCTTCATCAAGGCCTTCAACGCCCTGGGAAGTTACAAGCCCGAGTACCGCTTCTCGAGCTGGCTCTTCAAGATCGCCAACAACCTGACCATCGACCATATCCGGAAGAAGAAGCTCGACACCGTCTCCATCGACGGCTCTCCCCACGCACGGGAAGGCGACGAGATCGACCGGACCCGCCTGGATCTTCCGGCCACGGGGGAGACTCCCGAGGAGTACACCGAGAACCGGGAGCTCGGCGGACAGATCGAGGAAGCCATCGCACGCCTCCGGCCCGAGTACCGCACCGCCATCCTCCTCCGTCATGTGGAGGGGCATTCGTACGACGAGGTCGCCGACATCATGGATCTGCCCCTGGGCACGGTGAAGACCTACATCCACCGGGGCCGGAGTGAACTGAAGGGGCTCCTTGCCGGAGTTGCGGCATGAACCCCCTCCGTCGAATCCGAAACCTGCACCGGCCGAAATCCGTAGGGTCCGATAACCCACACATGGAGATCGCACCATGACCACCCCTTCGAAACCGCACCTCGAGAGCGAGCTGCTCCAGGCGCTCGCGGAAGGAACGCTCCCCTCCGGGGACGAGCGGACCGCCCGTGCGCACCTGGACCAGTGTGCCCGCTGTCGGTCGGAGCTCGAGGGGTGGAGCCTTCTCTTCCGGGAGCTCGGCTCCCTGGAGGATCTCGGGCCCTCGAAGGACTTCGCCGAGCGGGTCATGGCCGGAGTGGAGATCGCCGAGCCCGAGCCGGGCCGCCTCTCCTCTCTCCTGGACCGACTGAAGGGACACCTTCCGACCCGGGTCCGGGGGCGCACCGACCGACACCTGTCGCCCCTGGGGCTCCAGGGATACCTGGAGGGACTCCTCGACCGGAGCACCCGCAGGGGGGTCGAGGCGCACCTGGCCAGCTGCATGGAATGCCAGGGCGAACTCGCCCAGTGGAAGACGGTCTTCGGAGGTCTCGAGACCCTCCCACACCATGCGCCGTCCACCGCTTTCGCAGATCAGGTCATGGCAAAGGTCTCTCCTCACGCCATCGCGCAGGCGATGCCGAAGCCGGCGCCCGGCCTCGCGACCCGGCTGGTCCGGGGCGCCCGGCGCCTCGTCCCCGAGAGTCGGAAGGGTCGACTCGTGGCGGGCGGCGTGGCCCTCGCGCCGGCCATGGGGCTGACCATGGCGGTGGCCGGGATCGTCCTTCACCCGCTCGTCTCCCTCCAGGGACTCGCCACCCTCGCATCCGGCTGGGCCGGCGAGGCGGTGGGTCTCGCATGGAGCTGGGGCCTCGGTCTCATGACCGATTCATGGATCATCTATCAGGCCATGGTTCTGGTGGACCAGATCAGCCGCGCCCCCGAAGTCCTGGCGCTCGGTTTCGTCGGCCTCTGGGCCGCGACCCTCTTCTCGGGGTGGATCCTCTACCGATATATCATCGCACCCTCGCTTTCGACGGGGCATCATGTACAAGCATCGTGACGTTCGGGGGTTGATCCCCCATGGATTCCCAATCGTGGTGGCGGCACTGGCCGCCCTTCTCCTCCTCCTGCCCCGGGCAGGAGTCGCACAGGAGCGCGATGTCGTCTACAACCAGGTCACCGTCTCCTCGCAGGAGGCCGGGATCGACCTCGAGTTCGCCGACGGCAGTGCCCTCTCGGTGACCTTCCGCGATGGCCAGGTGCGCATCGACGGTTCCACCGTGGGGGCGTACACCCCGGGGGGCACCCTCGAATCGTCGTGGCGTCGCCTCCTGGGCGATGCGGTGGCCGGTGACAATGGAGAGGTGGTGCGGCTCCTGGCCGACTGGTCGCCTCCGGAGGGACTCGCCGAGAGCTCCGCCGAGGCGGCGGCGGCCCTCCACGCTGCACTGCAGCAGGTCGCCGCTCCGGGCACGCCCGAGCCGGTCCGCACCCTGGGACTCGAGGGAGACGAGGACCTCCTCCGCTCCCTCCTCCTGGAACCGGCCTACCTCCGTTCCCTGACGGCCCTCGCCCTGGAGGGCTCCTTCCGGCCGGACCGCTTCGTCATCGACGAAGATGTCCGGATCGAGGCCGGTGAGTCGCTGGTGGGCTCCATGCTCGCCCTCGACAGCCGGGTCCAGGTGGATGGGACCCTCGACGGCGACCTGGTGCTTCTGGGCGGTCTCCTCCGCCTCGGAGAGGCCGGCCGGATCACCGGCGACCTCCGCTGGGCCGAGGGGGAGATCCCCGACGATCGCTCCGGGGTGGCCGGATCGGCGAGCGCCATCGAGCCGGTCCTGGGCCTCTCCACCTCGGAGCTCCAGGACCGGATCCGCTCCGAGGTACGCGCCGCCACGGCGGACCGCGAGCGGACCACCCGGAGAACCAGCCGCACCTTCGGCTTCGGGAGCGGGGTCCTCGGCGGGCTCGCCGGCCTGGTGCAGGCCGCCGTCACCTTCGGGATCTTCCTGGCGGTGGGACTCGCCATCCTCCACTTCTTCCCCCGGCACATCGACATCGTGTCGCGAACGGTGCTGCATGCACCGGGACGCTCCTTCCTGGTGGGAATCGCCGGCGGGATCCTCTCGGTGCCCATCTGGGTCACCGGAATGATCGTCCTGGCCATCTCGGTCATCGGCATTCCGGTCCTCCTCCTCTGGATCCCGGCCTTCCCCATTCTGGTGGCGGCGGCAATGATCCTGGGGTACATCGCGGTGAGCCGGAATGTGGGCCACTGGGTCTCGCACCGTGACCTGCAGGGCCTCGAGGGGATGGACACCTCGCGCCCCGCCGTGCAGATCGGGGTCGGTCTCCTGGTCCTCATCGGAGCCTTCGCCGTGGCGAGTGTCCTCCAGATCGGGGGCATGATCTTCTCCCCCTTCGCCATCCTCCTGAATATCCTCGGCGTCGTCCTCACGGTGGCGGCCGGGAGCATCGGACTCGGTGCGGTCCTCCTCTCCCGCGCCGGGAGGGACCCCTCCTTTGCCGGAGACGCGCGGTGGACCACCGACCCGGACTTCGATCCGTGGGCCCCCTCTCCGGACCCCTTCCGCCCGGAGCCGGAGCCGGCTGCTCCCCGGGACCGCGATCCCTTCACCCCCGGAGGCCAGGACGCGCCCCCGGCCGATGAGCCCGGTCCGAACCCCGACGAGGAGCCGAAATGACCACGCTGCGCTGGACCACCGGAGCCGCGGTCCTCCTGCTCATCTCCGGGCTCACCGGGGCCGCCCTCTCCGCCCAGGAGCTCACTACCACCCAGTTCGAGCGCCGAGCCTCGGGTGAGTCGGCGGTGGCCGTGGAGGTGCGCTACGGTGCGGGTGAATTCGACCTCGCTCCCGCCGCCACGGGCCTCCTCTACCGGGCGGTCCTCCACTACGACGAGGAGGACTTCGAGCCGGTGCACCGCTTCGCGGACGGCCGCCTGGTGGTGGGGGTGGAGGGCACCTCCCGCTCCCGGCCCCTCCGGCAGTCGTCCTCCGACGCACGCCTCCAGCTCCGTCTGAGCCGAACGGTGCCCCAGGACCTCCGCCTGGAGCTGGGCGCGGTTCGGGCCCAGCTGGATCTGGGCGGGATCGCCCTGAGCGGTCTCCATCTCTCCACCGGCGCATCGGACACCCGGATTTCGGCCACCGAGCCGAATCCCGCCGAAATGGAAGAGCTCCGCTTTGCGGTGGGGGCGGCGTCACTCCGGGCCGATGGCCTCGGCTACCTGGGGGCCCGTCGGATCCAGGTGGAGGGCGGAGTCGGCGAGGTCCGCCTGGGCCTGGAAGGACTCGAACGCCAGGAGACCGAGGTCTCGGCCTCGGTCGGGATGGGAGCCCTCGAGATCCGGGTGCCCGAAGGGGTGGGGATCCGCCTCACCCGCTCCAGCTTCCTCTCGTCGCTGAACGCCCCCTTCCTGGAGCGGCGGGGCGACGCGCACTATTCCGATGACTGGGACACGGCGGACCGCAGGGTCCGCATCTCGGTCGACAGCGCCCTCGGGAGTGTCCGGATCGCCCGGACCGACCACTGATCAGGAGAAACCCATGATTCGCACACTCTTCACTCTCTTCGCCGTGGGCCTCGTCACCGTCATCGGTGTGGGGATCGTCCTGACGATCCTCAGCGTGGCCTTCTCCATCACCCTGGGAATCGCGGGAGTCCTTCTGACGAAGGTCGCGCCGATCCTCCTGGTGGGCTGGGGCGTACTCTGGCTCCTCGGTCGCAATCGCAGGAACCGCGACGAGTTGAGCGCTGCCGACCGACAGTGGCTGGAAGGAGGCTGACGGCAGGGGGCGGACCCCGCCGGATCAGGGCAGGATGACCTTCACCCGGGTGCCCACCTTCGCACCGAGGAGACGCTCCGCGGAATCGTCCCGCGCTGCCACTTCCAGGCGGCCCTCCGAGTTGCCCAGGGCCACGGTGGCGCGGGGCGGGACCTCGGAGTAGCTCCGTCCCACAGGAATGGACTCCCCCAGGAGTTCGACCCGGGCCCCCTCGGCCACGGCCTCGTCGGGAATGTTGGTGATGAGATTCCCGAATCGGTCCATGCTGATGACCTCGCCCACCACCTCCCCGTCGGAGATCTCCGGTTCGGGCACCGGAAGGCGCACCAGGTCTTCGATTCGGGCGCCGAACTGCAGGAAGTGGACGCCACGGGCGAGATACGCCGCCACCGGAGCGAAGATGTCGCGTCCATGGAAGGTCCGGCTGGGATCCTCCAGGGTGTAGCGCGAGCTCGTGATCTCCACCGCTTCCCAGGTCTCCGCCATCTCCAGCACCGGGGTCACGATCCCATTGTCCGGGACGACGATGAAGCGCCGGTCGGCACGGACCACCACGGCCCGCCGGTCCGACCCGACACCGGGGTCGACGACGGCCAGGTGAATGGTCCCCGCCGGCCAGAGCCGCCAGTACCGCGCCAGCGCCCGGGCACCGGAGTCGATGTCCCCACGGGGAAGGTCGTGGGCCACGTCATCCATCCCCACGCCGGGAAAGATCTCCTGGATCACCCCCTTCACCGCGCCAATGAATCCGTCGCGGGTCCCGAAGTCGGTGAGCAGAGAGATTCGTGACATGGTGGAGCCTCGCGGAAGTCAGGCGCGCACGCGGCCCGGACGCCACGCCGTGGAGGCCTCGAGGCCGTCCAGGAGGTCGTCGCGTCCGTCGAGGTCGCGCATGGTGAGATCGCCGAGTTCCTCCGGAAGGACCCCGTGGGCGCGGAAGGCCTCGAGGGTCTCGGGGAAGTCGCGGATGATCACGTGCAGGGGCTGGTTGGCAAGCTCCTCGCGGGAGGGCCGGGGCCGGAAGGGGAGCCTCATGCCGGCACTCCGGCGTCCGACGCATGGAGGATGGTGAAGACCTTCTGGGCCATGGTCCTCAGTGCCCCGCCGGCAGGAGAGTCGGGCGCGGAGATCACGGTGGGTCGCCCGGCGTCGCCGGCCTTCCGGATGGCCGGATCGAGGGGGATGGCTCCCAGGAACTCAAGGCCCATCTCCCGGGCGAGGCGCTCGGCCCCGCCACTGCCGAAGATGTCCACCTCGGCCCCGCACTCGCCACAGGTGTACCCCGACATGTTCTCCACCACCCCCAGCACCGGGGTGTTCACCTTCTCGAACATCTTCACACCCCGCCGGACATCGCCGGTGGCCACCGCCTGCGAGGTGCTCACCATGATGGCGCCATCCAGGTCGATGGTCTGTACCAGGGAGAGCTGTGCGTCACCGGTTCCCGGCGGCATGTCCACCACCATGAGGTCGAGGGGCCCCCACTCCACCTGCTCCAGGAACTGCTTGAGGATCCCCGCAATGAGGGGTCCCCGCATGATGGCCGGCTGCTCGTCTTCCAGGAGGAAACCGAGGCTCATGAGGCGCACCCCATGGGCCTCCAGGGGCTCGATCATCTCCTTCCCCTTCTCTCCCGTGACCCGTGGCCGTCGGCTCTCTCCGAACATCCGGGGGATGTTGGGCCCGTAGATGTCGGCGTCCAGGAGGCCCACCCGGAGTCCCTCCGCCGCCAGTGCCGCCGCCAGGTTGGTGGCGACCATCGATTTTCCGACGCCTCCCTTCCCCGACGACACCGCCACCACGTGATCCACCTGCGACAGGAGGCCGGGACGGGGGGTGGGTGCCGGCACCGAGCCCGGCTTGAGCCCACCGCCCCCGGAGCGCCCGGAGGGAGAGGACTCGGCCTGGGGACTCGCCCCCGCCTGGGGGAGCCGGACATTCACCTTGACCTCGTTCACACCCTCCACCCCCTCGGCCGCCGTCCGTGCATGCTTGATGAGGGCGCCGGGGTCCTCGGTGCGAAGGAGGAAGGAGAAGCGGACCCTGCCCCCCTCCTCAACCTCGAGTTTCTGGACATGGCCACTGGCCACCACATCGTCGCCGGTGTGGGGGTGGACCACGGCCGAGAGGGCCTCCATGACGGATCGCTTCAGGGTCTCATTGCTCATAGGATATCACGACTGCGGGGATCCTTCACGACCCCCGTCCTCACTGGTTCGATGGATCGGGACCTCGGCCTCAACCGAAAACGGCTCGTCCCCCGCGAAGGGGCGAGCCGGCTCAACGGGAAAACGACGGCCATTCAGACGGCCAGCACCTCGGTCACTTCGGGCAGGGTACTCTGGATCCGCTTCTCGATCCCCTCCTTCAGGGTGAACATCGAGATGGGGCACGACTCGCATGCGCCCATGAGGCGAAGATGAACGATTCCCTCGGACTCGTCGAAGCCGAGGAACTCCACATCGCCCCCATCGGCGTGGAGCGCCGGTCGGATCTGCTCCAGGACCTCCTGGATCCGTTCTTCCTTCGTCATGGATCCGCTCCTCGCGGGTGACTGCGTCATGGTTCGGAACCTCTCCCTCCCGTACACCCAAGCTGTCGGAAAGATGTGGGCGGGTCAATGTCCGGAGAGCACCGCCGCGAGACCCCTGCGGAAGTCCCGCTTCAGATCCTCCAACCCCTCGAGACCGACGGAGATCCGTACGAAACCCGGCGCGATCCCCCGAGCCTCCCGCTCTGCGCCGGTCAGGGTGCGGTGGGAGGTCCACGCCGGAAGGGAGACGAGGGTCTCGACCCCACCCAGGCTCGGCGCCACCGCGGCGAGTTCCAGGGCACGGCAGAAGGCCACGGCCCCCGCCTCGCCTCCCTCCACCACGACGCCCAGCATTCCCCCCCCGCCCGAGAGGAGCTCCCGGGCGATCTCCGCGTCGGGGTGGTCGTCGTGGAAGGGATGGATCACCCGCTCGACCCCCTCGGACCCGGCGAACCAGTGGGCGAGGGCGAGGGCGTTCTCGTTGTGCCGGGCCATCCGGACCGGGAGGGTCCGGAGACCCCGATCGAGGAGCCACGCCATGTGCGGATCGGCCGAGGGACCATAGAGCCGAAGGAGCCCGCGTACCTCGTCGATGAGCGCCGCGGGGCCGCAGATCACCCCTGCGATGAGATCCGAATGTCCCCCCAGGTACTTGGTGGCCGAGTGCACCACCACATCGACCCCGTGATCCGCCGCCCGGAAGTTCATGGGTGTGGCGAAGGTGGCATCCATGATCAGGGGGAGTCCCCGTTCCAGGGCGAGACGAGAAACCGGACGGGGATCGAAGACCCGGAGCATTGGATTCGTCGGCATCTCCAGGTAGAGGCCGCGCGTCTCGGGTCGGAGGGCGTGCCGCCAGCTCCTGGGGTTGTCCGGATCGACGAAGGTCACCTCCACCCCCCGCCGCGGGAGTTCCCGCTCCATGAAGTTCCGGGTGGCCCCGTAGAGGTGGACCGAAGAGACCAGGTGGTCCCCGTTCCGGACCAGTGCCAGGAGGGTGAGAGAGATGGCCGCCATCCCGCTCGCCGTCACCAGGCCCTCCTCCATCCCCTCCAGGTGGGCCATCTTCCGTCCCACCGCCACCTGGTTGGGGTTCACCCCGTAGCGCGTGTACGCCAGGGGGGTCTCGTCTCCCGGAAGCCCTCCATGAAAGGTGGACGACTGGACGATGGGCGGAGTGACCGGACGTCCCGACTCCCCACCTGGATCCCCGCCGCCATGGATCGCCCGGGTCTCGAGCGATTCCTGGACGTGACGGCTACCGGCACCGGGCTCGGGAATCGGGCGCGTAGTGGAGTCGGGGGTCTTGGAAAAGGCATCCATGGTCGATCCGGCGTCAGGGGTCCAGGAGACGGGCGAGTTCGGTGAGGGCGTAGAGGTCGCCCCGGTAGGGGTCGCGGAAGAGGCTGCGAGACCGAAGGAGGCGATGGAGCGCGTCGCGGTCCTCGGGGTCGAGGGTGTCCTCGAGGTCAGAGGCGGGAATCCGCCCCTGGTCCTCCACCCGGGCCCAGAGTGCCCGCTCGGCCGGCGCCGCGGGTCCCAGGAGCTCCACCGCCGACCCCTCGCTCTCCACCACCGCGTGGAGATCGTAGCGTTCGAGGACCTCCATGACCGGGTCGCGGTGGAAGGCCCGGAGCCCCCGGAAGAGCACGAAGAACTCCCCCTCCACCGGATCCCCCTCCCGGATCCCCAGGAGGAGCTTGGCCACCACCTCGTCGGCACACGAGTAGTCGAGGACCGACACCGACGAGAAGTCCACCAGCGAGAGGGTCGGTCCCTCGAGCTCCCCGAGCTGGGCCTCGATGGCCATCCGCACGGCGCGACCGGTGGGCCGGGTGATCAGGTGGGAGTAGAGGCTCGCCACCGTGCGCGAGAGAAGCTCCCGCACATCGACGGCGAAGGCGTCGAGCTGGATCTCGTGTTCGGGGGTCTCTCCACTCACTCGCCGGCTCCCTCCGCTGCAGGAAGTAGAATGGTGATCCATGCGCCGGGGAAGGGGGCGAGGCCGTCCTCCATGGGGGGCAGCGCCTCCCAGTCGGCCGAGTCGGCGATCCGCGCCCGGCCGCTCCGGACCGAGATCACCCCGCCCCAGCGGCGGACCTGCTTCCGGATCTGCTGGATCCCCTGCCCTCGACCCTGGTCCGGGAAGCGGGTGAGACCATGGATGAAGGCGGCCTCCAGCGCGGTGGCGTCGCCCCAGCGGGATCCGAAGCGTCCGGCGTGCTCCCCCTCCAGCGAACCCCGGAAGCCCCGTCCCAGGTCACCCACGGCGAGCACCAGGACCTGGCGCCCCAGCCGGCGGGACCACTGGTAGGTCTGGGCCGCCACCCACCCCGGCGCGCCGGCGTGCTCCAGGATGTTCTGGCAGACCTCCGAGAGGATCACCGCGAACTGGATCACGGCGGAGGGCGGATAGCCCAGCGTTCTCGAGAGGATCGTCCCCGCACGATCCTGGATGTGCTCCACCAGGGCGTGCACATCGCGGTTCTCGGCGATGGGGGTGATCTCGAGGAGGACATCGGAGGCACCTCCCCTTCGCGGCCGGGCCACCCCTTCCACGGCGAGCACCCCCTCGGCCGCCTCGAAGAAGTTCATCCGGGCCAGGTACCGGTGCACGTCGGAGTCCGGATCGAGGGCCAGCCGAGGGGGAGCGCCACTTCCCTCCCCAAGGTAGCGTCCATTCCCGAGGAGTCCCAGCATCCCCACCGGATCGACGAATCGGAGCCGGCGCCCATCGAGGAGAACCTTCTCGCCCCGGCACTCCACCGCGCGCTCCATGACCTCCCCGACACTTCGGTAGTCCAGGCTCTGCGGCAGGTCGAGCACCCTCATGGCTCACTCCCCGGGGCGATCCCCCCCGTCAGATGGTGGTGGAGGCCCCGGGCGCCGCGGTGCGTCACATTGCGTGCCGCCATCCGGTTTCCCTGTGCGAGGGCCTCCTCGAGGGAGTCCCCGGCCAGGAGGCGGGCGAAGGTCGTCGACCCCCAGACGTCGCCGCAGCCGGTGGAATCGGTGGCCTCCTCCACCGCTTCCGCCTCGACCCGAAAGGAACGGGCCGGACGGTTCGGCGCCAGTGCCGGCCGTTCGCGCGCCCACCGGAAGGGATCGGCGGGGAGCGCCTCCTCGACCACGCACGCCGAACCCCGCTCCCCCAGAGTCACCGCCAGGAGCCGCAGATCGCGGCCCACCGCACGGGCGGCGAGGGTCCAGGGGTCGCCGCCCCCGGAGCCCAGGAGGCGAAACTCATCTTCGTTCACCTGGACGGCATCGAAGGCCCGGAACCACTCCGACCACCGGTTGAGGGGCTTCGGAATCCGAAGACCCTCCTCGTCGACCCCCAGGAAGAGGGAGTGGAGGTCGGCCCAGATGGGCCCCTGGAAGTGGTCCCGCAGTTCGAGGGCCGACTCCAGGGTCATCTCGAATCCCGAGATGAAGTTCACATAGAGGGCGTCGCACCCGGAGACAAGCGGAGGGAGTTCCCCCGGCGCCCAGGGAGGGACCCCACCGGAGAGGCGCTCCGAACGCCGGATCCCCTCCGAGTAGTTCAGCTCCACCCGGTTGTTGGCCTCGGGAACCGTTCGCACCCCGGGACCGGGGATCACGCCGGGCAGGGTGGAGAGGTAGCGCCCGGCCGGCTCCGCCAGGTCGGCCCCGATCTTCACCAGGGGCACGATCTCCCACCCCGCGGGGAGAGAGGCCACCAGCGACTCCAGGGCGTAACCGATGCCGCCCCACTCCTCCACCGGTGCCTCGCGGACATCCCGCCGGTGGATCGTGTCCCAGACGAGGGTTCCCACCACCCCCAGCCGACAGCCCACCGTCACTCGCCGAGGGAGCGGACGGCGAGGAAGGCCTCCTGGGGAATCTCCACCGAGCCCACCTGTTTCATCCGCTTCTTCCCCTCCTTCTGCCGTTCCAGGAGCTTCCGCTTCCGGGTGATGTCACCCCCGTAGCACTTGGCGGTCACATTCTTCCGCACCGCCTTCACGCTCTCCCGTGCCACGATGCGGTTTCCGATGGCGGCCTGGAGCGCCACCTCGAACTGCTGGCGAGGGATGAGCTCCCGGAGCCGCTTCACCAGGCTCCGGCCATGGGTTTCGGCCTTGTCCACGTGGATGATCACCGAGAAGGCATCGATGGGGTCTCCATTCACGAGGATGTCGAGTCGGACCAGCTCGTCCACCCGGTACTCCTTGAACTCATAGTCGAAGGAGGCATAGCCCCGGGTCCCGCTCTTCAGCCGATCGTAGAAGTCGAGGACGATCTCGGCCAGGGGGAGTTCGAACTCGATCTCCACCCGCTGGGGATCCAGGTACTGCATCCCCTTGAAGATGCCCCGTCGCTCGTGCCCGAGCTTCTGCACATTCCCGATGTACTCGGCGGGGCACATGATCCGGGCGCTCACCACCGGCTCGCTCACCGATTCGATCCGGCCGGGGTCGGGGAGCTTCGTGGGCGTCTCCACGGTGAGTTCGCTCCCGTCGGTGAGCTTCACCTCGTACTTCACGTTGGGGACGGTGGTGATGAGCTCCACCCCGAACTCCCGGTCCAGGCGCTCCTGGACGATCTCCATGTGGAGGAGTCCCAGGAAGCCGCACCGGAAACCGAAGCCCAGGGCTGCCGAGGTCTCGGGCTCGTACTGGAGGGCGGCGTCGTTGAGCTTCAGCCGCTCGAGCGCCTCCCTGAGGTCCTCGTACTCGTCGGAGTCGGTGGGATAGAGGCCGGCGAAGACCATGGGCCGGACCTCCTGGTAGCCCGGGAGGAGCTCGGTGGCCCGGTTCTCGGCGTCGAAGATCGTGTCTCCCACCCGGGTGTGGGAGACTTCCTTGATGGCCCCCACCAGGTATCCCACCTCGCCGGGTCCCAGGGCATCGACGGAAATCCGCTCCAGCCGCTGGAAGCCAACCTCGGACACCTCGTACTCCTCGTCATGGGCTCCAAACCCCACCGTCATTCCCGGGCGAAGGGTCCCGTCCACCACCCGGATGGAGGGGACCGCGCCCAGGTACTTGTCGTAGAGGGAGTCAAAGATGAGGGCGCGGAGGGGCGCCTCCGGGTCTCCGGTGGGAGGGGGCACCCGCTCCACCACCGCCTCGAGGATCGGTTTGATCCCGACGCCATCCTTCGCACTTGCCACCAGGATCGTGTCGGGATCCACCCCGAGGAGGTCGACGAGCTCGTCGCGGCGCCGCTCGGGCTCGGCCCCGGGAAGGTCGATCTTGTTCAGGACCGGAATGATCTCGAGCCCGGCATCGAGGGCCAGGAAGAGGTTCGAGAGGGTCTGGGCCTGGATCCCCTGGCTCGCGTCGACGATGAGAAGCGCTCCCTCGCACGCCACCAGGGAGCGAGAGACCTCGTAGGTGAAGTCCACATGCCCCGGGGTGTCGATGAGGTTGAGCTGGAAGGTCTCCCCCGAGGGTGCCCGGTAGTCCATCCGCACCGCGTGGAGCTTGATGGTGATCCCCCGCTCCCGTTCCAGTTCGTTGGAGTCCAGAACCTGCGCACGCATGGCGCGGGAGTCCAGAGCCCCGGTAGCCTCCAGGAGGCGATCGGCGAGGGTCGACTTCCCATGGTCGATGTGGGCGACGATACAGAAATTTCGAATGGAGTCGGTGCGCACGGGACCCGGGGGGAGAAAGACGGCGGACTGTCGGTC
The DNA here is from genome assembly GCA_007130605.1 of Gemmatimonadota bacterium. Classification (GTDB taxonomy): domain Bacteria; phylum Gemmatimonadota; class Gemmatimonadetes; order Longimicrobiales; family Gaopeijiaceae; genus SLBA01. The sequence continues at coordinate 50,086 of SLSF01000161.1, read as the reverse complement.
TCGAACCCGAAGATAACCCGGAGTGGGAGCGGGGATCAATCGGAGACCGGGGGATGGCGCTTCGGTGCCCGCGACCTTTAATTCAGAAAGGCCGTTGGACGGCGGCCCATCCACTCCACCCTGCTCCCCGCACGGTTCCGCAAACGGGACGGAGAGATTCGGACCATGTCGCCACATTCCGATTCGAGCCCGGGCCGCGTCCATGGGACGCTCCGCGGAGGCGCGGTCGCCACACTCCTCCTGGTGGCGATCACGGCATTCGACGCGGTCCCGGCCCTGGGCCAGTCCGCCGAAGAGCAGATCCGTGCCCTGGTGGGCGAGAATGCCGAGGGCTACCTTCGCCCCCTCTCCGACGGCATGACCTTCGCCCTTACGGGAGGGGTCTTCGATGCCGCCCGGGTCCGGGGGCTCCTCTCCTTCGATCTGGGGATCCGGGTCAATGGAGCCCGACCCGGGGAATCGGCCCGGAGCTTCCTGGCAGTCCTTCCCGATACCCTGCGATGGGCTCCCCCCGGTGTCCCCGAACAGGTCTTCACCGACCCCCTCCGCCCGGTGGACGGATCGCTCCGCACCCCCTCCGCCGTCGGCTCCGGAGCGGGAATCCGCCTGGAGCCCGACGGGGCATACCGCGAAGCCCTCCTCCAGGCCGGCGAGAATCCCGACGACTACCGGATCGCCCTTCCCGAGGGGCTGGACCTGAGCGTGGTGCCCACGGCGATCCTGAGCTTCTCCGTCGGTGTGGGCTTCGGAACCGAGATCTCGGCGCGCTACCTCCCCCGGGTGGAGATCAATGACGAGATCGGACGGGTGGGCGCCACCGGATGGGGGGTCCAGCACATGGTGAGCCAGTGGTTCGCCTCACCGGTGGACCTCTCGGTGGGTGTGGGTCGGCAGGACCTCGAAGTGGGGGACTTTCTCGACGCCCGTGCTTCGGAGGGATGGCTCTCCGTCGGCCGCACGGTGGGCCCCCTCTCGGTCTTCGGCACCGCGGGGCTCCGGTCCGCCACGGTGGATGTCACCTACGAGGTGGAGAATCCCGATGGCACGCCGGGGCTGCCCGCGTCGGGAACCCCGGTCCAATTCCGTTCGGACCTGGACACCACCACTTCGCTGGGCGCCGGTTTCCGGCTCCAGCTCCTCTTCATGAATCTGAGCGGACGGTACACGACGGGAGACTTCGATACCTTCTCGGTACATGTCGGGTTCGGCATGCCCTGACCCGACCCATGGCCACCTCTCCCCTCTCGCGCCGCGGCGACCTCCTGGACCCGGAGGTCCTGGCGGCACTGGGTCCCCTGGACCTCCTCGCCCGCCGGGTCGTCTCGGGATTCCTCCTCGGGATGCACCGCTCCGCTCGGCATGGACTCTCGGGCGAGTTCGCCGAGTTGCGCCCCTATCGGCCGGGAGACGACCTCCGTCAGGTGGACTGGCGCATGGTGGGACGCTCCGACCGCTTCTTCGTCAAGCAGTTCGACGAGGACACGCACCTGGGCGCCTACCTCCTCCTCGACGTGAGTGCCTCCATGGAGTGGAGTTCGAGGCCGGACGACCTCCCCACCAAGCTCTGGTACGGCCGCCTGCTCACCGCCGCCTTCGGGCTCCTCCTCTTTCGCCAGGGGGACCGGGTCGGCTTCGGGCCCTTCGACGAGGAGGTCCGCGAGTGGCTCCCGGCCCGAGGCGGAGGTCGGCACGAGAGCCGATTCCTCCGTCGGGTGGCCGAGGTGGAGGCGGGAGGCCGGAGCGGGGCGAGCCTTCCCCTGCGGGAATCCGCCCTCCGTCTTCGGCGCGCCGGGATGGTGATCCTCGTCTCGGATCTCCTCATGGACCCCGGGGAGACCGCCTCGGCACTCCGCTACCTGGCCCACCGGGGGCACCAGGTCATCGCGGTCCACCTCCTGGATCCGGGGGAGCGCGAGCTGGAGGGCTCGGGACTCCGGCGCTTCCGTGACCCAGAGACCGGCGACGAGGTCCGGGTGGAGGTCCGTGCGGTACGCGAGGCCTACCGCCGTTCGGTGACCGAAGCCGTGGAGGAGTGGCGCCGCGCACTCGTCCCCTCGGGGATCGACTACCTCCAGGTGGACACCTCGGAGCCCTTCGCCCCCGCCCTCCGGGCCCTCCTCCGGAGTCGGAGCCGGCGATGACATGACGGTTCTGGCTCCCCTCCTCCTCCTGGCCGGGGCCGCCCTCGTCGTCCCCCTCTGGCTCCACCTCCACCGGAGCCGGGACCCGGGCACCCACGCCTTTCCGGCGATCCGCTACCTGGTGCGCTCGGTCGAGGCGGAACGCCGGAGCTTCCGGTACCGGGAACTCCTCCTGCTCCTGGTCCGGTGCGCCATCATCCTCCTCCTGGTCCTGGCGGGCGCCCGCCTGGTCCTGCCCGTGGGGGGTGGCTTACACCCCCCTGCCCAGGTGGTGCTGGTGGTGGACAACGGGATCCACTCGGGCGCCGTGGTGGGAACCGAAACCCTCCTCGACCACCTGGTGCGGCGGGGCGAGGAATCGCTTGCCGCCCTGGGACCCCTCGACCGGGTCCGGATCGTCGCAGCCGGGGAGCCATGGCGCCCCGCACTCCCCCTTTCCCCCACCGAAGCGGTGGATGCTCTCCGTGGCCTGGAGTCCACCGGGGTCCTTCCCCGGCTCGCCCAGGTGGTGGAGCGGGCCGATGCCCTCCTGGAGGGCACTTCGGAGGGCCCCCGGCGGATCATCGTCCTCACCACGGGGGTTGCGGAGACCCTTCTGGACTCGAGCCCGCCGGAGCCTCCCGGCGTGTCGGTCCTTCTGGTGAATTCCGGCGTGGACCTCCCCGAGAACCGGGGCATCGCCTCGGTGGAGGTGGGAGACGGCCTCGTCCCGCGGGCAGGGGAGCCCCTGGTCATTTCCGTGCACCTGGCCGGGACCGGGGTCGCCGACATCCCCGTCCGAATCCGGATCGACGACGAACTGGCAGGGGCGGGACGCACGGACGACACCGGCAGGGTGCGCCTCGAGCTGCCCCCCTTCGGCGAAGGGGTCCTGGTGGGAAGCGCCGAGATCGACCCCGATGCCCTCCGCACCGACGATCGACGTCCATTCGTGGTCCACCTCCGCTCGGCACCCCGGGTGGCCACCCCAGATCCCCTCCACCCCTACCTGGAGGACGCCCTCGAGACCCTCCATGACGCCGGCCGGATCGTCCGGGTGACCACCGGGGCCGAGGTGGTCCTTCACACCGCTCCGGAGATCCCCGCGGTGGACCCGGGGGTCCTTCGGATCCTCCTCCCCCCCGGCGACCTCTCCCTCCTTCCGGCCTTCAACCGGAGCCTGGAGACGGTGGGGCTCCCGTGGCGGGTCGAGGCCGGAGGAGGGGATGCGAGGCGGGTCCTGGCCCCCGCTCCCGGCTTCCCCGCCGGCCTGGGCGAGGTGGAGGTGACCGATCGGACTCTCCTGGTGGGACCACCCGGCGAGTCCGGAGTCGAGCTCGGGACCGCGGGGGGAGATCCCTGGCTCGTCCGGGGGGACAGTCCCGACGGCTCTCCGGTGCGCCTCCTGGGGTCGCCTCTGGACCCGGCCTTCACCGACCTCCCCCTCAGTGCGGCGATGATCCCCTTCCTCGACCGACTCCTTGCGCCCCCCACCTGGGGGGCGGGAGAGGTCCGCGAGGGGCTGGGCCTCCGGGCCGGCACCGCCATGGAGCTTCCGCCGGGAGCCGCCACCGTCCAGCGTCCCGACGGCCAGCGGATCGCCGTTGATGGCCTCCGGCGCTTCCACGATACCGGAATCCCCGGCCACTACGAGATCTTCGATTCCGGGGGCCGGGGACAGGCCTCCCAGGCGGTCCAGGTGCCCCGGGAAGCCGTGGGAGAGCTGACGTCGACCCCCCTCGAGACGATGGCGGGCCACTGGCCCTCCGGGGTCACGGCGGCCGACGACCCGGGGGCGCACACCGACCCCTTCGGCGGGGAACGAAGGGGGCGGGAGGTCGCCACCGCCCTCCTCCTCGGCGCCCTCCTCCTCCTCCTCGTGGAGGGGATCCTGGTGCGGACCGGTGCCGCGAACCGCTCCGCAGCGGTATCATTGTCCTCGCCGTCCGAGCCGGGCACCCTCGGCTCGAGACGGTCCTGACATCGCCACGGCTCCCCGGACCCTCGCCCCTCCTTCCCGCACGACCCACGTGACCCCCAGCCCCCATACGGTGGTGGAAGCGCTCCGCGCCACCCCCGCCCTCCAGTCGCTCCTCTCCGATCCGCCGAAGCCGGGACGGAGCCGGACCGTGACCGGTCTCACCGGATCCGCGGGATCCGCACTTCTGGCCACCCTCCACGAGGCGCTCCCCGGACACCTCTGGGTGGCGGTGGCCGACTCCCCCGACGAGGCGGTCCGCCTCGAGGCGGATCTCACCTCCCTCCTGGGAGAGGACCGGGCTCCCCTCTTTCCCCAGAGCGAGGTCCTCTTCTTCAACGAGGAGACCGATCCCCGCATCGGGGGTCTCCGGGTGGAGGCCATCGAGGCCCTCCTGGGGGGCACGGCGCGCCTCTTCGTCACGACGCCCCGGGGTCTCCAGGAGCGGATCGCGATCCCCGAGCGGCTGGCCCGCCTCCGGCTCGAACTGGAAGCCGGCGAGGAGATCGGCTTCGGGCTCCTGGTGGAGGAATTGGAAGTCATGGGATTCGAGAAGGTGGCGCTGGTGGAGGAGGTGGGCCACTTCGCCGTCCGGGGAGGGATCATCGATGTCTTCTCCCTCGGTTCCCCCGATCCCATCCGCCTCGAATTCTGGGGAGACGAGATCACTTCCATCCGCTACTTCGACGTATCGGACCAGCGTTCGACCTCGCAGGTGGAGCGGGTGAACCTCCTCCCCCCCACCCTCCAGTCCCCGTCGGAGGAGGGATCGGGCGAAGCGGTCCGGAGCCTCCTCGAGGTCCTCCCCGACGAGGCGGTGGTGGTCCGTTTCGGATCCGGCTCGTGGGACCCGACCCTCCAGCGGACCTGGTCCCAGGCCACCGAGATCCGGAATGACCGCCTCGAGGGGGGCGAGACGCTCCCTCCGGTGGAACGGATCCTCCAGCCGGTGGAAGCGGCGGTCCGGACCCTCGAGGCGCATCCGGAACTCCTCCTTCTGGAGGACGGTCCGGGCGACGTGATCCTCGACACCCTTCCACCCCCCCGCATCGAGCGAAAGATGGACCGCCTGGTGGACTTCCTCCGGGAGGAGGCGTCCCGCGGGGCCGCCACGGTGATCCTCTGCGACAACGATGGTCAGGCCGAGCGGCTGGAGGAGATCCTCGAGGAGTCCTCCCCCCGGCCCCGGGGGATCCAGATCGGGGTGGGGACTGTCGAGGGGGGCTTTCGGATCCCGAGCGCCTCTCCGCCCCTGAATGTCCTCACCGACCACGAGATCTTCCGGCGATCGAGACGGGTCCGCAGGGGACGACGCTTCCGGGGCGCCGTCGCCCTGGAGAGTCTGGCCCAGCTCACTCCGGGTGACTACGTGGTGCACCTGGACCACGGCATCGGCCGGTTCCGGGAGCTGGAACGGATCGAGGTGGCGGGAGAGTCCCTCGAGGTGCTGGCCATCGAGTACTCGGGCGGCGAGGTCCTGAGGGTTCCCATCTACCGCCTCGACCTGGTGGAGCGGTGGGTCGGCGAGACCGACGAGGCCGATCCTCCCACGGTCCACCGGATCGGGGGAAAGCGCTGGAAGACCCTCCGGCGGAAGACCGAGGAAGCCATCGAGCGGATGACCCAGGAACTCGTCCAGCTCTACGCCGAACGGGAGATGATGGAGGGCTTCGCCTTCTCGCCCGACACCCGGTGGCAGCGAGAGATGGAGGCCTCCTTCCTCTACCGCGACACCCCGGACCAGGCCCGCGCCACCCGCGAGGTGAAGGCCGACATGGAGTCGCCCCGGCCCATGGACCGGCTTCTCTGCGGAGATGTGGGCTTCGGCAAGACCGAGGTGGCGCTCCGGGCGGCCTTCAAGGCGGTCCAGGACGATCGGCAGGTGGCGGTGCTCGCCCCCACCACCATCCTGGTGGAGCAGCACCGGCGGACCTTCGGGGAACGGTTGGCCGACTTCCCCGTCCGCATCGAGGCCCTCTCCCGCTTCCGGACACCGGCGGAGCAGGAGGAGATCCGGATCGGGCTGGAGACCGGCGAGGTGGACATCGTCATCGGAACCCACCGGCTCCTCTCCTCCGATGTGCGCTTCAAGGGACTGGGACTCCTCATCATCGACGAGGAACAGCGCTTCGGGGTGAAACACAAGGAGCGGCTCAAGAAGCTGCGGGCCTCGGTGGATGTGCTCACCCTCACCGCCACTCCCATCCCGCGGACCCTCCAGCTCTCCCTTTCGGGGGTCCGGAATCTCTCACTCATGCGGACGCCGCCCCGCGACCGGCTGGCGGTGCAGACCCAGTCGATCCCGTGGAGCGATGGTCTCCTGGCCGAGATCATGGGGCGGGAGCTGGATCGGGGAGGCCAGGTCTTCTTCCTCCACAACCGGGTGGAGACGATCCACTCCATCGCCGAGCGGGTGGGGGGGCTCGCCCCCGACGCCACCGTGGGTGTGGCCCACGGCCAGATGGGCTCCCACGAGCTCGATGTGGTCATGCGGGACTTCATCGAGGGGGCCACCGACATCCTGGTCTGCACCTCCATCGTGGAGAACGGCCTCGATGTCCCCAACGCCAATACCCTCATCGTCGATCGGGCCGATCGCTTCGGGCTTGCGCAGCTCTACCAGATCCGGGGGCGGGTGGGGCGCTCCGACCGCCGGGCCTACTGTTACCTGGTGGTGCCCGAGTCGGTCACCGACGATGCCCGGCAGCGGCTCCAGGTGCTGGAGCAGTATACCGAGCTGGGGAGCGGCTACCAGGTGGCCCTCCGCGACCTGGAGATCCGGGGGGCGGGAAACCTCCTGGGAGCGAGCCAGTCCGGTTTCGCCCATGCGGTTGGAATGGACACCTACCTCCGGCTCCTGGAGGATGCGGTCCGACGGCTCCGCCTTGGAAAGGAGCAGGAGGGGGAGGCCTTTCCCGAGCCCGATGTCTCCCTCCGCGGATCCGCCTACCTCCCCGACGGGTATGTTTCGGATTCGAGCCAGAAATTGCATCTTTACCGTCGACTCTCCAGACTCGAGGGTGGAGAGGAGGCCGAATCGCTCCGCGAGGAGCTCGTCGATCGCTACGGGCCATTGCCCGACGAGGTCGAGCGGCTCATCGACGCGCGCCTCCTCCGGATCCTCGGGCGGGAGCTGGGGATCGAGCGGATCTTCCTGCGTGGGCGCGAGGGTCGGTTGAACTTCCGGCCCGCCGCGAATCCCCGGATGGCCCTCCTGGAAGAGCCATTCCGAAAACGACAGGTGGAGGTGACGGTGCGCCGGATGGTGCCCCTCTCCCTCGGCCTCAAGCAGATGGGAGCCGAACCGCTCACACGAACACTGATCCGCGCCCTGGAGGCGTGGATCGAGGCGCGGGCCAAGGCCTCCTGAACCCCGATCCCGGTGGGTACGCCCCCCGGGATCTCCTCACCCTACTGAACGAGACGAATGTCATGGGTCGCACGACCGCCATCCTCTCCACCCTGCTCCTCCTCTTCCTGGTCGCCTGTGACCGCGGCGATGTCCGGATCGGATCGGACTCCCTGGCACGGGCCGGCGATCTCGAGCTGGGGATCGAAGAGGCCGCCGAGATCCTCGCGCCGGTGCAGGGACTGCCCAACGACGCTCCGGTGGTCGAGGCCCTGGCCGACTTCTGGGTCGACTACACCCTCCTGGCCCTGGCCGTGAACGAAGAGGGCAGGCTCGAGCAGATCGACCTCTCCGGAATCCTGGAACAGGAGGAGACGCAGGAGCTGGTCATGCGACTCCGCGACGAGGTCATCGAGGTGGACCCCGAGGTCACCGACGACGAGCTCGAAGCCATCTACCAGGCCGATCGGCCCGGAGAACAGGTACGCGCTCGCCATGTCCTCCTCCTCTATCCCGACGGGGCGACCCCGGACCAGCGGGACTCGGTCCGAGCCCTCGCCGAGGAGCTCCGGGACCGTGCCCTGGCCGGCGACGACTTCTCTGCACTGGCGGAGACCTACTCCGACGACCCGGGGAGCGCCCAGCGGGGCGGCGACCTGAACTGGTTCAGCCGGGGCACCATGGTCCCCCCCTTCGAAGAGGCGGCCTTCGGTCTCGAGGTGGGCGAGGTGAGTGACGTGGTGGAGTCGGAGTTCGGGCTCCATGTGATCAAGCTCGACGACCGGGAGTTCCCACCCCTCGACGACATCCGGGAGCAACTCCGCTTCGATGTCCAGATGGAGCGGACGGCGCAGGCCGAATCCATCTTCATCGCCGGAATCGAGGAGGGAGCGAACATCCAGATCGAGGACGACGCCGTGGAGAGCATGCGGGAGATCGCCGAGCTCGGGAGCCGATCGCTCTCCTCCCGACAGGAGGGCCAGCCCCTGGCCCGGTACGACGGGGGAAGCTACACCAGGGGTGAGTTCCACCGGTACGTAATGAACCAGCCCGCCGACTTCCGCCAGCAGGTCTGGATGGCCGAGGACGACCAGCTCGAATCCTTCCTCCGCGATCTCACCCGTCGCGAACTCCTGGTGAGCGAGGCCCGCCAGCGCGGCTTCGAGGTGGATCCCGCCGAGCTGGAGGCACTTCGCGAGGAGCTCCTGGCCCAGTACCGTGAACTAGCCGAGATCCTGGGTCTGAGCGGGCTTTCCCCTGCCGAGGGTCAGTCACTCAACGAGACGATCCGGCAGGAACTCCTGGTCCTCATGGACGAGATCGTCCAAGGCGAGGCCGATGTCTATCCCCTCGACCTCCTGGCCCTCCCACTCCGGGATCACTTCGGCGCCGCCGTCTCCGAAGCCGGAGTCGAGGCGGTTGTGGCCCGGGTCGCCGAACTCCGCGGTGAGGATCCGGACACCATGCAGGAGCCTCCCCTCGACATGGACCAGCTCCAGGAGATGATGGACACGCAGGGGGTCCCCGAAGGAGAGGTCCCGGACAGCGAGGACTGAGGTGCGCGGTTCCGGCCCCCGGCGGGGCCGGAACCCCTCCTCCTCGTCCGGTTTATCTGCACATCGGATCTACCCGCACCCCCCGACCCACGGACGACCCATGCGCGCCCCATTCGGCATCGCACTCTTCACCTCCCTCCTCCTTCCCCTCGGGCTCGCCGGGCAGGACCTCCCGGGCCAGGAAATGCCCGCCCCCATGGAGTTCATGGGTGAGGAAGTGGACCGGGTCGCCGCCGTCGTCGGTGACTCGGTGGTCCTCTACAGCCAGGTCCTGGACCTCCTCCAGCAGGAGCGTTCGGTCCTCCAGCAGCAGGGACGCGACCTCCCCTCCGATCCCGACGAACTTCGGGCCGTCGAGCGCGAGATCCTCGAGAGTCTCGTCGACCAGCAGCTCCTCCTCCAGGCGGCCCTGTCGGACACCACGGTGATCCTCGCCGAGGATCAGGTGGACCGCCGTTTCCAGCAGCGGTGGCAGAGCCTGGTGGCGCAGTTCCAGGGCGAGGACAACCTCCGGGCCGCCATCGAGGAGCGGGGCGAGTCGTACTCCGGTTTCCGGGCCAATGAGCGGGACCGGATCCGACAGGCCACACTCATCGAGCAGTTCATCGAAGCGCGGCGTCGGGAAGCGGGACAGATGGCCGTCGATGAATCCGAGGTGGAGGCCTTCTGGGACGAGGAGCGGACCATGCTCCAGCAGCGGCCGGCCTCCATCAGCTTCCGGCACGCCATCGTCCAGCCCCGCCCCAGCGAGAGCTCGATGGAGGAGGCGATCGCCGAGATCGAGCGCATCCGGGGCATGCTCGAGGAGGGCGAGAGCTTCGCGGAACTCGCCCGGCGCTTCTCCGAAGACCCCGGATCCCGGGAGCAGGGAGGAGAGCTCGGATGGTTCCGACAGGGATCCGACCTGGACCAGGACTTCGAGGACGCCGCCTTCTCCATCCGGGAGGGACAGATCATCGGCCCGGTGGAATCGAGCTTTGGCGCACACCTGATCCGTGTGGACCGGGTCCGGGGTCCCGAGCGCCTCATCCGCCACATCCTCATCGGGGCCGAACTCGATGTGGACGGTGCCCGTCAGCGCGCTGCAGAGATCCGCGACGCGGTGGAGGCCGGGACCTCCATGCGGGAGTTCAGTCGGGAGCACTCCATCGATCGATTCCCGGACTCCCTCGATGTCCCCGTCGACCAGCTCGACGAACTTCCGCCCCAGTACGCCAATACCCTCCGCGACGCCCAGCCGGGCACGGTGGCCGGTCCCATCGAGCTGCCCCTGGACGAGGCGGGTGTGCGGGTGATGATCGCCGTCATCGAGGTGGTCGCCATCCGCGAGGCCGGGGAGTTTGTTCTGGACGACCTCCGTGACCAGATCCGGGAGCATCTCCGGGGCGTCAAGTTCCAGGAGCGCCTCATGAACCGGCTCCGAGCCCGGACCTACGTCGACATCCGGATCTGATCCGCTCATGACTCCGCCTCTCCGGATCGCCGTCACCCTCGGAGATCCCCGGGGGATCGGTCCGGAGATCACCGAGGCGGCCCTCCGGACCTTCCTGGCCGAGGCCCCCGAGGTGGAGGTCACCCTCTTCGGCGCCGATGCCCATGGGGAGATGGTCGCCCGGTCCCCCCACGCTTCACGGATGGCGTATCGCGGCCTGGGCGCCCACGACGCCCACCCGGAGTCTCCGGGCCGGATCTCGGTGGAGGCACTGCGGGAGGGCACGCGACTCTGCCTCGAGGGTCGCGCCGACGCCCTCGTCACCGGCCCCGTCCACAAGCCGTCGCTCCACCGGGCAGGCGCCCGTTTTCCGGGTCAGACCGAATTCCTCCAGTCCCTCACCGGGGCCCGCGAGGTGGGCATGCTGATGGCGGCGGAGTCCTCGGTCTTCGACCGCCCCATCCGGATCCTCCTGGCCACCACCCATCTGCCGCTCCGCGAAGTCCCGGACCGGCTCACCCACGAGGTGGTGGTGTCGCAGTGCCGACTCCTCGACGATGCCCTCCGTCGGGGATGGGGGATCGCGGTGCCGACCCTCGCCCTCTGCGCCCTGAATCCACACGCCTCCGATTCGGGGCTCTTCGGCGACGAGGAGGCCCGCGTCCTCACCCCTGCGGTGGAGGCCCTCCGGGAGGAGGGGCTCCGGCTCCAGGGACCCATGCCCGCCGACACCGTCTTCCTGGAACTCACCGGAGGACGGGTCGATGGCGTCGTCGTGCCCTACCATGATGTGGGGATGGCGGTCTTCAAGACCCTGGCCTTCGGTCAGGGCGTCAATGTCACCCTGGGGCTTCCCTTCCTCCGCACCTCTCCGGACCATGGCACGGCCTTCGACCTGGTGGGAACCGGTCGAGCGCGCCACGAATCGACCCTGGAGGCCCTGAGGCTCGCCCGCCGCGCAGGGCCGGGGCTCCGGCACGTCCCGGCCCCTACGGAAGGGGAAACAAATGTAGTCGAGCCTTTGACATCCCGCCGCTCCAGCGGGTAGATTGGGTCGGTTGCGGACGCCCCCAACCTCCAACGGACGACTCTGCCGCCCGTGATCAAGCTCACCGAGGTTACCAAGGACTACTCCCGCCGTGGGCGTGCGCTCGACGGCGTCTCCCTCCATGTCCGGAAGGGGGAGTTCGTCTTCCTGACCGGACACTCCGGGTCGGGAAAGTCGACCACCCTCCGCCTCATCCACATGGCGGACCGGCCCACCTCGGGTGAGGTGCGCGTCTGCGGCTTCTCTTCCGAACTGACGTCGGATCGGGAGATCTGGAAGCTCCGCCGCAAGGTCGGCTGCGTCTTCCAGGACTTCCGCCTCCTCCCGGGCCGCACCGCCCGCGAGAATGTGGAGTTCGCCCTCGAGGTCACCGGAAGCTCCCGGACCGAGATCCTTCCCAGGGCGAACCGGCTCCTGGCCCAGGTGGGGCTCTCGGCCAAGGGAGGGGCCTTCGTGGAGGAGCTCTCCGGCGGGGAGCAGCAGCGGGTCGCGATCGCCCGGGCGCTCGTGAACGACCCTCCGGTCCTCCTGGCCGACGAGCCCACCGGAAATCTCGACGAACGGGCCTCCCGGGGAATCCTGGAGCTCTTCCGCGAACTGAACGCCTCGGGCATGGCCATCCTCATGGCGACCCACGACCTGGAGATGATCCGGGCCTATCCGAAGATCCGGACCCTGGAGCTCTCCGAGGGACGCCTGGTCTTCGACTCGGCGGCGGCTCCGGCCCCGGCCGGCCGGAGTGGAGGCTGACCATGCACGCCATGCGCGAAGCGATGGCCGCGGTCCGCCGCGCACCTCTCCTCACCGCCCTCTCGGCGGCCATGGTGGCGCTGGCTCTCTACGTGGTGGGTCTCTTCGCCGTCGTCACCTTCAACCTCCACGAGGCCCTCTCCCGGGTGGAGGAGCGGGTGCAGGTGGTAGCGTACATGCGTGACGATGCTCGCGATGCAGAGATCGACCTGGCCCGGGAAGACCTCATGGAGATGGAGGAGGTGGAGTCCATCCACCATGTCTCGAAGGACGAGGCGCTTCGTGTGGCCCGCGAGGACCTCCCCGAATTCGAGGACCTCTTCGCCGCCATGGAGGTGAACCCCCTTCCGGCGTCGCTGGAGATCGGCCTGGCGCCCGGCTTCCGAACCCCCGATGTCACGGCACGGATCGCCGACCGGCTCTCCATCTATCCCTTCATCGAGGATGTCCGGTATGGGGAGGAGTGGGTCGACCGCCTCCACCTCCTCCAGCGGATCGGGGCCCTGGCCACCACCATCCTGGGCGGCGCCTTCGCAGTGGTGGCCGCCCTCATCATCGGGACCGCAATCCGGATCGCCATCTTCGCCCGGCGAGAGGAGATCCATGTGATGCGGCTGGTGGGAGCGACCAATGGCTTCATCCGCCGCCCCTTCCTCCTGGAGGGAGCGCTCACCGGGCTCATGGGTGGGATCCTGGCCTCGGTCCTGGTCTTCGTCTCTCACGCGCTGGTCTCGAGAGCCGTCTTCCGCCTCGACTGGATCCCGTGGGAGTGGGTCCTCCTGGGCATCGCCTCCGGGGCCTTTTTCGGGGTCCTGGCCTCCGCCTTCGCCGTTCGCCGCTACCTCCGGGAGGTCTGACCATGCGACGGGACCGGATCCAGCTTGGAATCGTGGGACTCCTGGTCCTCTCGGTGCTCTGGGCTCCGGCGCCGAGCCAGGCCCAGCAGGTGGAGGACATCCGGCGAGAGATCCAGGAGAGCCAGCTCCGGCTGGAAGAGATTCGGGCGGAACGCCAGCGCCTCCAGGAGGAGATGCGGGCCCTCCGCTCCCGGGTGGAGAGTGTCTCCGGACAACTCCAGAACATCGAACGTCAGATCTCCGCCTCGCGCAGCGTCCTGGCCGAGATCGACTTCCAGGTCGACGCCATGACCCAGCAGACGGAGGCCACCACCGGCGACCTCCTCCGGACCCGGGAGCGCCTCCGGGAGCGCCAGGCGGTGCTGAATGTCCGCCTCCGCGAGATCTACAAGCGAGGGCCCCTCCTCACCGTCCGGGTCCTCCTGGGCGCCGACTCCTTCGTCGACCTCCTGAACCGGTACCGCTACCTCCAGATGATGGCTTCGTACGACCGCTCCCTCATGAGTGGTATCGAGGAGCTCGAGATGGCGCTCCAGGCCCAGAACCAGGACCTCCAGGCGAGCCTCACCGAGCTCCGGCGACTCCGGGAACAGCAGTTGGGCGAGGTCGCCGAACTCCGCCAGGTGGAAACCGAGCACCAGCAGACCCTCACCCAGTTCCGGAGCCAGGAGCGTCAGGCCATGAGCCGGATGGACCAGCTCGAAGCCGACGAGGGCCGGCTCTCGGGGATGGTCGACGACCTGGAGCGCCGTCGCCTCGAAGCGGAGCGGCGCCGCGAGGCCGAGGGCAGGGCCGACGAGATCCCCTCCGCGACCCTGACGGCGGTGGACCGTGGCGTCCTGGACTGGCCGGTGGAGGGCAACCTGGTCTACCGCTTCGGTCCGGAGCGGCGCCCCAATGGCACGGTACTCCGCTGGAACGGGATCGGGATCCGGGCCGCCACCGGCACCCCCGTCCACGCGGTGCGCGACGGGACGGTGGTCCTGGCCGGACCCTTCGAAGGCTACGGACCCACCGTCATCCTGAGCCATGGAAATGGCTTCTACACCCTCTACCTCTACCTCGAGGAGGTGGGCGTGGTGGAGGGCCGGACCATCCGGGGCGGGCAGGTGGTGGGCACCGTGGGCGGTGGCGGCACGCCGGAGGGCCCCCACCTGGAGTTCCAGATCCGGGCGCCGGGAGACACCGGGATGCCGGTGGCCGTGGACCCGCTGGAATGGCTCCGGGAGCGGGAGGAGTGAGCGAGACGACGCCGGACTCGGGGCTCCCCCCCCTCCACGGGCATGAGAACGCCCGGGACGCCCTCGCCACGGCGTGGAAACGGGGTCGCCTCCCCCGCACCCTCCTTCTCCACGGCCGCCCGGGGATCGGGAAACAGCGGCTGGCCCACTGGATCGGCCAGCTCGTGGTCTGCACCGAACCGGGGAGCGAGGGCCCCTGCGGCCGCTGTCGCGAATGCCGGCTGGCGCGCCGAATCGAGCACTCCGGGATCCACTGGTACATGCCCCTCGAGCGCCCCCGGTCCCGTGGAAGCCGCGACCGGAACGCCGAGGCCCTCGAAGACGCCCGGATCCAGTGGATCGAGGAGGCCCGCAGGACCCCGTACCGTCCACGGCGCCACGACATCGTCCGGGGGCTCCACCTGGGCACCGTTCGGAACCTCCGCAAGAGCGCCATGAAGGGAGCGGGTCCCGGGGGAAAGCAGCTCTTCATTCTTGCCGACGCCGAGGAGCTGGTGGCCCAGGAGGCGAGCCAGGAGGCGGCCAACGCCCTCCTGAAGATCCTCGAGGAGCCTCCGGAGGGGACCTGGTTCGTCCTCACCTCCAGCGAGCCCGGCCGGCTCCTGGACACCATCCGCTCCCGTTCCACCGCCCTCCATCTCACCGGGCTCGATGAGAGCCGGCTGGAGCAGGTGCTCACCGACGAAGTGGGCGCCCCGGCCGAGGAGGCGGCGCGGGCCGCACGGCTGGCGGAAGGCTCCCTGGGACGGGCCCTCGGCCTCCTCTCGGATGATGGCGATCCGGGCCCTCTGGAGGCGATCCGGCAGGATGCCTTCCACCTCCTGAGGGCCGCACTCCAGCCGGAACCGGGCGCCCGCTTCCTCCGGGCGCTGACCTACTCACCCTCGGGGGCCCGGACCCTCACCGAGCTCTTCTCGGCCCTCGAGATCTGGCTCCGGGACCTGGGGGCCGCCGCGTCGGGACACCGGGATTCGATCCTGAACGCCGACGCCGCCGACTGGCTCATGAAGCAGCCGGACCGCCTCCCCCTGGACCCGGCCGGTCCCGCCCGCGCCGTCGCCGCGGTACAGAAAGCCCGGGAGGAGGCCGCCGGGAATGTGAATCCCCAACTCCTCCTCACCGGGCTCATGCGCGCCCTCAACGGCGCGCTCCTTCACTCACGGAGCTGACGCTCCGGGAGGGTCACGGAATCCTGAGTTCCTCTCCCACCCGGATCACCTCGCCGGTGGTCCGGCCATTGGCCCGGGCGAGGTCGGCGCTTCGGACCCCGAACCGCTGTGCGATCCCACCCCAGGTGTCCCCGGCCCGGACCGTGTAGGCCCGGGCCCCCTGGCTCGCCGTCCCGCTGCCCACGATGAGCTCGGCCCCGGGCTGGAGGACGGCATTCTCCGAGAGGTTGTTCCACCGGCGGAGATCGGCCACCGTGACCCCGTAGGCCCGGGCGATGGTCCAGAGGCTCTCGCCCGACCGGACCCGATGGGGCTGGATCTCAGCCCCGCCATTCTGTGCGTCTGCGGGGCCGGAGGTGTCGTCGGCACCCGCCAGGGTGGTGCCACTGGAGGCGGTCGCCTGGACCCCGGCCACCGGCACGATGAGCCGCTGTCCCACCTGGAGCCGTCGGGGGTCGAGGCTCCCGTTGGCCGACTGGAGGTCCGCCACCGAGACACTGTACCGACGGGCGATGTGGGTCAGGGTCTCCCCCTGGCCCACCGGGTGCTCCAGGAGGCGGATCCGCTCGTCGGGCGGGATCATGGCGAAGTTCGTCTCGAAGGTCTCACCGGTTCCCGGGGGAAGGCGAACCACCCGGGCCTCGCCCACCGGGGTGAAGGTGCTGAGGAAGTGGGGATTCAGCTCCCGGATGGCATCCTCGTCGACCCCGGCCGCCTCGGCCAGGACATCGAAGGAGGTGGCGTCGGGGACCTCCACCTCTTCGAAGGCGAGGTGCGGGATGTCGGCGGGGACCTGGAAACCGTAGCGCTCCGGGTCACCGGCGATGGCGGCCGCCGCGAAGAAGCGGGGCACGAACTCGCGGGTCTCGGCCGGGAGGTGGGGCCGCAGGTAGAGGTAGAGCGCGTCCCCTGCCAGCTCCGTGTCGGCCGGTGCGTGCCTCTGGATCACCCCGGCGACCCGGCCCGGCCCGGCGTTGTAGGCGGCCAGGGCGAGGAACCAGGAGTCGAAGGTCCGGTGGAGCTGCTCCAGGTAGTCGAGGGCCGCACGGGTGGAGGCCACCGGGTCCCGCCGGTCATCCACCAGGGTCGAGACCGAGAGGCCCAGGTCGCGGGCCGTGGGCGTCATGATCTGCCAGAGCCCGGTGGCACCGACCCGGCTCACTGCGCCCAGGTGGTACCCGCTCTCCACCACGGGGAGGTACCGGAGCGAGAGGGGGAGCCCCCGTTCCTTCAGCTCCTGGTCCACGATGGGATGATACCGGGCCATCCGTTCCAGGTAGCGACCGAAATGACCGCTTCCCCGCGAGGTCCAGAAGTCGATCCAGTAGTCGACCCGCTCGGTGAGGCGGGTGTCGTCACGGACGATGGAGTAGAGGAGGGGATCCGCCCCCTCCACCTCCAGGGGGGTCTCGTCGAGGACCCGGGTGGGTGCGACCGTCCGTTCGATCCGGTCCGCGGCACTGGGCGTCCGCACGACGGTCTCGGTTCCGGCGTCGGGCGACGGCGCCTCGGGCCCGCCATCGAAACCCACACGACTGCATCCCGCCGCCGCCGCCACCAGCATCCCGCCGAGAAGCAGTCGGGCCGAAGCCCCCCTCATGCTGTGCACCTGCGGATCGTGTCGGACATGTCTATCCTCCATCCAGAATTGCATCGACGGCGTCGACCAGTTGTCGAACCGTTTCGGGCCGGGCACCCTCGCCCATGAGCCCGATCCTCCAGATCTTCCCCGCCACCGGCCCCAGTCCCCCCCCGACCTCGATCCCGTGCTCCTCCAGGAGCCGCTTCCGGAGCGGCCCCTCGTCGCGACCATCGGGCAGATGGAGGGCGGTGAGCTGCGGGAGCCGGGCTCCCTCCCGGGTGAAGGGGGTGAAGCCCCGCTCCCCCAGTTCGTCGCGAAGAAGGGCCCCTGCCTCCGCATGTCGGTCATAGCGGGCCTCGAGCCCCTCCTCGCCGATCTCCACCAGCGATTCGTGGAGGCCGTAGATGAGGTTGATGGGCGCCGTGTGGTGATAGCGCCGCTCCGCTCCCAGGTACCCGGCGATGAGCGAAACGTCGAGATACCACGACGTGGGAGGGCCTCCCCGGGTCCGCACTCGCTCCAGTGCCCGCTCCGAGAAGGTAATGGGAGCGAGCCCGGGAGGCACGCCGAGGCACTTCTGGGTTCCGGAATAGCAGACGTCGATCCCGATGGCGTCCACCTCCACGGGGGTCCCCCCCAGCGAGGTCACCGCATCCACCACCAGGAGGGTCTCGCCGTCGCGCATGAAGCGCCCGATCTCGGCCAGGGGCTGGTGCACCCCGGTGGAGGTCTCGGCGTGGACGATGGCCAGGAGACGGGCATCGGGGTGCGCCTGGAGGGCCTCGATGACCTGCTCCTCGGGGATCGGCTCCCCCCAGGGGGCCTCGATGGTCACCACTTCGGCGCCCATCCGGCGGCCCATTTCCGCGAGCCGGGTCCCGAAGACCCCGTTCACCCCCACCAGGACCCGGTCGCCGGGCGCGATGAGGTTCACCATGGCCGCCTCCATTCCCGCCGATCCGGTGCCGGAGAGGGGGAAGGTGGTCCGGTTCCGGGTCCCGAAGAGGAGCCGGAGCCGTGCGTTCACATCGTCCAGGAGGGCGAGGAACTGGGGGTCCAGGTGACCCAGCGTGGGCTGGGCCATGGCCGTCCGGATCCGCTCGGAGACGGGAGACGGGCCGGGGCCGAGGAGAAGTCTGGGTTCGAGGCTCGCGACGTCCATGGGCTCCAGGTCAGCGTTCGGAAAGGGAGAAGACCTTCAATTTAGGTCGGAGTCGTCAGAGACGATAGTTCGGGGCCTCTCGGGTGATGGTCACATCGTGGGGATGAGACTCGCGGAGTCCCCCGGGAGTGACCCGGCAGAAGCGGGACTTGGAGCGGAGCTCCTCCAGGTCGGCGGCGCCCACGTACCCCATCCCCGACCGGAGCCCTCCCACCAGCTGGAAGACGGTGTCGGCCACCGGTCCCTTGTAGGGGACCCGGGCCTCGATCCCCTCGGGCACCAGCTTGCGGACATCGGACTCCCCTTCCTGGAAGTAGCGATCCGCCGAGCCCTCCTCCATGGCCGAGAGCGATCCCATTCCCCGCACCAGCTTGTAGCGGCGGCCCTCCAGGAGGAAGGACTCCCCCGGCGACTCCCGGGTGCCGGCGAACATGGACCCCATCATGACGGTGTGAGCGCCGGCGGCGAGGGCCTTCACCACATCGCCCGAAAAGCGGATCCCGCCATCGGCGATAACCGGTACGGCGCCATCCACACCCTCCACGGCATCCATGATGGCCGAAAGCTGGGGCACCCCGATCCCGGTGACCACACGGGTGGTGCAGATGGATCCGGGTCCCACCCCCACCTTCACGGCATCGACCCCCCGTTCCACCAGTGCCTTCGCTGCCTCGGCGGTGGCGATGTTCCCGGCGATGAGCTGGACCTCGGGGAAGGCCTCGCGAGTGCGGGCCACGGCGCTGAGGACGCCCTCGGAGTGCCCGTGGGCGGTATCGATGACCACCACGTCGACCCCCGCCTCCACCAGGGCGCGAACCCGCTCCAGATCGGCCATCGAGGCGCCGACGGCCGCACCCACCCGGAGCCTCCCCCGCTCGTCCTTGCAGGCGTCGGGATGCTGGCGCCGCTTCACGATGTCCTTCACCGTGATGAGGCCCACCAGGGTCCCGTCGTCGTTCACCACCGGGAGCTTCTCGATCCGGTTCCGGTGGAGGATCCGCTCCGCCTCTTCCAGCGAGGTGCCCACGGGAGCGGTCACCAGCCCTTCGCCGGTCATGACCTCACGCACATTGCGGTCGAGCTCACCCTCGAACTGCAGGTCCCGGTTGGTGATGATCCCCACCAGGATCCCATCCTCCCGCACGATCGGCACCCCGGAGATGGAGAAACGCGACATGAGGGTGTGGGCGTCCCGGAGGGTGGCGTCGGGCCCCAGGGTGATGGGTTTCAGGATCATCCCCGACTCGGAGCGCTTGACCCGGTCCACCTCTTCGGCCTGCCGTTCGATGGGCATGTTCTTGTGGATGATCCCCATTCCGCCTTCACGGGCGATGGCGATGGCCATCCGGGACTCGGTGACGGTGTCCATGGCCGCCGTCACCAGCGGGATCGAGAGCTCGACCTCCCGGGTCAGGAGGGTCCGGGTCCCGGTGTCCTTCGGGTGGACCGTCGAATGACCGGGCAGGAGGAGGACATCGTCGAAGGTGAGGGATTCGGCGACGATCTTCGAGCGGTGGCGGGAGTCGTCCGCCATGGTGCCTCCGGGATAGGATGTGCGGCTGTCACCAGATCCACGTACGCAGAACGCCCGCCGCTGTGAGCCCCCTCTCGGGGGTTCATCGCGGCAGGCGTGGGGATCGGTACGGTTCGATTCTGGCCGGCTTCATGGGAAAGTGTACCGGCCTCCTGCAGGAGGTGTCAACCCCGGGGCGGACGGGGGTCGCCAGGGGGGTCTCCCGAACCGGAATCCTCGCGGGAAGAGGGCCGGGCATCGGGGTCCACGGGGGCCTGCAGATCGTCCAGGATCTGTCGGCCGGCGGTGGAGACCGACGAGAGGACCCGGTCGGCGGCGGAGATGATCTGGAAGGCTTCCCGGAGGCTCGCCGGATTCATCGTCCGCTTCCGGAGGCCGTCTTCGAAGCGTTCGGCGATCTTCTGCAGCGCGGTGGCGTCGTCGGGCACCCCCCGGTTGTATCGGGACTCCAGGAACTCGATGTAGTCGAGCACCTGGTAGATCTGTGCATCCGGAAGGCTCTCGAGCTTCCGGAGGATGCGATTTCTGAGCACGTCATTCATGGTACGGCACCTTTCCCCTTTTCTCCACCGACGAATCCCATGAGTATATAGTTTCCGTGATCCGATCCACCCCACCCCGCCCATGAACCACTATCCGCTCCGCCCGGTTGAACTTCCCGAGGAGACCCTCGCAGCGTACGATGCCTGGCTCGACGACCTCGACGCCCGGCTCGACGCACCCGACTGCGACCGGAACGAACTCTGTCGAGAGGTCCTCACCGGAATCTACTACCCCGGTCTCGCCCATGGGGACCCGGCCGAGCTCCCCCAGGAGGCCCGGATCGCCCTTCTCCAGATGGATCCGCGGAATGTGACGCTGGAGCCCGAATACTACCAGGAGATCGACCTGGAGCGGTACGCCCGGGTGAAGCCCCTCCTCTGGCTCTGGGAGATGTTCGACAAGAGCCCGCTGGGTGAGAATGTCCACCTGGGGGTCCGCTTCCGGAGGATCCTGGCCCGCCGGATCTTCCGCCGGTGCGGGCGAAACTTCAAGGCCTTCCACCATGTGAAGTTTTCCTTCGGGTACAACCTGGAGGTGGGTGACGACGTGGTGATCCATCGCCATGTCCTCCTGGATGACCGGGGAGGGATCCGCATCGGGAACCGGACCTCGGTCTCCGACTTCGCCAACATCTACTCCCATTCCCACGACATCGACGACCCGGCCATGGTGGCGACACCCCGGACCATCCTGGGCGACGGGGTGCGGATCACCTACCACGCCACCGTCCTGGCCGGGGTCCATGTGACCGACGACTCCATGGTGGGCGCCATGGCGCTGGCCACCCGCGACACCGAGCCGTCCAGGGTCCATGTGGGCATCCCCGCCAAGGCGGTGAAGACGAAGCCGGGCACACCCCGCCGGCCCTCCCCGCCGGACCCCCTGGCCGACGAAGTCTAGACCTCGTCGGCCTCGTAGCGCTCCTTGAGCTTCTGCACCACCTCGGGGTCCGCCAGCGTCGTGGTGTCTCCCAGCGCCTTTCCCTCGGCGATGTCCCGGAGGAGACGCCGCATGATCTTGCCCGAGCGGGTCTTGGGGAGATCGGCGGTGAAGAGGATGTCTTCCGGGCGGGCGATGGCCCCGATGGCCTCGGCCACATGCTCCCGGAGCGCGGCGCGGAGTTCGTCCGAGGGCTCCTTCCCGTCGCGGAGGGTCACGAAGGCGGCCACCGCCTGGCCCTTCACATCGTGGGTGCGCCCCACGACGGCGGCCTCCGCCACCCCCGGGTAGGAGACGAGGGCACTCTCCACCTCCATGGTGCCAATCCGGTGCCCGGCCACATTGAGGACATCGTCGACCCGGCCCAGGATCCAGTAGTAGTCGTCGGCGCCCAGCTTCGCGCCATCCCCCGGAAAGTAGATCCCCTCCCACCGCGACCAGTACGTCTCGCGAAAGCGCTCCTCGTCGCCCCAGATGGTCCGGAGCATGGAGGGCCATGGCCTGGTGATGGCCAGGTAGCCCGAGCGTGAGGGTTCCCCCTTTCCGGTGAGGACCTTCGCGGCGATCCCCGGGAAGGGGCGGGTCGCGCTTCCCGGGCGGGTGGTGGTGACCCCCGGCAGGGGGGTGATCATGATCCCGCCGGTCTCGGTCTGCCACCAGGTGTCGACGATGGGACATCGTCCGCCCCCGATGGTCTCGTGGTACCAGATCCACGCCTCGGGATTGATGGGCTCACCCACCGTGCCCAGGAGTCGGAGCCGGGAGAGGTCGTGTTTCTCGGGCCACGCGTCGCCCCACTTCATGAAGGCGCGAATGGCGGTGGGAGCGGTGTAGAAGATGGTGACCCCGTACTTCTCGCAGAGCTCCCAGAAGCGCCCCCGGTCGGGAAAATCCGGGGCGCCCTCGTACATGAGGATGGTGGCGCCATTGGCCAGGGGGCCGTAGACGATGTACGAGTGGCCGGTGATCCACCCCACGTCGGCGGTGCACCAGTAGACATCGTCGTCTCTCAGGTCGAAGACGAGCTTCGTGGTGGCGTAGACCTGGGTCAGGTACCCCCCGGTGGTGTGGACCACCCCCTTGGGCTTCCCCGTCGTTCCCGAGGTGTAGAGGATGAAGAGCTCGTCCTCGGCCTCCATGGCCTCGGGTTCGCACTCCGGGTCCGCCGCCGCCACCAGGTCGTGGTACCAGTGGTCCCGCCCCGGCTGCAGGGTGGTCCGGGTGGTGCGCGAGACATTCCACCCCCGGGCCACCACCACCATGTGCTCGATGGAGTCGGTGTGTTCGAGGGCCGCGTCGGCGTTCCGCTTCAGGGGCACCACATTCCCCCGCCGGTACCCCCCGTCGGCGGTGATGAGGACCTTTGCCCGGGCGTCATTGATCCGGTCGGCCAGCGAGGCGGGAGAGAAGCCGCCGAAGACCACCGAGTGGATCGCTCCGATCCGGGTGCAGGCGAGCATGGCGATGGCCGCCTCGGGGATCATGGGAAGGTAGATGGCCACCCGGTCGCCCCGCTCCACCCCGAGATCCTTGAGGGCGTTGGCGAAGAGGGAGACTTCCCGGTGGAGATCCCAGTAGGTGTAGGTGCGGGTATCTCCGGGCTCCCCCTCCCAGATGAGGGCCGCCTGGTTCCGCTTCGCTCCCTTCAGATGTCGATCGAGACAGTTGTGGGAGACATTGAGGGTCCCTCCGTCGAACCACCGCGCCTTGGGCGGATCCCACGACAGCACCGTCTCCCAGCGCTGAAACCAGTCGAGTTCCTCGGCCCACCGGGCCCACCATGCCTCGGGATCGGCGGCCGCCTCGGCATGGATCGCCTCGTCCGACACATGCGCCGACCGGGCGAAGTCCGCCGGGGGAGGAAAGGTCCGTTCTTCGTGGAGGAGGTCGTCGAAGGTGTCACGGTCCATGGGCAGGCCGGCGGTTGGGGGGCGGAGGTGGACGAGTGGCGAGAGTAGAAGTGCGCCCTCCGGTGGGCAAGGGGGTCAGTCCACCACCGGCGGGAGGAGCTCGGCGATCTCGGGGCGCTCCAGGAGGTGTTCGAAGGCGACGACGGCGGCCGAGGCGAGAGCGGAGATCGCCGACTTCCCGGCCTTCATGGCCACCTGGGGTGCATTGAGCTTCACCCGGAGCTGGACGCTGGCGTCTTCGGGCTCGGCATCGGAATCGGAGAGCCCCACCCGGAGCGCCAGAGGGGTGCGATACCCCTCCGGCAGGGTTTCTCCCACGGCGCTGGAGATCCGCCGAAGGATGGGAGGGATCTCGCCCATCTCCCGGAGTGGCGGCCCCTCCACCACCAGGGAGAGATTCGCGCGAAGTCCCCGCGACGTCTCGTCGACAAAGGCCTCCACCGAGATCGTCTCGGGGAGGTCGACCCGGTGAAAGAAGAGGTAGGCGCTCCGTGTGGACTCCCCGGACCAGCGCCCCTCGAATTCCCGGCTTGTCGTCTTCTGGAGGCCGGAGAGGGTCCAGCCGGAAGACTCGACTCCGTCCCGGATCGACTCCACGAGGGGCTCGAGTGTCTCGATGGGCCCCTGATCCTTGAGCATCATCTCGGTTCCAATGGGGTGCGAAAAAGGGGTCCGCCCCGGGCACGGCTCTCTGGATCGGCGCCTCTTCCCGGATTGACACGGCTTTCCGATCGCTCTTAACTTTCGGGCGTTCCAGCCACCTTCTCCCCCTGTGGGATTCGGGAGTTCCATGGCGACTCAGCCCCGATCGACCGACGACATCCTCCGAGAGGCCCTCGAGGCGAATGGTCAGCGGTTCACCGAGCAGCGTGCCGCCGTCTATCACTTCCTGGCGTCCACACGGAGCCATCCCACCGCGGACGAGGTCTACCTGCAGGTGCGAAGCGCGGTCCCCGTCATCTCACTGGCGACGGTCTACAAGAGCCTCGAGACCCTGGTGGGCTGCGGGCTCGCGGTGAAGCTCACCTATGGAGACGGCTCCGCCCGCTACGACGGTCGGACCGATCCCCATCACCACGCCCGCTGTCTTTCCTGCTCCAGGATCGTCGATCTTCCCGGCCAGGTTCCGGCGGAAGAGATCGAGGAACTCCACGAGGACACCGGGTCCTTCCAGGTCACCGGATACCGCCTCGAGTTCACCGGGTACTGCGCCGATTGCGCCGCCGAGCGAAGGGGCGCCAGCGAGGCCATGGCGCACGGCTGAGCCCTCCATGCCTCCACTTCCTCCACCCCCCGGCTTCGGAGGGGTATGGCTCACCGGACCGGAGGCCCACACCCGAGCCAGCCGGATCTCCGGCCCCTTCCGGGCCGAACCCACCGCGTACGCCGTCCCCCGCTCCGTCGAGGAGGTGGGCCACCTGGTGGAGTACGCCCGGGCCGAGGGGGTCTCCATCGTCCCCCGGGGAGCGGGAACCGGAATGCCCGCCGGCAACCTGGGTCCGGGGATCGTCGTCTCCCTGAACGAGGGACTCCGCCAGGTGGGACCGGTGGAGGGGAATCGAATCCGGGTCGAAGCCGGATGCACCGCGCTCCAGGTGGAGGAAGCGGCCGAAGCGGCCGACCTCACCCTTCCCGCCCTCCCCTCCTCCGCCCAATGGTGCACGGTGGGGGGGATGGTGGCGAACAATGCCGCCGGCGCCCGCTCCTTCGGTCACGGACCCACCTCGAGCCGGGTGGTGGCACTGGAGGGAATCCTTGCGTCAGGCAACCATTTTGTTGCGCGGCGCAACGATCCCGCACCCGGTCCCTTCGAGGGCCTCGCCCGCAAGCTCGCGCCCCTCGAAAGGGCCCTCCCCGAACGGATCCCCCTCCGGAAGAACTCCTCGGGCTACGCCTGGGATCGCTACCGGAAGACCGACGATCCCGCCCAGCTCCTGGTGGGGAGCGAAGGCACCCTGGCGCTGATCACCGCGGCGACCCTCCGGCTGGCGCCGCGACCCGAGACCCGGGGGGTCCAGCTCCTGCCCGTGGGCGATCCCGACCAGGCGTCGGAGCTGGCCCTCGAGGTGGCGGAGATCGGCGCGGTGGCGTGCGAGTTCCTCGGCCGTCGTTTTCTCGAGGTGGCCGAACTCCTGGAGGACCCCCTCCTGGCGGACCTCCCCGCCCCACCCTACGCCCTCTACCTGGTGGAGTTCGAAGGCTCCACCGACGCGGTGGAATCGGGTCTCGAGGCCGCACGGAGCCTCGGGCGCCGGATGGGGATTCCAGGGGAGCTGGGGCGCCTGGGGTCGAGCGACCCCGACCAGGTCCACCGGCTCTGGGCACTCCGCCATCGTGCCAGCCCCATCATCGCCCGCCAGGCCCGATTCGGCCGGATCTCCACCCAGTTCATCGAGGACTCGGTGGTCCCCCCGTCACGGCTGGGCGCGTATCTGACGGGACTCGAGGAGATCCTCGGGCGACACGAGATCGACGCGGTCATCTTCGGCCATGCCGGCGATGGAAATGTCCATGTGAACCCCCTCATCGAGGTGGAGGCGCCGGACTGGCTCCAGCGGGTCCGCCGCGTCCTCGACGAAACGGTGGAGCTGGTGGCCCACCTGGGGGGCACCCTGGCGGGGGAGCATGGCGACGGACGTCTCCGGGCCCCCTTCATGGAACGGATCTGGGGCCCCGAGTGGAGCCGGCTCTTTCGCGAGATCAAGGATCACTTCGACCCCCTCGGGTGTTTCAATCCCGGAGTGATCGTGCCTCTTCCCGGCCAGGACCCCCTGAACGACTTCGAGCCACGACCTCGCTCCTGGCCCATCTGACCCCCCGGACTCCGAGACCATGACACGCACCCCGTCGGGATACCTGGCGCTGAGCGGCCTCCTCCTCTTCGGACTCCTGGCTCTCCTTCCGGCGGGAACGGGACCCACCTCGACGGACCCGGTGGCCCACTCGGCGATCCTGGCCGACGGGGGTGCGGCGCTCCCGTCCGCCCCCGGGGAACTCTCCGCCACGGCAGAGGAACTCGCCTCGGCCCGGCCCCTCGGCAACCGGTGGCCCGAGCTCCGCGGCGACGCCCGCGCCGGCCTCCTCCAGACCGAGATCCAGCGGATGGTGGGGGGATCGGGAGAGTGGGCGGTCCTCGCGGTCTCACTGGAGTCGGGTGAGCGGCTCGTCGACCTGAACGCCTCCAACTCGATGGCCCCCGCCTCGAACCAGAAGCTCCTCACCTCGGCCGCGGCGCTGGAGTGGCTGGGACCCGACTTCCGCTTCCCCACCTACCTCCTGGTGCGGGGCCCGGTGCGGGACGGGGTCCTCGACGGTGACCTCATCCTCTTCGGCACCGGCGATCCCACCCTGGGGCTCCGGAATCCCGGGGCACCGACGGGCGCGTACGCCCACTTCATCGAGGCCCTCCGCGCAGAGGGGATCCATGAGATCCGGGGAGACATCATCGGCGACGGCAGCTTCTTCTCGGGCGATCCGCGCCGCCCATCGTGGAATCCCGACGACCTGAACGACTGGTTCGCCGCCCCGGTCTCGGCGCTCTCCTTCAACGAGAATGTGGTCACCCTCCGGGTCCGCCCCGGGGAGCGCGCCGGCGCCCCGCCTCGCATCCTCACCCAGCCGGCAGGCGCCGATCTCCCCATCATCAACGATGGGATGACGGTGGCGTCCCGCCCCTCCCCCACCCTCCTCCTGGTGCGCGACGACCCCGATGAACCCATCGAGATCCGGGGTCAGATCCATACCGGTGGAGGCGATGTCTGGCGGAGTCTCACCGTCTCCGACCCGCCGGCCTTCGCGGCGTCCATCCTTCGGGGAACCCTCGAAGGCCAGGGCATCCAGGTGGGAGGCATCGCCCGCTCCGTCCTCGAACATGAAGGGCTCGGCTCGGCGGCCCCCGCCCGGAATGGATCGAGCCCGGCCCGGACCCTCGCTGTCCACCGTTCCCCTCCCCTCCCCGACCTCCTGGACACCCTGAACAAGCGGAGCCACAACCTCTACGGAGAACTCCTTCTCTTCACCCTCGGACGGCTGGAGGGGGGAGACGGGACCTTCGAGGGCGGGGCGCGGGCGCTGACCCGCTACCTCACCGAGGTGGTGGGGGTCGCCGAAGAGGAAGTCCATGTGGTGGATGGATCGGGGCTCTCGAGGGAGAACCGCTCGACGCCGGAAGCCCTCGTGGCGACCATGGAGCGGATGGAGCGGACCCCCCATGGCGAACTCTTCTGGGCGAGCCTCCCCGAGGCGGGGAATGCACGGGAGCTGAACCGCATGCACCGGAGCGCCGCGGCCGGGAACCTCCGGGCCAAGACCGGAACGATCCATCGGACTTCCGCCCTCTCGGGGGTGGTGCGAACGGTGACGGGTGAGCCGGTCCTCTTCAGCATCATCGTCAACAATGTCCCCTCTCCCTGGTCGGCCAAGCGGATCGAGGACCGGATCGGGATCGCCCTCTCGGACTTCGACCGGCCGCTTCCGGCCCCGGCCCCGGCCCTGACCCCGGCAGGGGTGCGGTAGTCCGGCAGGGGTCAGGCGCCCTCGGCTCGCCCCCGGGCGGAGCGGAGGCGCCGTCGCAGTTCCACCCCCGACATGGTCTCGAGGGTTCGAAGCGCCGTCTTCTCGGAGTTCCAGCGCACATCCTCGAGCCCCACCGTCGGATCCTCCTGGCCGGTGGGCCGGAAGATCAGGTGGAACCGCCCCTTGTAGTCCAGTCCCTCGCGTTCGGCGATCCCCGCCGTCCAGGACCGGCCTTCCTCGTCATTGAACTCTCGCATCGATTCGTCGTTTCGGGTGGTCATCTCGGTTCCGAGCGCTCGAAGAGCCTCCGGAGCTCCACTTCATTCATTCCGGCCAGGTCGCGGGAAGCGCCATCGGCCGAGTCCGCCTCCAGGAGCGTCTGTCGGATCCCATCGACCCTGCCCCTGGGCACGAAGAGGGCGAAGAAGGCCCCCCAGGACTCCCGTCCGAGGGTCACCTCCCACTCCCCTCCCTCGGGATCGGTGAAGGCGCGAAGCATCTCCGTTCTCCTCCTTCCGCTGGCCGTGTCGCCGCAAGTCGCCTCGCGAGTGGTCCCCGAAAGATAGGGAAGCGTACGCCCTGCATGAAGGTGGATGGGAGATCTCAGTACCTGCCGGCGAGCCCGTTGCCATTCCCCCCCTCGGTGAGGTAGATCTCGGGGAACTCGAAGTAGAGCAGGCCTTCGTCCGACACATCGGAGCGAACCCGGAAGCCATCGTCCAGGGAGAGGAGGACCCGTTCGGCCGCCGGGAGGGTGAGGTCGAGTTCGGCGGCCACCTCGGTGGCGGTGAGGCGTCCCCCACGCTCCCTCGCCAGGAGGAGGACCCGGCGCTGAAGCCGCTGGAGGAGGGCTTCGCGCCGTGCCTGGAGCGAGTTGTACCCCCACCCGAAGCTGGCGGCCCCGGTGAGCCCCATGAGCCCACCGATGAGAGCCGGAACCGGATGGCCCTCGATGATTGCGACGCCCAGGAAGAAGAGGGCGGGCAGGCCCAGGAGCGCCCCGGTGATCCGCCGGAGCATTCCGCTCCGCGGGAGCCCCTTCTCGTGGGGGGGCGCCGACGGCACCTTCGCCGGTGTTTCGTTCCGCGGGGCCGGTGGGGAGGCGTCTTCGGAGGGCTCTCCATGTCCGCCACCCCCCAGGGGCCGGGAACGCTCCCAGTTCAGCCCGCACGAGGGACAGACCCGGTCCCCCCGCTTGATGAGCCAGTAGACGGCTCCTCCCACCAGGTAGGTGAGAAGTGCCGCCAGGGTCAGGAGCGCCAGGTTTCCCGCTCGACGAAAGTAGGGGATCCCCTCACCCCGGAAACCGCACGCCGGACAGCTCCGGAGCTGGGCGGGAGGATGGTGGGGGCGGGAGGTCCGAGCCGGCACCGCCGCGCCTTCGGGGGCACCCGCCCGCGCCGTTCCGCAGCGGGAGCAGACCCGCTCGGAGCGTTCCAGTTCGAGGCCACACGACCAGCAGTACATGGAAACCGGGGTGGGAGGATTCAGTTCATCGATGAAATGGCGAGGTCCGGCTCTTCCTTCCCTACGTCTTCGCCTGCGGGAAGATTCAGGAAGCCCGGAATCATTCCCGGACCGTCCGCATCTCCAGGAGGTCGAGGACGGGGTTTCCGGTGAGGGCCGCCGCTCCCGTGCGCACCCGTCCCACCACGACGATCCGCGCCAGGGGACTCAGCCGCTGGGCATCTTCGAGTTCCGACGCGGGAATCGCCACATAGACGAAGGTCCGGCTCGGTTCCGAAGTCCGGGTCAGGAGGAAGGGTTCGCCCGACTGGAAGTCGGCCCGCACCGCTTCTGCCCTCTCCAGCGAGATGAACTGGAGCTCGAGCTCCACGACGCGTCCCCGGAACCGTTCGGGTTCCGCCGCCAGGTCGTCGGCAGAGACGCCACGGAGCACCACCTCCTCGTCGTCCTCCTCTCTCTCCTCCGGCGCCCAGACCCAGCCATCGATCCGGACCCGTGCCCAGTTCCCCTCGCGATTGAGCACCTGGAGCTCCCGCCCGGCGCTCGCCATCCCCAGGGTGTCGCCATCGGGTGCGGTGAGGACCGCGCTCCCTCCGGCGCCTGCACGGATCCAGCGGTCGTCTGCAGGGGTGTCGGGGACCGACGGGGATTCGGCCGCCGGCTCCGGGGCGGCAGCCGGCTCGCCGGTGGACTCGATGGAGGCGCTCCAGATCCAGGCGGTGCGCTCCACCTCGACCCAGCCCGGCGTCCGGCCCCGTTCCACCAGGAGGGTCCCGGAGCCCAGGTGCCCGATGATCCGGCCCTGGGGCTCCGCCCTCAGGTTCTCTCCCTCCTCGGCGGAGACGATGAGGTCGAACTCTCCTCCGTCGCGGGTCTGAAGCGAGGGGATCCAGACCACCCCCTCGAAAGTGATGCGGCTCCATCCGTCGGCAGACTCCACCACCCGAACCGGGGTCCCCTGGTGGAGCTGGCCGATGATGATGCCATTGGGATCGGCGCGAACATTCTCCTCGGCGACCACCGTCGCCATCTGGGCCTCCACCAGGAGAGGGAAGAGTAGTAAGAGGGCGACTGCGAGTGGTAGCGGGAGGGTCTTCATGGACATCGTCCACACCGGGTTGGCGGGAAACAGACCGGACGAGGCGGGTTACCACCTCGTGGCGAAGGGGTCTCCCCCGGTAAAAATCTGTTCACCCGGGCAGCCCGAGTCAAACCCGGCGCCTTGATGGGGCCCATCCCCGAAGGGTAGCTTCCTTGGCACGCCACATTCCAGATCCTCGATTCCCAGCCGGGCCACGCGCCCGATCAACCGGCCGACTCCCCCTCATGCGCAACCGACTCCCCACTGCCCTCCTCCTCCTCCCTCTCCTCCTCGTCCTCCACCCGGGGGCGGCCGAAGCCCAGACCATCACCTCCCCCTACGCCTTCATCGACCAGCCGCGGGAATTCGGGGTCTTCGCGGGGTTGATCCAGGAGAACCGGGGCGCCCTCGAGCTGGGTCCGGGAGACGGGATCGCCATGGGAGCCCGCTTCGCGTACAACCTTTCGGGCCCCCTGGGCATGGAGGTTTCCGGCTTCCTCTTCCCCACCGACCGGAAGATCCGGGTGCCCGGCGAAGAGGAGGGCATCGACGACCTGGGCATGGCCGATGCCTTCGTCGGGGCAATCGAGGGCCGACTCCGCTTCACCCTCACCGGCGACCGGACCTGGCATGGCCTCGCACCCTTCCTGACCGCAGGAGGCGGGGTGGTGGGTGACTTCCGTGGCCGGGATGAGCTGGAGGAGGAGATCCCCGAGTCGGTCCGTTTCTCCTTCGGCCCGTCCTTCCTGGGGACCCTGGGGGCGGGGACCCGCTGGATCCCCACCGAGAGCATCTCGATCCGGGCTGAACTCTCGGTCCACTACTGGAAGCTGGGCACCCCCGAAGCCTTCATGCAGGCGGGCTCCGAACAGATCGGCCAGACGGTACCCGACCAGGAGTGGGCCGCCGTCCCGGCCCTGAGCCTCGGCCTTTCGCTTCGCCGCTGACCATGCCCTCCCCCCGTCCGCGCTCGACCCGGCGACGCTGGGCCGGACGAAGCTGCACCCTCCTGGCGGCACTCCTCATGGCGGGATGTTCGATCCCCCACTGGCCGGTGCAGGGGCAGATCTCTTCGCCGTTCGGGATGCGCTTCATGGGCACCCTTCCCTCGGTGCACCACGGGGTCGACATCCCCCTTCCCGTGGGCACACCGGTGCACGCCGTCCTTCCCGGCCGGGTCCGTTTCGCCGGAACCATGTCGGGCTACGGGAATGTCATCTGGCTCGAGCACTCCCGGGGGATCCTCTCGGTCTACGCCCACCTGGACCGGATCGAGGTCTCCACCGGCGCACAGGTGGAGCACCGGGCACGGATCGGTACCAGTGGCGCCACCGGAAATGTGACCGGCCCCAATCTCCATTTCGAGATCTGGAAGGGAGGCCGTCCGGTGGATCCTGTCCACTTCCTGGGCGGCCGGCCCTGACATGGGGCCGACCACCCAGCTCCGACTTCTCCCTCAGGCTCCGTCGCGCAGGCTCCGGACTTCCTCGGTGAGACGAGGGAGCACCTCGAAGAGGTCCCCGACGATCCCGTAGTCGGCCACCTTGAAGATGGGCGCGTCGGCGTCGCGGTTCACGGCGACGATGGTCCCCGCGGTCCGCATTCCGGCCAGGTGCTGGATCGCCCCGGAGATCCCGATGGCGAAGTAGAGGCGGGGGGCCACCGTCTTTCCGGTCTGGCCCACCTGCTCTCCATGGGGACGCCAGCCGGCATCCACCACCGCCCTCGAAGCTCCCAGCCCCGCGGCGTCTCCCAGCGCGGCCCGGAGTTCCTCCAGGAGTGCCCAGTTCTCGGGGTCTTTCATCCCGCGCCCCCCCGAGACCACCACCGACGCCTCGGCCACATCGGGAATGTCTCCCCCGGTCTGGGTGAAGGAGACGACCCGGGTGGGCCAGGTGGAGGAGTCCTCGGTGACCTCCACCGTCTCCACCGTCCCGGCAGCCGCACGCTCGGCCGGCTGGAAGACATTGGGCCGGATGGAGACCAGCGCAGGAGACGCCTCCACGGCCACCTGGGTGAAGGCCTTGCCGGCATAGATGGGGCGCGTCGCCACCACCGTGCCGTCGTCCACCGTCAGACCGGTGACATCGGCCGCCAGGGGCACATCGAGGTGGGCGGCGACCCGGGGCGAGAGGTCCTTCCCCTCGCCGGTGGCGGCGAAGAGGACGGCCCCATAGCCACCCTCACGGGCCAGGCGGGAGACGACGGCCGCATAGCCGTCGGGATGGTACTCGGCGAGGGCGGCGTGCTCGGCGACCTTCACCACCTCGGCCCCGAAGGCCCCGAGGCCGTCGACCCCGTCGGCGGTCCCCGGTCCTCCGAGCACCAGGGCATGGACCTGGCCTCCGAGTTCGGCCGCCAATGCGGCGGCGGCGGTCACCACCTCCCGAGCGGTCCCCCGGAGTGCACCGTCCTTCTGTTCAACGACTGCGAGTACATCGGACATCGTAGGAGCTCCTTCCTTCGAATTCGTGGATCACGATTGCGGGTGTCCCCCTGGTGGGGGAACGGAATCAGAGAACGTTGGCCTCTTCGCGGAGGAGTCGCACCAGCTCGGGAACCGCGTCGGGTCCCTCGCCCACGATCCGTCCTCCCTCCCGCTCGGGCGGAAGCTCCATCGTCGTCACGCGGAGCCGGGACTCGGCCACCGCCGCCTCCTTCTTGTCGAGGGGCTTCCGCTTCGCCGCCATGATCCCCTTCAGGGAGGCGTAGCGGGGCTCGAACTCGCCCTTGGTGATGGTGAGGACCGCCGGAAGGTCCACCTCCACCTCCTGGTGCCCCCCCTCCACCTCGCGCCGGCACACCGCCACCCCGTCCTTCAGCTCGAAGTTGGAGACGCCGGTGACACAGGGGCGATCCAGGAGGGTGGCGAGCATGGGGCCCACCTGCTGCTGGTCGTCGTCGGCGGCCTTCACGCCGAGAAGGACCAGGGGCGCGTCCTGCTCCCCGATCTCGGCGGCGAGGGCCCGGGCCGTGGCCAGGCCGTCCTGGGTGACCTCACCCTGGAGGAGGAGGGCCTTGTCGGCTCCCATGGCGAGGGCGTTCCGGAGGGCGTCCTGGGACGCGTCGTCGCCCAGGGTCACCACCGTCACCTCGCCCGCACCATTGGCCTCGCGAAGGCGAAGCGCAGCCTCCACGGCGAACTCATCGTAGGGAGAGACCACGTACTTGACTCCCGAGGGATCGATGGATTGCCCGTCGCCGCCCACCCGGATCCGGGTCTCGGTGTCGGGCACCCGCTTTACACAGACTATGATGTTCACGAAAGGACTCCAGCGGTTCAGGTTCGTCTTTTCTTCGATGGTTCTTCAGCTGCTGCTCCGGGCCTTTCCGGCCGGCTTCGGGCTACCCCGAACGCCGGTGCCCGGTCCTCATCCCATCCCCCATCCCACCACCATGAATCCCACGGTGGCCACCAGCGCCGCCAACGAGGCGTAGGGGAGCTGGGTCCGCACATGGTCGATGTGATCGGTGGCCGCAGCCATCGACGAGATGATGGTGGTGTCGGAGATGGGGGAGGAGTGGTCCCCGAAGATCCCCCCCGAGAGCACGGCGGCCACGAAGGGGGAGAGGGGAAGGCCCATGGTCATGGCGGCCGGCACCGCGATGGGGAGCATGATGGCGAAGGTCCCCCAGCTCGTTCCGGTGGAGAAGGCGATCCCCGCCGACACCAGGAAGACCAGGGGAAGGAAGATCACCGGAGGGAGGAGCCCCTCGGTCACCTGCGCCACATACGCCCCGGTCCCCAGCGCGCCCGCCACATCGCCCAGGGCGAGGGCCAGGAGGAGGATCAGCGCCAGGGGCACCAGCCCGCCGGCTCCCTTGAGCCCCGTCCGGGTCAGTTCGTCCACCGTGCTCCCCTTCTGCGCCAGGAGGAGGATCCAGAGGACCGCCAGCGCCGACATGACCGCCCAGAGCACCGAGGTCGCACCCGACCCGGCCCGGAGGTCTCCCTCGCCGGTGATCCAGAGCCCCACCGGCATCATGAGGACCATGACCACGATGGGAATGATCATGTTCCGGGCCCGGGGAGGAATCCGCCCCTCCGGCTCCGGCGAGAGGATGGACTCGTCGATCATGGGCTGCGCATCGGGCCAGAGGACCTCGCCGTCGGCGGTCCGCTTCTCGGCCTTCCGCATGGGCCCCAGGTCGATCTTCCAGATGATGACGGCGAGGGCCAGGAAGAGGGCGGCAAGGGCGTAGAAGTTCAGGGGAATGGCGCCCACGAAGACTCCCAGGGGGTCCTCCACCCCCAGCGAGTCGAGGATTCCCAGGTTGTAGGCCCCCCACGCATTGAGGGGGATCAGGATGCAGACTGCCGCCGAGGTGGTGTCGATGATGTAGGCGAGCTTCTCGCGGGAGATCCGGAAGCGGTCGAAGAGGGGGCGCGCCACCGAGCCGGCCACCAGCACCGTGATGTTGGACTCGATGAAGATGATGACCCCGGTGATCCAGGCGAGCATCTGCGACCGCCTGGGATTGTTCACCCACTCCCGGGTCTCCAGGAAGTGGACGAAGCCCCGCACCCCGCCCGACGTCTCGATGGTGGCGATGAGTGACCCGATGACCAGGGTGAAGAGGATCACATTGGCGTTCCCGGCACTGGCCAGGACCGCGATGGTCTCCTCGATGGCCGTCCCCAGCCCGCTCATGGGGTTCCAGCCCTCGACGATCATCCATCCCATCCAGATGCCCGCCGCCAGCGAGAGGTAGACCTGTCGGGTCCAGATCGCCAGGATGATGGCCAGGACCGGGGGCAGGATCGAGACCCAGGTGGGATCAGTCATTCGGGGCGGTCCTCCGGGGTTCGGGGAAGGGTGGGGAGGGCGTCACGGACCGAAGGAGGCATCGCTTCGGCGGAACCCTCGGGGAGTCCGTGCCGGGAGAGATCGGGATGGCCCCGCACGAACCAGCGGAGGGGCCACTCGGTCGCCTTCCGGATCCCGATGCGGACCGAGACCCCCACTTCGCCGTCCGACACCGCCCGGTCGAACTCGATCCGGAGGGGGGATCGGTCGAGGCGATGGCCGTCGAGGGACCCGTCCAGGCCCAGGGCCTGGCAGAGGCGGGCCGGGCCGGCCGTGAGCGGCGCGCGTCCCTCCCGGCGTCGTTGCATTGCCTCGAGGCCCTCCACCGGCTCGAGCGCACGCACGAGGACGGCCCCCGCCTCGCCCCGGGCCCCGGTGACCACATTCAGGCACCAGTGCATCCCGTAGGTGAAGTAGAGGTAGGCATGACCGCCCGCTTCGAACATGGAGGCGTTCCGGTGGGTCCGGCCGGCCCGGACCGCGGCGTGGGATGCCGGGTCCTCCTCGCCCAGGTAGGCCTCGGTCTCGATGATCCGTCCGGAGGTGCGGGTCCCCTCCACCTCCGACACCACGCGCTGCCCGAGAAGGGCTCGGGCCACCTCGGGCACCGGGCGCCGAAACCATTCCCTGGACGGCCCCCCCCCAAATGACGAACGCCACGCCCCCGACCTGGGGGGCGTGACGTCCACTTCACGGGCAGAAGACCGACCCATCGGCCCTCAGCGCGAGGAGCGGGAGCGGGTCCGGCGTCCACCGCGCCGCCGACCGCCGCCCTTCGAGGCGCGTCCATCGCCCCCGGACTCCTGCCGGCGCTCATGGTCCGCCTCCCACTGTTCCAGGACCTTGTCGGCCCGCGAGGGGGGGAGAATCTTCCGAACCCGGTCCGGGTCGGAATGCAGGGTGGGAAAGAGGTCGTCCCCCAGTTCGTCCACCAGGGTCTCGGCGGTCTTCTTGCCGACACCCTTGTACGAATTCGCCAGGTACTTGATGGCGCTGTCCCGGTCGGTGGGAAGTCCCAGGTCGGCCAGGTCGAGGGCCCCGTCGTCGCCGGAGGGAGTGGGGGCCGGAGTCGAGGGAGCCTGCTTCGTGGGAGCGGAGCGGGTCGATCCCCCCACGGCCTGACCCTCGAAGAGGGGCGGCGGCTCGTCCGAATCACCGCGCCGACGCACCGAGGTGCGGGGCCGGAGCCGGGGAGCGCTCTTCTCCTCGCGGGGAGGCGTCGACGGTTCCGGGGTCCGGGTGGCCGGGCGCGCCGCCGGAGCGTCCCCCTTCTTCGAGACCTCTTCGGGAGCCGACCCGGGGGACTTGGCCCCGAGGGCCACCTCGTAATTCCCGTTGGGCCCCTTTCTCAGGTCGATGATCTCCTGGTCATGGGCCTGCTGCAGGAAGCGCGAGAACTTGGGGAAGCCGAGCTCGGCCTCATCCCAGGACTCCCGGAGCGCGAGCATCCGGCGCTTCACATCGGAGTCGCGCACCGCATCGCCATCGTGGTCCGCCAGGAGGTCGCCGATGGCCTCGACCAGGAGTTCGTAGCCATCCTTGAGGTCGGCGGGATCGGCGGAGGTGCTCGGGGCGGGCGTGTCGTCGCGGGAGGGCCGCTCCGAGCGCCGGGAATCGCTCCTCCTGGAGTCGCTCCTCGGGGACCGGCTCTCCCGACTCCGGGACCGGCTCGGCGCTTCCCGCTCCGGGCTCCCTGCCCGCGAGGAAGAGCCGGAGGGCGTGGCGATCTCGTACTGGCCGTTCTCCATCTTCTTGAGCTTCAGCACGCCCTTCTGGGCCGCCTCGGTGAGGAAGCGGGAGAACTTGCTGAAGCCGAGGCTCTTCTCGTCGAAGGAGGAGTCGAGCTCGAGCATGACCTGCTTGAGCCGGTCGGAGCGCATGACGTCCTTCCGGCGCTTCATCTGCTCCACCGCCTTCTCGGCCAGGACCCAGGGGTCGAGCCCGGTGCGGTCTCCCCCCGACCCCGACTTCCGGAGCCCGGTGAGGGAGGTGTAGGAGTAGTACTCGTCGCAGTTCTGGACGAGGATGTCCGACGACGACTCCTGGATCCCGACGCCGATGACGTACTTGCCGTACTCCTTCAACTTGAGCACGAGAGAGGAGAAGTCGGAGTCCCCGGTGAGGAGGATGTAGGTCCCGATCTCGGGCCGGATGAAGACGAGCTCCATCCCATCGATGGCCATCCGGATATCGGTGGCGTTCTTCTTCGACGAGCCGTAGGCCGGCGCGAAGATCAGGTCGATGGAGGCCTCGGAGAGCGGAACGATGTACTGGGGGTAGCGGCGCCAATCGGCGTATGCCCGCTGTACGGTGACCTTCCCCTTGA
This sequence comes from Gemmatimonadota bacterium, assembly GCA_007130605.1. GTDB lineage: Bacteria > Gemmatimonadota > Gemmatimonadetes > Longimicrobiales > Gaopeijiaceae > SLBA01. The sequence goes on along the minus strand of SLSF01000161.1, from coordinate 12,719 downwards.
TGATGTCGGACTGGAGGAGGTTCTTGAGTTCCTTCGAGAGGTCGCTGCGCATCCCCATGGTGACATTGTCGAAGTCGATGAGGAGTGCGGCGTTGGGCGCTGCCGACTGAACGGAAGCGTTGGGCGCGCCCTCACTGTGGGGCGCACGGATGTACGGGATATTCATGTTTTCCTGATTGAGATTCGCAACCGGAGGGATGCGTGGCCGCGAAACCTCCCCTCCCGCCCCCCTCGCTTCGCCCGGCCAAAAAGAACCGGCGCAGCGCCGAGGGGAGGGTCATGGGAAGCCTCCGAACCCATCACTCCCGGGTCGTGTCTTCCGACTCCAACAGCCGGACCAGTTCGACCCTTCGAATTTTTCCTGTCCCGGTCATGGGGAAGGCCTCCATGAAATGGACCCGATCCGGGACCTTGTACTCGGCGAGGATTTCTCCACACCAGTCCCGAATCTCGGAATCCGTCACGATGGCCCCCTCGACGGGGATCACTGCAGCACAGATGGCCTCGCCCAGAACGGCGTCCTTCACCCCGACCACCGCAGCCTCACGAACCGCCGGGTGGGCATGGATGCGATCTTCCACTTCTCTGGGATAGACATTGTAACCGCCTCGAATGATAACCTCTTTGCGGCGTCCCACCAAATGGACGAATCCCTCCTCGTCGACGATCCCCAGGTCACCCGTGCGGAAAAAGCCATCGGCGTCGAAGGCCCGGGCCGTCTCGCCCGGCTGCCGGTAGTAACCCTTCATCACCTGGGGCCCCCGGGCGGCGATCTCTCCCAGGCTCTCCACCGGGAGGACGGTCCCATCGGACTCCAGCACCCGCGCCTCCATCCCCCGAACCGGCCGACCGGCGGTGAGTCGGCGCTTCTCCCTGGGATCGCCGGCCCGGGTCAGGGCCAGGACCGAGGCGGTCTCGGTGAGGGAGTACGCCACCAGGAGTTCGGGACAGAGGGTCTCCACCACCTCGCGGGCCAGCTCCTCCGGCATGGGAGCACCGGCTACCAGCCCGACCCGAAGGGAAGAGAGGTCCCGGGGCGCACGCCGCTGCACCCGTAGCTCCTCGGCAAAGACGGTGGGCACGCCGTAGTGCACCGTGGCCCGATGCTCCGCGATGAGGTCGAGGGCCTCCTCGGCCTCGAACTCCTCCTGGAGGATCAGGGTGCTCCCGGTGAGGGCGCACCCCAGGATCCCCGGCCCGATTCCGAAGACATGGAAGAGGGCGGTGACCCCGAAGACCCGGTCCGTCCGCTCCAGTCCGATGCCGTCGGCGGTGGCCGCGGCGGCGTGGATCAGGTTCCGGTGGGTCAGCTCCACCCCCTTGGGCTTTCCCGTCGTACCCGAGGTGTAGAGGATGGCCAGGATCGACTCGCCGGGGTCGATGGCCACCTCGGGAAGCTCCCGCCCCCGTCCCGCGGAGACCAGGTCCTCGAACTGGAAGATCCGGTCGTCGTACCAGAGGTCCTCCTCACCCACGGTGACCAGGTACTGGAGTTCGGGGAGGCGGGGAAGGAGCTCCTCGAAGACCTCCAGGTAGTCGACCCCATGGAAGCGCTCCACCGTGACGGCGCCCACCGCCTGGGAGTGGCGGAGGAGGTAGCGGATCTCGGACTCGGCGAGCCTGGGGTTGATGGGCACCGCCACCACCCCGAGGCGCGCCAGGGCGAAGAGGGCGACGACGAACTCCTGGCAGCCGGGAAGGAGGATCGCCATCCGGTCCCCCGCCTCGATGCCGAGATTCGCCAGGGAGGCGGCGAGAGCGTCGGACTCCTCGCGGATCCGGGTATACGAGTGTCCCTCACCCCCGGCAACGAGGAAGTCCCGTTGGGGGGAATCGGCGGCGGAAAGCGCCAGTACCTGAGAGACGGAAAGCCCCGCAGAGCGCTCCATGAGCGCCATGTGACCTCCCTCGGTCGATGGGTGGACGGACCTCACCGCGGTGTTCGGGCCGGTGTGTTGAGGAGCGCCGGAAGGATAGAAAGGCAGGGGGATAAGGTCAAACCCGCTCACCCCTTGGTGCCGCCGTTTCCTCCTGGAGAAGGGAGCGGAGGGTGGTCTCGGGGACCGCCCGGCTCCATCCGTCCTCCGGGCTCGCCTGGCCCACCTCCGAGAGGAGGACGGTGCGGATCTCGCCCCCGCGCACCTTCTTGTCGCGACGCATGAGGCCCAGGAGCCGCTCGAGGGTCGCGCCATCGACGGGAGGGGTGTCCGGATCGATCTCGAGGGCTCGAACCCCTTCGGCGATCCGGTGGGCGCTTCCCGCCTCGGTGACCCCCAGGCGCTCGCCCAGCCGCGCCTCCAGCACCATCCCCCGGGCCACCGCGGTTCCATGGGGCATCCGGTAGTGGGAGTCCGCCTCCAGGGCGTGGCCCAGGGTGTGGCCGAAGTTGAGGACCTGCCGGAGTCCTCCCTCCCGCTCGTCGCGGCTCACCACCCCGGCCTTGATCTCCACCGAACGTCGAACCGCACCCTCGGTCGCCCCGGGATCGCCGTCGAGGAGCGCCCCGGCATCGGCCAGGAGGGCCTCGAAGTAGGCGCTGTCGAGGATCGCCCCATGCTTCAGGGCCTCCACGAGCCCCTGCGCCCGCTCCCGGCGGGGGAGGGTCCCGGTGAGATCCGGATCGGCAAGAACGAAGGCCGGAGGGTGGAAGGCTCCGGCGAGATTCTTTCCCGCCGGCACATCCACCCCGGTCTTCCCACCGACCGAGGCGTCGATCATGGCCACCAGCGAGGTGGGGATCTGCACCACCGGAATCCCACGCATGTAGGTGGCCGCCACGAAGCCGGCGAGGTCCCCGGTGACCCCGCCTCCCAGCGCCACCACCGCGCCGTCCCGGGCCACGCCCTCTCCCAGGAGGGCATCGGTGAGGCGGGCCCACTCCTCCCGATTCTTGTGGGATTCGCCGTGGGGAAAGGGATGGACCGACACCGCCCGCCCCTCCCGCTCCAGGAGTGACCGCACCCGCTCTCCGTGATGGCCGAAGACCTGGTCGTCGGCGATGAGGGCCAGGTGCGCCCGCCCGGGAAGGCGACGGTCGAGCCACCCGGGGAGGTCGTCGAGGGCACCCCGCCGGACGATGACCGGATACCGGTCTCCGCTCCCGGTGCGAACGAGGACACTGCCACTGGCCGGGTGGTCGATCCACCCCTTCGATCGAAGCCCGGGATCGGCCAGGACGTCGTCCGGAACCCGGTCGGCAAGAGCCGACCCACTGGCGGGATCCTCTCCCCCCGGGAGGATGGAGAGGAGGGGCCGCGCCACGAAGGAGCGGGTGGCCCAGCGGGGGTGCGGCAGGGTGAGTTCCGGACGGTCCAGGAGCCGGTCACCATGAAGGATCAGGTCCAGGTCGAGGGTCCGCGACTCGCCCCGCACCTCTCCTCGCACCCGTCCCCGTGCCCGCTCGATCTCGAGCATTCGCCCCAGGAGAGCGTCCGGGGCGAGGGCCGTCCGACCGGCGAGAACCAGGTTCAGGTAGTCCCCCTGGGGCGCGCCTCCCTCCGGCGCCGACTCCACGACTTCGGAGATCGCCTCGATCTCGACGAATTCCTCGAGGGCGTCGATGGCCGCCGCCAGCTCCGCCTTCCGATCTCCCAGATTCGATCCGGCGGCAAGGACGACGCCGTGCGTGGAGGTCATCCGCCGTCGTCGCCTCCATCGGGAGCGGGAGCACGCCCGTACCGGTCCCGGACGCGGATCACATCATCCAGCTCGGGAGTCGACGCCTCCAGGACCACCACGTCGGTCTCGGCCTCCATCCAGTGGTAGAGCCCCGGCTCGATGCGGAGCGCTTCTCCCTCCTGGAGCTCCACCTCCTCCATGGCGTCGAGTCCCCGCCCCACCCGCATCCGGAGCTGTCCCGAGAGGAGGAAGAGGGTCTCGTCCTTCTCCTCGTGGAACTGGAGGGAGAGGGATTCCCCCGCCCGCACATGGATCGACTTCCCCACGTAGAGGTCGGTGTGGGCCCAGATGACCTCGTACCCCCACGGCTTCTCCACCCTGCGGGCGGGCGCGGGAGAGGGGACCGGCTCGCGGCCCCCGTCTCCCAGGCGGTCCTCCGGTACCGAGAGTCGACCCCCGTCACTCACCGGGAGAGCACCCAGTACGCGCCGATGCCCACCTGGCTCGGGCGTTCCTCGTAACCGAAGCGAACCACCACATTCTGGCCCAGGCGGAGGAAGGCGCCCCCGAAGTACCCGCTGGTCCAGCGGGAATTTTCCTCGTTCACCACCATGACCACATCGCCGGCGCCCCCCTCTTCGTCGTCACCGAACATCTGGTACTCGTCGATCCGCTCCATGTAGGCGACGGCGACCCCGGCGAAGATCGCAAAGTCCTCCGTCAGGGGACGCATGATCCCCACATTGGTGATCATCCACTCGTTGAAGCGGGCGGTGAGGGCGTAATCGAATCCCAGCTCCTCGGGCACATCGCGCGCCGTGAAGGCATCGGTGAAGGCCCGGTCCCCCTTCATCGTCTCGTGATTCATCTTGAAGTCGAGCATCGCTCCAAAGCCACCGGGGCGGAAAATGTGGAAGACTCCGCCACCGAAGAGCAGATCGGGGAAGGCCCCGGCATATCCGAAGCCGGTCTGCATTCCGGAGAAGAAGTCGTTCTCCATCTGGGCTTCCGCCGGAGCGGGGGCGGCGAGGAGCATGGCGACCACGAGCCCACCCACGAGGGGGGCCGAGAGGAGCCGCAGAGGGGTTCTGGTGAGCATGACACCGTCCTTGGGTCGGGAGATCGGTTGGGAGGTCGGCACGGGACCACCTCCAGCACGGGACTCTACTCCAAGGTACAGATTTCGGTTCACTTGAAGAAGATACCCCGCATCTCTGTAGTGTAGAGACGAATGGATGCAGGTCGTTGGGACAGGGTCCGACTTGCCAGCCTCCCGACTCCGGGGTGAACTTCTCCCATCGGTCGCTCACCCGCACACAGGCCTCATGCACCGCGTTGCCCTTCTCCTCTGCGCCCTTATGTTCCCCCTTTCCGGCCTGGTGGCCCAGGAGAGGTCGAGCGCCGTGGAGGGTCGGGTCGTCGACGAAATCACCGGTGAACCGGTGCCCGCGGTTCGAGTGGAGGTCCGGGACCGGGAGGGGCGTCCGGTCACTGCCACCTCCACCGATGCAGAGGGCCGTTTCGCCATCTCCGGAATCCCGGCAGGGACCATTCTCCTCCACCTGGAGCGGATCGGATACCGGGAGACCACGTCGGAACCGCAGCGGATCGTCGCCGACGAGACCCTGGTGCTCACCCTGCGCATCCGACCGCAGGCGGTGGTCCTGGCGCCCTTCGAAGTGGGTGGCGCGACCCTCCGCCCGCGCGCCGGGATCTCGGGGTTCCGGGATCGCGCGGCCCTCTCGGTGGGAGGGCACCTTCTCACCGAGGAGGAGATCCGGGCCCGCGCCCCGGGTCGGGTCACCGACCTCCTCCAGGGGATCCCCGGCCTCCGGGTGGTCGATGGACCGGGGCTCGGACGGACCGATCGACTGGTGACGATGGCATGGTCCCTCCCGGGGCACGCGGGAGGGCGGTGTCCGATCCAGCTCTTCCTGAACGGCGCGCCGATCCGACCCCATGACCAGTTGCGCGGAATCGGCGGCCTGTCTCCGGTGGATGGAGTCCGGGTGGACCACCTGGCCCACCCCTCGGCCCTCGTGGGTGTCGAGGTGTACACCGACCCGGCGTCGATCCCTCCCGAGTTCCGGATGCCGGAGGCCGGCTGCGGTGTCATCGCCCTCTGGACCCGTTGACGGGGAACCGAAAGCAGACCACCATCCATTGTCGGACCCGCCCCGTCTCCCCGGTGTATCCCTTCCGGATGGGGTTCATGGATCCCGTAACCGATCATCAGTGGCACGCATAGAGGACCGACCGGATGGCCAGCAGTTTCGGACAGAAGCTTCGGGGAGGGGCGCGAAAGGGGTGGAAGGGTACCCGGAAGGCGCTCCGACTTCCCGCCGTCTGGGTCCCCCTGCTCTTCGTCGTGGCGGCGGGACTCGGCTTCGGCTGGGGCGCCTGGACCAACCTCTGCGTCGACTGCCCTTCCATCGCACAGATCCACACCTGGGAGCCGCAGCAGACCTCCAAGGTCCTGGACCGCGAGGGACGCCTCATCACCGAGCTGGGAATCCAGCGTCGGACCCCCATCTCCATCGATGCGCTCCCCGACCATGTCCCCCAGGCCTTCATCGCCATCGAGGATCGCCGCTTCTACAGCCATCCGGGCTTCGACATGCGGGGCATTTCCCGGGCGCTCCTCGCCCGGGCCATCCCCCGCCCCGTCCTCTCTGCCGTCGGCCGCGCCACCATGCGCTCCGGGGGCGGGAGCACCATCACGCAGCAGCTCGCACGCAACATGTTCGAGGCCATCGGCTACGAGGTGACGGTGGACCGGAAGCTCCGGGAACTCCAGGTGGCCCTGGAGCTCGAACGGGCGTACTCGAAGGACCAGATCATCGAAGCGTACATGAACCAGATCAATCTCGGTTACGGGATCTGGGGCATCCAGACCGCTTCCAGGCACTACTTCGGGAAGAACGCCGTCGACCTCGCCCCCGACGAGGCGGCCCTCCTGGCGGCCATCGCCAACAACCCCGGTGGGTACTCCCCCTTCAACCATCCGGAGCGCTCCAAGAACCGGCGCGACCATGTCCTCCGGCGGATGGCGGTGGAACGCTTTCTCACCGACGAGGAGGTTCGGCAGTACCAGGCGGTCCCCCTCCCCACCCAGCGGGCACAGACCTCGCCCACCACCGCGCCCTTCTTCACCGAGTGGGTCCGACAGATCGCACAGTCGCGGTTCGGGAGCCAGCTCTACACCGGGGGGTTGAACATCTACACCTCCCTCGATGTGGAAATGCAGGCCATTGCCGAAGATGTCATGCGGGAGGGCTTCGCCAACATCGAGGCGCGGCCGGGCTATTCCCACCCCCTCCATGAGGACTACCAGGGCGAAGATGTGGACTTCGAGCCCGGGAACGCCCCGTACCTGCAGGGTCTCTTCGTGGTCACCGATCCCCACACCGGTGCGGTGCTCGCCCTGGTGGGCGGACGGGACTTCCAGCAGTCGGAGTTCAACCGGGTGACCCAGGCCCGCCGTCAGCCCGGCTCCTCCTTCAAGACCTTCGTCTACGCCGCGGCCCTCGAGAGCGGGATTCCGGCATCGCACATCATCACCGACCAGCCGGTGGTCCGTCGGGAGGCCGACGGGAGCGAGTGGAGGCCCTCCAACTTCGACGGCACCTTCGAGGGCGACATGACCCTCCGCTACGCCTTCCGCCGCTCCATCAACACGGTGGCGATCCAGCTCGCCGACGAGGAGGTGGGACTGGAGACGGTGGCGCAGACGGCCCGACGGCTGGGGATCACCACCCGGATCGACCGGGTGCCCTCCATGGCCATCGGCTCCCCCGACGTCCTCCCCATCGAGATCGCCGAGGCGTACTCGACCTTCGCGACACTGGGGACCAAGGTCCGCCCCTTCCCCATCCTCCGGGTGGAGAATGCGGCGGGAGACACCCTCTGGGCTCCGGAGCCCGAGCGCCAGGAGGTGATGGACCCGGTCACCGCCCGCCTCATGGTCCATCTCCTGGAAGATGTGGTGGATCGGGGCACGGCCAACTCGGGGATCCGGGGCGCCGAGCGGGGGAACCTGCCCTACGACATCCCCGCAGCGGGAAAGACGGGAACCACCAACAACTTCACCGACATCTGGTTCGTGGGCTTCACCCCCAACCTTCAGGCGGCAGTCTGGTTCGGGATGGACCAGCCGCAGCGGATCTATACCGGGGCCACCGGTGGCTCCGATGCCGCCCCGGTCTGGGGCGAGTTCATGCGCCGGATCTACCTGGGCCATGGCGAGGAGAATGGAGGGAATTCCGGGGGGATCGTCCCCATTCCGGAGCGGTGGTCCCTCGAGGGACTCACCACCCGAGAGGTCGACGACCTGACGGGTCTCCTGGCCTCGCAGTGGTGCCCGGCGAATCGACGCTACACCGAGTACTACATTCCGGGAACCGAGCCTACCGAGCCGTGCGACGACTCGGCGCCCTCCCGGACAACCCCGCGCTGGCCATGGGACTGATCACCTTCACCTTCCCTTCCTCCCATCACGCCCTCTGGGCCGAGGATGTGGCCCACGAGCTCGGGATCGGAGTGGAAGTCGGCTCCGCACCGGCCGAGAGCAGGGCAAAGTGCGGGCTGGCGCTCCGGGTGGGTGAAGGAGAGGCCGAGCGCCTCGCCGGAGCCTTCGAGTCCGAAGGGATCGAATTCGAGCGCTGGGTCAGTCCGGCAGGATGAGGGGATGGAGGGCCTCCCCCTCCTCCTCCACCGCATCCCGCAGCGCCCCCTCTCCCCGCCGGGCGTCCGCCTCGTTCCGGGCATGGACCCGCCCCAGGAGGTCGCCGGAGGCAAGCCGTGTTCCCGGTGGAGCCAGCTCGTCGAAGCCCACCGCCGGATCCACCGCATCGGAGAGCCGGAGTCGCCCCCCTCCCAGCTCCACCACCGCCTCTCCCACCGCTCGGGGCTCCAGCCGATGGAGGGTGAGGCCTCGGTCCACCCGCACCTCGCGCACCACCGGTGCACGGGGGAGGCGCCCGGGATCGTCCACCACCTCCGGGGCCCCTCCCTGGGCACGGACCATGGTCCGGAACCGCTCGAGGGCTACACCCGAGTCCAGAAGGGCCTCGGCTCGGGCCACGCCCGCTTCCGGGGTCGCGTCCAGGTCGGCCAGGACGAACATCTCGGCGGCGAGGGTCACCGTAACCCTCCGGAGGTCATCCGGCCCCTCCCCCCGGAGGCACTCGAGGGCCTCGCGCACCTCCAGGGCGTTCCCTGCGGTTCGACCCAGGGGACGATCCATGGCGGTGAGCCGCGCCCGGGTCGGGACCCCGTACCCCTCGCCGATCTCCACCATGGTGCGCGCAAGGGTCCGAGCGTCGGTCTCGTCGGAAAGGAAGGCGCCACTCCCCACTTTCACGTCGAGGACGAGCCCGGTGAGCCCCTCGGCGAGCTTCTTCGACATGATGCTCGCCGAAATCAGGGGGAGCGACGCCACCGTACCGGTGACACTCCGGAGGGCGTAGAGGCGACGATCCAGGGGCGCGATCTCGTCGGTCTGCCCGATCATGGCCACCCGGTGGGCGCCCAGGAGCTCCCGGAAGCGCTTCAGCGAAAGGTCGGTGCGAAAACCCGGAATCGCCTCCAGCTTGTCGAGGGTGCCCCCGGTGTGGCCCAGCCCCCGGCCCGACATCATGGGCACATGGACGCCCGCTTCGGCCACCAGGGGTGCCAGGACGAGAGAGACCTTGTCGCCCACTCCCCCGGTGGAGTGCTTGTCCACCCGGGGGCCTCCCAGCTCGGCCAGGTTGAGGACCGCACCGGAGTGGAGCATGGAACGAACCAGGGCCTGGAGCTCGTCCGGCCCCAGGCCCTGCAGGACGACCGCCATGAGGAAGGCGGCCATCTGGTACTCCTCCACGACACCCTCCAGGTACCCCGCGAAGAAGGCGGAGATCTCGTCGGGCGCGAGGGTCTCACCGTCCCGTTTCGCCTCGATGAGGCGGACGGGGTTCACCGGTCGCTTCAGGAAATCCGCTTCTTCGCCTGGCTCAGCGCGTCCTCGACCCGGTCGCGCACCTCGTCGGCGACCTCTTCCCACCGGTCGGAGGCATTGTCCTTCAGGTCCTCGGCAGCCCGGTGGATCTTCCGGCGTGTCTTCTTGCCGGAGTCGGGGGCGAGGACCAGGGCGACTCCGGCGCCGATGGCCGCCCCGCAGACCAGGCCGGAAAGGAAGTTGAAGAGCCGTGCATCGTCATCGTATTCCATGAGTCACCTCGGTTTCGGTCTGTGGGTGCGTACTCCGCTTGAGAGATACGGTACCACTGGACCCGGTCGAAGATCCCGACCTGTGGCCCATTCGGTCAATCGGCTATATTATCCGGTGCGTCGATTGAACCTCAGGGAGTGTCCCGAATGAAGGCACCATCCAGACAGGGAGAGTTCGTTCTTCCGGCCGCCACGCTGACGATCCTCCGGAGAGCCCTCCGGAAGGAGGCCGGCGCCCTCAAGGCCACCCACGCCCTCCACGCGGCGGGTTACGCGGCCGGCGAGGGGGTGGCGGAAGACTTCGCCGCATTCGCCGGGGCCACCCGGCCGGAGACGCTGGCCGACGCGGACTTCTGGTCCCTCCTGAACGACTTCTTCGTCCGCCGGGGCTGGGGCGGAATCCGCCATGAACGGGTACACCCGGGGATGGCGATCCTCACCTCGTCCAACTGGGTGGAAGCGGACGATGAGGGGCGCGAGACCCAGCCCGGATGCGCCTTCTCGTCGGGGGTGCTCGCCTCTCTCTTCAGCCGCCTTGCCGGGGGACCGGTGGCGGTCCTCGAGGTGGCGTGCCGAAGCCGTGGCGACGAGGCGTGCCGATTCCTCTTCGGTGCCGAGGAAGCCGTCCACGAGGTCTATGGGCACCTCCTCGAGGGAGCCTCCCTCGAGACCGCCCTGGCACAGACCTGACCCCGGGCATCGCGTGCGGGCCATGGGGATCGACTTCGGAGAGGTACGGATTGGTATTGCCGTGAGCGACCCCACCGGAACCCTCGCTTCGCCGGTGGCGACCCTTCGGCGGCGTCGCGGAAAGCGCCCTCCATTCCGGGCCATCGAGGAGCTGGTCCACGCCCACCAGGTGGAGGCCCTCGTCCTCGGCCTTCCCCTCGAACTCGACGGGAGCGAGTCCGACTGGACCCGCGAAGTCCGGCGCGCCGGAGATGCCCTGGGGCGACGGACCGGTCTCCCCATCCACTACGTGGACGAGCGCTTCACCTCGGTTGAGGCCGAGGCGCTGGTGCGCTCCAGTGGCCTCCCCAGGGGGAAGCGCGAGGAGAAGGCGCGCATCGACCAGGGTGCGGCGGCACTCATCCTCCAGCGCTGGCTCGACCAGGAGGAGGGGTCGGAAGGATGAAGCGCGCCCTCCTCCTCTTCCTCCTTCTCCTGGTCGCGTGCGGTGGCGAGCCTTCGGGTGAGACGGTGGAGATCACCGTGCCCCGTGGCGCCAGCTTCCACCATGTGACCGACTCCCTGGTGGAGCACGACCTCGTCCGCGTCCCCATCCTCTTCCGAGCCCTGGCCCGAGTGCGGGGTGACGACCGGCGGGTCCGGTCGGGTCGGTACGCCATTCCGGCGGAAGCCGGCTGGTTCGAGATCCTGGACCAGATGGTGGCCGGGCGCATGATCTCCGAGGCCATGACGATCCCCGAAGGATGGACGCTGCAGCAGATCGCCGTCCGACTCGCCCAGGTCACCGAGATGGAAGACGCCGAGGTCCATGCGGCCCTCCAGGGATGGGACCTCGAGGCCGAGGAGCGATGGGACCTCCCGGGCCCCGGGCTCGAGGGGTACCTCTTCCCCGACACCTACCAGTTCGCCCCCGGAACCCCCCTCGATTCGGTGGTTCGGGTCATGATCGACCGCTACCGGAGTGTCTGGACACCCGAACGGAGGGCGCGGCTCGAGGCGCTGGGCTGGAGCGAAGGTGAGCTCATGACCCTGGCCTCCATCGTCCAGGCGGAAGCCCGACGTACCGAGGAGATGCCCATCATTGCGGCGGTCTTCCACAACCGGCTCCGCATCGGGTACCTCCTGCAGGCCGATCCCACGGTCCAGTATGCCCTGGGGGAGCGGCGCTCACGGCTGCTCTACGCCGACATCGACTCGGTGGCCGACCACCCCTACAACACCTACACCCAGCCCGGTCTACCCCCGGGTCCCATCGGGGCCCCCGGAGAGGATGCGGTGGAGGCGGCGCTCTTCCCCGCCGACGTGGACTACCTCTACTTCGTCGCCCGCCCCGACGGAAGCCACATCTTCACCCGGACGCTGGACGAGCACAACCGGGCCCGGGTCCAGGCGCGCAGGGAGTGGGACCGACTCCCCGACGCCCTCTCACGGGACCAGTGATCGACCCGGCCAGGCTCCGCCTCATCGTCATCACCGACGGGGGGCTGGCAGCGCCTCGGTCGGTGGAGAGCGTGGTCCGCCTGGCACTGAAGGCGGGGGCCCCTGCGGTGCAGCTCCGCCAGAAGGAGGCGAGCGCCTCCGAGCTCCTCCCCACCGCCGGTCGGCTCCGGGGACTCTGTCACCAACATGGCGCCCTCTTCTTCGTGAACGACCGCCTCGACGTGGCACTGGCCGCCGAGGCCGACGGGGTCCACCTGGGGCCGGACGACCTCCCGGTCGCGGCGGCGCGACGGATCGTCCCCCCGGGCTTTCTCGTGGGATACTCCACCGACGATCCGGCAGAGGCCCGCCGGGCCCTCGACGAGGGTGCGGACTACCTGGGGTGCGGGACGGTCTGGCCCACCGGGACCAAGGCCGATGCCGGCGAGGCCATCGGCCCCGAGGGGCTCCGGCAGGTGGTGGAGGCGGTCCCCATTCCGGTGGTGGGCATCGGGGGCATCACCTCCGAGCGGGCCGGCGCCATCGCCACCACCGGTGCAGCCGGGTGCGCGGTCATCGGGGCCATCATGGCCGCCGACGATCCCGCCGACGCCACCCGACGCCTCCTGGCCCCCTTCGTCTGAGCCACCCCCAAACAAAGACACCCCCCGGACCGGGCATTGAGCCTGGACAGGGGGGTGTCGAATGTGAGGCCGGCGGCGACGTACTCTCCCACCGGATCTCTCCGGCAGTACCATCCGCGCTGCGAGGCTTAACTACCG
>SLSF01000084.1 GCA_007130605.1 Gemmatimonadota bacterium | reverse complement strand
TTGGTCTCGTACGCCTGATCCAGGAGCGCCTCCACCTCGAGTTCGGGCTCGAAGAGGTCGAAGGCCGTCACCAGCCGGACATCTTCCGAGAGCTGGATCCCCAGGGTGCGCGCCAGAGCAAGCCGGGTGGCCCAGGTCTGGTTCTGGGCCTGGAGCACCTGAACCTCCGCCTGGCCTTCCTGCACCTCCGCCCTGCGGATGTCCAGGGGTGTGGCCGCCCCCACCTCCACCTGCGCCTCTGCCTGGCGGAGTGTGAGCTGGACCCGCTCCAGCTGTTCGCGCGCCTGGACGAGCTCGGCGTCGGCCTGAAGGACCGAAAGGTAGAGATCGGTCACCTCGGCCCGGAGGCCCCGTTCCGCTCCCTCCACCTGTGCCTGGGTGGCCCGACTCTCGGTCCGGGCCTGCCCCGGGCGAAGCAGGGTCGCCCCATCGAGGGAATAGCTGATGTTTGCAGAGAAGGAGGAGTTCCAGTAGTCGGGTTGTTCCCCCAGGACCACCGAACCCGACCGCCGCTCACCGGGAGCCTGGTAGCCGTAAGAGTTGGAGACGCTGGCAGAGGGAAGCAGGTCACCGAAGGCCGTCCTCTGGCTCATCTCGGCACCGATGAGCTGGGACTCCTGGATCCGAAAATCGGGATTGAAGTCGCGAGCCAGCTCGAAGGCATCTTCGAGGGACAGCTCCTCGATGGGGCCGGGTTGCGCCTGCGCCTCCTCTGTAACAGGAAGGAGCACCGCGAGGAGGAAGACGGGCAGAACACGAAGGAGTGAAGGTCTTCTGGGCAGCATGAAATCCACGAGTTGGGCACCCCCACCCACCGCAGGGTGCAAGGGGGGACGCGAGGTCGTCTGGTCCGGAGGGCACACGGCTCCGCCGGAGGAGTCCTTACTTGTACGGGCTCGCCTCAAGGATGGTCCCCGGCTCGATTCCGTTAAATTACCGTGGCTTCCGGACATCGGGCCGTCGGAGGCGGGTGAACCCCGCCTGGCGGGCACACGAAACCCTTCGACGGGACCCGGTTCGGGTCCGTCGGGGAGTCGAGGATTTTTCAGCGTACCCACTGGATCCCGTAAGGTTCGTGCCGGGGGAACGACCGCTCCGATCACTGGTATCACGGCGCGATGATTCAATTGGCGATGGTGGACTTCGATGACACTCTGGTGGCCACCGGCCCCCGGTTTCGCGTGCGCCGTGAGGCGCTCTTCGACCGGCTCGAGCACCTGGGCTTCCCCCGGGCCCGCTCCTGGTCGGTGCACCACGAGATCGTCGACAGGGAACTCCTGGACCTCTGGGGGTTCGGGCCCTTCCGGCTCGGGGCGTCCTTCCGCGACACCTACTACCGCCTCTGCTCCCAGGCAGGCCGCACGCCGGACCCGGATGTGGCGATGGAGCTGGAGGCGCTGGCCGACGGTATCGAATCGCCTCCGCCCCTGATTCCCGGTGCACTCGAGGGTCTCCGGCAGCTCGTGGCCACCTGCCCCACCGCCCTGTACACCCAGTCGTCGTACCCCGACTTCCAGGCGTACTGCATCGAGGCCTCGGGTGTGCTCGAGGTCGTTCCCCGCCAACGAGTGGTGATCACCCCCGTGAAGGACGTGGATGCCTATCGGCGCGCGGTGGAGACGGTGGATGGCGGCCCCCCGGGACATTCCGTCATGATCGGCAACTCCATGCGGAGCGATGTGAACCCGGCCATCGAGGCCGGGGCCCAGGCGATCTGGATCGACTCCGGAGACCCGTGGCACGCCGATCACGCCCCTCCCATCGTCGAGGCGATTCCACGGGCAGACTCCTTCGCCGAGGCGGTGCAGATGCTCCTGGATGGCGGTCTCGGGGTACGGGGGCGCGCCGCCGGGGAATGAACCGCAGGAGGGCCGCCGAGACTACTCCCTCGACACCTCGTGCGCCGCCTCCCGGAGCGTCTCCCAGCTCTCCCGAACCCGCTCGGGGGTGGTTCGCAGATTCCCCACGGAGAGGCGGAGGGCGATGCGACCCCCGACGCGGGTGTGCGAAATGAAGACCCGGCCCGTTGCGTTGGCGGCTTCCATCACATCGAGGTTCCGCCGGTCCACGTCGTCGTCGTCCCTGCCCGTCTCCGCTCCACCGACCCACCGGAAGACCACCGTGGCGAAGGGATGGGGTGCGACGACCTCCCAGCCGGGCTCCGCGCCCACCCACTCGGCGAAGGCTCCAGCCATCCGGATGTGGGCCCGGATCCGTTCACGGAGCCCGGCCGCCCCGAAGTAGCGGATGACCATCCAGAGCTTCAGCGCCCGGAAACGCCTCCCCAGCGCCACTCCGTAGTCCATGAGGTTCGTCACGCCGTCCTCGCCGGTCCGGAGGTACTCCGGGGTCAGGGAGAAGGCCTCTCTGACCCGCTCCGGCCGTCGGGTGTAGAGGACCGAACAGTCGATGGGGGTGAAGAGCCACTTGTGCGGATTCACGACAATGGAGTCGGCGGACTCCCATCCGGCGAAGAGGGCGCGATGCTCCGGGAGCATGGCCACGGGCCCGGCGTACGCCGCATCCACATGGAGCCAGATCTCCTCCTCGGCGGCGATCCGAGCCAGCGCATGGATGGGATCCACCGAGGTGGTGGAGGTCGTGCCGAGGGTGGCCACGATGGCGACGGGTTGAACGCCGGCATGGCGATCCTCCCGGATCGCCGTCCGAAGGGCATCGGGACGCATCCGGAAGGCGTCGTCCACGGCGATGTGGCGCACACCCTCCCTTCCCAGTCCAAGGGTGAGGGCGGCCTTGTCGATGGAGGAGTGGGCCTCGCCCGAGGTGTAGATGCGTCCGCGGGGGCGTCCTGCGAGTCCGGTGTCCCGGAGTCCCGGATAGGCGACTTCGCGCGCCGCCGCCAGCGCCACCAGCGACGAGGAGGACGCCGTGTCCTGGATCACCCCGAAATGGTCCTCGGGAAGTCCCAGGAGGATCCGAAGCCAGTCGAGGGTGTGGGCTTCGAGTTCGGTCCCGGCAGGAGAGGCACGCCAGACCATGGCATTCAGATTCAGCGTCGCCGAGAGGAGTTCTCCGATGATCCCCGGACCCGAACCGGTGACGGCGAAGTAGCCATGGAAGGCCGGGTGGTTCCAGTGGGTGACCCCGGGAAGGATCTGGCCCTCGAAGTCGGCCAGGATGGCATCCATGGGCACCCCTTCCTCGGGAGGGAGGTCCGGAAGCAGGCTCCGGATCTCGCCCGGCTCGGTCCGGGCCAGGACCGGGAGATCTCCCACCTCGCGGAGGTACCGTGCCGACCAGCGCGCCGCATGCTCCAGGGCCTCGAGGAAATCGGAGTCGGGCATGTCTCCGGTGGAGCCGGGGCCCGAGGGAAGGCCCTTCACCGAAGGTTCACCGGTTGGCGCCACCGAGCCGGGCGGCCCCCTCGCCGGGCTGGATCGCCTCGAGGTCCTCGGCGAGCCCCTGGATCTGGCTCCGGATCTCCTCCACCACCTCCTCGGTGGGATCGGTGGATACGCCGGTGCCGTGGAGGAGGTCGAAGAAGAGGGTGTCCATGTGGCCGATGCTGGCGAAGGTGACTCCCTCGTCGATGATGCGGTTGAGCTGGAGGAGCTCCCGAAGCCTCAGGCGCCCTCTCCGGTCTTCCCCATCTCCGTCCTCCGGGGCCTCTGCATAGAGGAACCGGAGGAGGACCTCGCGGAGGAGCTGGATCTCCTCCACCGCCTCCCCTGCGGCCAGGCCGCGGAGCGCCGCCACATTCCCGTACAGCTCGGCCGACTGCTGGAAGAGGGGCCTCGCGTGCCCTCTCCACCGTCCCACCCCGATGGGAAGGAAGGAGACCAGGAGGCCCAGAAACTCAGGAAGGAGCTCCGCCAGGGGTCCCTGCGCCTCCGGATCCCGGGACCGGACCTCCCGGACCCATCGTTCGATGATCCGTTCGGAGTGGCCGTCGAGCCACTCCGCCAGGCCTTCGGGGGTGAGGGTCCCCGGACGCCCCTGGCCGGAGCCCTCCGCCGGCCCATGCTCACGATTGGGAAGGTGCTGCGGATACGGATCCACTCGAGCCATGATCCTGCCCGGAAACAAGTTGAGATTCGGTCGCACGTCGGACCCTTCCCGTAAAAGGTACTCAACGACGCCCCGGGGACCTACCCCCCCGGGCGCCGCTCCACCTCCCAGAGCGGGACCTCGATTTCCATCGTCGTACCGGTCTCCGAGGTTCGCGCCACCCGGACCCGTCCGCCCCACGACTCGACGATCCTGCGCACGATGGCGAGCCCGAGTCCGGTGCCGGTGGAGCGGGTGGAGAAGTGGGGCTCGAAGATGCGGTGGAGGGCCTCCTCGCTGATCCCCGAACCATCGTCGTGCACCCGGAGGCGGAGGGTCTCGGGGGTCACTTCCCCATCGATGCGCACCGATCCACTATCCACCAGGGCGGCCCGCGCGTTCTCGAGGAGGTTCACCAGGACTTCCTTCAGCTCTCCCGCACGGGCCCGAATGGAAGGGAGCTCCTCGGGAAGCTCCGCCGAGAAGGTGACACCCCCGTCGCCGGCACTGTACAGGTCCAGGATCTCGCCCACCACCTGCCGGACGTCGACCCGCTCCAGGGGCGTCTCCCCTGCCGGGGTCGGTGCGGCGTAGCGGGAGAAGGAGGAGGCGATGGAGGCCAGCCGCTCGATCTCGAGGAGGATCGCCTCCACATTCCGGTCGAGGATCTCGTCGTATCCCTCGGTTTCGTCCCGCCACGCCCTCCGGATGTGCTGCACCCCCAGCTTGATGGGCGTGAGCGGATTCTTGACCTCGTGGGCCACCTGCTGCGCCATCTCTCCCCATGCCAGGACCCGCTCCATCCTAAGCTCGTCGGTCACATCCTCGAAGGCGAGCACCATCCCTCCCGACGCACCACTCCGAGAGATCCTGCGAGCCCGGACCCTGACCCGGCGATCCTGGATGGAGAGCTCCGTCGTGGCCTCGAGGAGGCCGTCGCGGAGGCATCCCTCCACCCACTCCCGCAGGGCCGAGGCCGACGGATCGTCGTCGCCGGACGGAAGGGGCTGGTTCAGGGCGAGGCGGGCCCCCAGGAGGGCCTCCGCCCTCGGATTGGCCAGGGTGACCCGGCCGTCGCCATCGAGGGCCACCACGCCGGTGGCAACCTCTTCGACGATGGCCCGGGTCCTTCGGGAGCTTCGCACCAGGGCCCTTCGGGTCTGGGCCAGCCGGTCCACCATCCGGTTGAATGCTCCGAAGACCGAACCGAACTCGTCGGTACGGTTCTCCGGCAGGTGCACCCCCATGTTTCCGGAGCCGACCCGCTCGCTGGCCACCTGGAGGGTCTGGATCGGTCGGGTGAGCGCCCGACCCACACCGAGGGCCAGGAGGACCGAGAAGCCGGCGCCCAGGATGAGGGCGAACCCCAGTAGATCGGCGATCTCCCGCTGACGAAGCGCCATGGCCCCGGCCTGGAGGGGAGAGGGCGCCGCCAGGACCCGCCCCCCCGGAATCCGCTGGTACGCCACCACGTACTCCCATCCCCCCAGCGTCGCCATGGTGGTGGCGGTGAGCTCCTCTCCGGGCCCGATGCTCTGCTGGATCTCGGGGGGAATCCACCCTTCGTAGAGCCCGAGCTCCACCAGTTCGCGCATGGAGCCCCCCACCAGGTGGCCATCCTCGTACAGGAGGAGGTCGGCGCCCACGCGCGACGCCAGGAGATCCATGGCACCATCCACATCGAAGAACCAGGAGGCGGCGTCATCCACGGCGCGGGCGGCCAGGGCTTCCGCCGTACGTACCGAGGCTCCGGCCAGGGTCTGGTACGCCACCATCCCGAAGAGGACCGTGGGAAGGAGGAAGAAGCCGAAGAGGGCGAGGGTCACCCGCCCACGGAAGGAGGTGAGGGCCGCCCAGGCATTGCGGGGCCCGTCGCCCGGACCGGTGGAGAGCCTGCGACCCGCGGTCCAGAGGAGGAGGAGGACCGCGAGGGTCGCCAGCAGGAGCAATGTCCCTCGCGCCACCAGGAGGAGGCCTCCGGGGAGTTCGAGGACGTAGTGGCCATGATAGAGCTCATTGGGATAGGCGATCTCGATCTCGCCCTGCAGTCCGTCGGCAGTACTCACCCAGCGAACCGAGTCGGTGGGGGGAGGGCGTTCCCCCGGAAGCACCGGGATCAGGACCAGGGGGTCCGGTTCGGTGCGCGCGGGAGAGAAGAGGGGACCCAGGGGTGAATCCACCCCGACTCCCCTGCGGGGGGGAACCACGGCGGTGACCACCACGCCTCCTCCCACGGGTGCGGCCGCCACGTAGTGCGCATCGGCATAGTTGAAGCGTTGCAGCACGACCTGGCCGGTGGCTCGTGCCTGGAGCGGGAGGTCGATGGGGATCCCCGGACGGAAGGCCGGGACGCCGATCCGGAGCTCCTCCTGCGCGATTCCGTCCTCCGACCACCAGGTGAGCCAGACCGGTACCCCCTCGCGGGCAAGTCCGCTCTCCACCCAGGCGGCGTAGAGGACCTCCACCGGATTCCGGCCTGTGGCCGCCATGAGGGCCGCTTCCTCTCCGGTGCGGAGGAGGAGGAACTCCAGGAAGGGATCCGGACGGGTCCCCAGCTTCTCCACCCGCTCCTCCGCCACCGCCATCCGGGCCTGGATCTGGTCGGCCCAGGCGAAGGGGAGGATGAGTGACACCGCAATGGTCCCGGCACCGACCCAGCGGAGGACACCGGCACGCCATCGGGTATCCGATCCCAGCCCACGGGCCACCATGAAGAGGGGGACCCCCCAGGCGAGACCGAGCCAGAGGGGAGCCTCGGCCGCGCCCCGGATCCACCACGCGAATCCCATCCCCAGGAGAAGCGCAAGGACCACCCCCCCCACGAACCAGCCCGTCGCCCCTTCGGCCTCCTTCCTCCGCCCGGCCAGGATCGCCAGGAAGAAGAGGGCCCCCAGGGCGAGGGCTCCGGTGCCCTGGTAGAGGACCCAGAGCACGTCGTGATCGGTGAGGAGATCCCTCGACGCCCCCTCGCCCAGGAGGTGGATCCCCAGGAGGCCGACTCCGATCCCCACCGGCGCAGTGAAGTGCGGCCGGAACGCCGGAAGCCGGGTGGGGACCAGGAAGCCCAGGATGAAGATGGCCACCACCCCGAGGGCCAGGAGTTCCCCCAGGGTGAGGGAGATGGGGCCGGGAAGGAAAAAGTCCGCTGGAGAAAAGATCCTCGGCACCCCGAGGAGCGCTCCCAGGGGGAGGATCGCCACCACCATGGGCAGTGCCAGGGCAGCCACGGCGGGGCCGGCGGTGCGGCCTCGCGACCCCCAGGCGAGGAGCCCCCAGGCAAGGAGGAGGAGGAGGGCGATCCCGATCCGCCATCGGGTGGAGAGCCGGTCTCGAGCCTCGACCTCGGAGGCCGGGGTCAGGGTCACCGAGAAGAGGATATCGCCGTCCCAGCGGAGGTCCCAGACGCTCTCTCCCTCCACCCGGTCTTCCCTCGCCACCTGGATCTCCGCCCCGGTGGTCCGGCCGAAGCGGGAGACGAAGTCGGCGGTGCGATCCTCCAGGAGCGCCGGCAGGTCCGCACGGAGGAGGGTGGCGGCGACGGCGGTCCCCCGACCCTCGGGGAGCGGCCGCACCACGTAGAGGTACCCGAAGAGGGCGCCTTCCTCGTACTGGTAGGGCCGGAGGCCGAGGCGAACCGGGCGGGGAATGGGTCCCTGGTGACTCCCCTCCCACGCAATGAGCTCTCCGGCGGGACCGAAGACCGCGATGGCGTCGACGCCTGCGGGCCGGAGCCCCGGAGAGAGCGCCACCGGAAGCGGGTCGTCCTGGATGGGTACTTCCTGAACGAGACGTTGCGCCGCGTCCTCCCCCACGGTCAGAAGGTTGTCGAGCTCCCGCTCGAGCTTCTCGCGGACATCGGCCTCCCAGAGAACCGCCCGACGGGGCCAGTCCTCGGAGATCTGGCCCAGCCGGAAGTCGGTGAGGAATCCCCCGACGATGGTGAGGACCAGGAGGACCACCGTCCAGTGCGCCACCCGGACACGCGCCGGAAGGAGGCTCCCCCCCACCACCGTCACGACGGCGGCGGCAGCCAGCCAGGCCGGATGGCCCCACGCCACCCACCCCGCCACCAGGAGGAGGCCGAGGTGCAGGAGTACCGGAGCGAGAATGGGCGGTGGCGTCACGGGTCTCGGTCGAAGGTGCTGGCGCGAAGCTGTGGGCCGGGGTCAGATTCGGGTCGGTGGGCCGTCGGAGTGGCAGGCAGGCCGCCCCATCACCGGAAGATGGCCTTCCGGAGGCCGAGGGGACAGGGGACCGCCCCGGAGCCACCGGGGGTAGAATCTCCGGTTGGTTGTTCCCGTGCCTCCCCTCCGCCAGACGAATTCACTCGAGCCGGAGCCTCGAAATCATGCGAATCCTCCTCCTGTCCGCCTTCGCACTCCTCCTCGTGATCCCCGCCACCGCCGGGGCCCAGAGCGTCACCGTCGACGAGGGCGTCTTCCGCATCACCATCGGTGGTGAGGTGGTGGGCACGGAGTCCTTCTCCATTCGCAGGACCGGGTCCGGCGACGACGTGCAGGTGATCGCCACCGCCGAGATCCAGATCGACCTGGCCGACGGGCCCACCGACATGCGACCGGCCCTCCACGCCATGGGGCGCGACATGGCGGTCTACGCCTACCAGATCAAGGTCTCGGGCGCCACCCAGGAGGAGGTCTCGGTGGAGGAGGGAGACCGGCGTTACATCAATCGGGTGCGCACCGAGCGGGGGGAGCGGGAGCGGGAGCTGCGGGCGGCACCGGGCACCCTCCTCCTCGACATGAATGTGGCGCACCAGTTCTACTTCCTGGCTCCCCGTCTCACGTCGAGTCCCATGACTCTCCCCATCATCGCTCCCCGCGAGGGTCGCCAGTACGAGATGCGGGCCAGTGAGGTCGGAATGGAGTCGATCCAGATCGGAGGCACCTCGATCCAGGCCCGCCATCTCCGTCTCGAAGGAGACGGGGGCACCCGGGATATCTGGATCGACGAGGAGGGCCGGGTCCTGCGGGTGGAGCATCCGGACCGGGGGTACGTGGCGGTGCGGGAATCCGCTCCCTGACGAACGGGCACCCCACGCTTGTGAAGAAAGCGGGGACATGCTCTCGTAGTCGGGTACGGATGCACCACTGATCGAACCCATGCGGAGAGCATCGCACCGTGCCACCGACACATTCGCCGGCCATCCGGCCCGGACGACCCCCATCGCTTCCCCTCATGGCGGGGCTCCTCGTCGTGGGGCTGCTCTCGAGTCTCGTGCCCCTGGGGGCCCAGAGCCCCGACGCTCCTCGTGCCCTCTCCCTGGAAGAGGCCGTGCAGCGCGCCCTGGAGCGCAACCCCTCGGTCCTCATTCCCGAGGCCGAAGAGGACGTCGCCGGGTGGAACCACCGGGCGGCGCGGGCCTCTCTACTCCCCTCCGCCTCCGTCGGCGGGGGACTCCAGTGGCGAGGATCCGGTGAGGAGCGCGTGGGGTCCCTGACCGCCGGCGAACTCGGGCTCGTGGACCAGCCGAGCTGGTACTTCTCGCAGTACAACGCGAGCCTCACCTACTCGCTGAGCGGGGCCTCGCTCCTGGCACCCAGCGAGGCCCGCGCCGGCATCGAGGTCGCCGCCGCACGCTCCAGCCAGGCCCGGGCCCAGCTTCGCCTGGAGGTCACACGGAGTTACCTCCAGCTCCTCCGGGCGGGAGAGTCCGTGCGGCTGGCCGAAAGCGAGCTCGAGCGAGCGGAGGCGAACCGTCGCCTCGCCGAGGCACAGCTCGAGGTGGGGGCCGTCACCACCCTCGACCTCCGCCAGTCCGAGGTGGCGGTGGGCCGGGCGAGGGTGGCACTGGTGCGCGAAGAGGGAGAGGCGAGGAACGCCCGCATCAACCTCCTGATCGCCATGGGGGAGGAGCCGGACCATCGGGAGCTCCGGCTCACCACCACCTTCGAGCCCGCCACCCTCTCCCTCGACGAGGAGGCCCTCATCGAGGAAGCGCTGGCCTCGAACCCCGAACTCGCAGGGCTGCGAGCCCAGGAGGAGCAGGCCCGCATCTCTCTCCGCTCGGCGCGGACCCAGTACCTCCCCTCCCTCTCGGCCCAGATGGGGTGGAGCGGATTCACCCGGCAGGCCTCCGACAGCCGAGCGCTCGTTGCCCAGGCCGAAGCCGGGGCCGAGGGGATGATCCGCCAGTGCGAATTCCAGAACGACATCCTCTCACGGCTGGCGGACCCGCTCCCCACCCAGAACTGTGGGCAGTTCAGATTGACCGACGAGGCTCGCCAGGGGATCCTGGAGCAGAACCGGGATTTCCCCTTCGGCTTCTCCCATGAGCCCCCCTCGGTGTCGGTCTCCCTCTCGATCCCGGTCTTCCAGGGGCTCCAGCGGCAGCGGCAGGTGGAGCAGGCTCGCGTTTCCATGCGGAGCGTGCAGCTCCAGGAAGAGAACCGGATGCGCACCCTCCGCGGAGAAGTGGCGCGGGCCGTCACCGACTTCCGGACCGCCATGGAGGCGGCCCGGATCGAAGAGGAGAACCGCGGAGTGGCGCTGAGCCAGCTCGAGCTGGCCCGGGAGCAGTACCAGGCGGGTCTGGTGGACTTCCTCCAGCTCGCCGAGGCGGAGAATGTCCGGGCCCGCGCCGAGCGGGAGTACCTCGCCGCCATCTACACGGTGCACGAGACCCTGGCCTCCCTCGAGGCGGTCGTGGGTGTGCCCCTTATCTCACGCTGAGGAAACAGAAGATGTCGGGAATGCGAAAGCTCGTGATCGGAGTGGTGGTGGTGGGCCTCATCGCGCTGGCGGTGGTGGTGAATGTCGCCCGCTCACAGGAGCGCACCGTCGAGGTCCGGGTCTCCGAGGTGACCGAGCGAGAGCTGGTCTCCACCATCACCGCCACCGGGAATGTCCGGCCCCGCAGGCAGGTGAACATCTCCGCCGACGTGATGGGACGGGTCACCGAGCTCAATGTGGAGGAGGGAGACGAGGTGGAGCGCGGTGACGTCCTCCTCCGACTCGACCCCTCGCAGACGCAGGCGGCGGTTTCGCGAGCGCGAGCCACCCTGGCGCAATCGAGGGCACAGGTGGCCCAGCAGCGGGCCAACATGCTCCAGGCCGAGCGGGAGCTCCAGCGACTGAGGGGGCTTCGGGACCGCGACGCCTCCCTGGTGAGCACTCAGGCCCTCGAGGAGGCCGAAACCCGCCTCGAGGTCCAGGTCGCCCTCCTGGAATCCGCCGAGTACGGGGTGGAGCAGGCGCAGGCCGGCCTCGACGAGGTGGAGGATCAGCTCTCCAGGACGACCATCATTTCGCCCATCTCCGGCCGGGTCACCCGCCTCAACATCGAAGAGGGGGAAACCGCGGTGGTGGGAACCATGCACAACCCGGGCTCCCTGCTTCTCACCATCGGGGACCTCTCGGTGGTGGAGGCGGTGCTCGCCGTCGATGAGACCGACATTCCGCAGATCACCCTGGGGGATTCGGCCACCGTCGAGCTCGACGCCCTCCCGGGACGATGGTACGCCGCCGTCGTCTCGAAGATCGGGAACTCGGCGATCCAGGCCCAGCAGGGCACTTCGGGCCAGGGCTCGGTGGACTACGAGGTGATCCTCACCCTCCTGGATCCGCCGGCGGAACTCCGTCCGGACCTCTCGGCCACCGCCGACATCATCGTGGAGCGGAGGGAGAACGCCCTCTCGGTCCCCATCATTTCGGTGACCGTGCGCTCGGAGGAGGACGAGGACGACGGGGAGGAGGATCGGGAGGGAGTCTTCCTCCTCCGGGACGGTCGCGCCGTCTGGCGACCGGTGGAGATCGGCATCACGGGCCAGGAGTACTTCGAGATCCTCTCCGGGATCCAGGCGGGTGACTCGGTGGTGAGTGGGCCGTACCAGAGAATCCAGGAGATGCGCGACGGCGACGCCATCCGAGCCCAGCCCCGAACGTCGACCACGCGGAACTGAGGGGAACGGCCCCGAATGCAATTCCTCGAGGGAGCCCGGCTCGCGCTTCTCCAGCTCCGCCAGGAGAAGCTGAAGAGCGCCTTCAGCCTCCTGGGCGTCGTCATCGGCGTCATGTTCCTCATCGTGGTGGTGAGCGTGGTCGAGGGGATGGACCGCTACATCACCGAGGACTTCGCGGAGCAGGTCTTCGGGGTGAACAGCATCCAGGTCCGCCGTGCGCCCTCGGTACAGGTGGGTGGGCCGGCGGCGCAGCGAGAGATCCAGCGCCGTCCCCGGGTGAATCTGGAGGATGCCGAGGCGATCCAGCGCGGCCTGACCACTGCGGCCCATGTGGGGGTGGAAACCCGTGCGGGGCGGGAGATCCGCTCCGATGCCGGCCTGAGGATCGAGGGGGTCCAGCTCTCGGCCATCTCCCCCGAGATCCTCCAGATCCGCGCGCTCCGGGTCGAGGAAGGTCGGCCCTTTTCCGCCCAGGAGGCGGAGCGGGGCGTTCCGGTAGCCATCGTGGGAATGACGGTGGCCGAGGCCCTCTACCCCGATGGAGACGGCCTCGAGTCCCGAATTCGGATCCAGGGCTTCCCCTATCGGATCGTGGGCATCCTCGAGCCGCAGGGCTCCCTCTTCGGAATCTCTCTCGACAACCAGGTCCTGGTTCCGGCGCGATCCAGGGCGGGGCGGATCCTCCCCGAGCGGGGGGCCGTGAGCGGGATCGTCGTGCA
>SLSF01000047.1 GCA_007130605.1 Gemmatimonadota bacterium | reverse complement strand
CCCGCTCCCCCGCCCACGCCGGGGGGAAGCCCGAGCCGGAGGGTTCGACGAGCGTGTACTTCTCCTCGGTCGACGAATTGGAGCCGGGCTCGAAGTGGGCCGCCCTCTTCGCCAGGTTCTGGCCCGCCTACCGGAACTGGTATCTCAAGGAGGGAGATGCCGCACGCCCCGGATTCATCACCTGTCGGCGGGCCCTCCGGGAGCACATGCCCGAGCTGGAGCCCACCTGGGAGAAGCTGGTCGATCTCGCCGGTGGGGGCGACATGGCCGCGCGCTTCCTCAGCCTGTACCGCCCTCCCCCCTTCCTGACCGCATGCTCGCAGGGGGTCTGGCGCGGGAAAGCACCGGCACTCGTACGGAACTACGACTACGACCCGAAGCTCTGCGAGGGGATCACCCTTCGCAGCATGTGGCACGACCGGGAGGTCATCGCCATGTCCGACTGCATGTGGGGGGCCCTCGACGGGATCAACGACGCGGGGCTGGCGGCCTCGCTCGCCTTCGGGGGACGCCGGGTGGTGGGGGATGGCTTCGGGATGCCCCTGATCCTCCGCTACGTGCTCGAAGTGTGCGAGAACACCGAGGAGGCGATCCGGGTCCTCAAGCGGGTCCCCACCCACATGGCGTACAATGTGACCGTGGTGGACCGGAAGGGGGCCTTCGCGACCCTCTTCCTCTCTCCCGACCGCACCCCCATCGTGACCCGTCGCCCCCTGGCCACGAACCACCAGCGGCGGGTCGACTGGAAGGAGTACGCAGGAGCGACGGCCAGCCTGGAGCGCGAGCGGTTCCTGGGGGAACGACTCGAAGATCGGTCCGAGACCCTCGACTCGCTCGTACAGCGGTTCCTGCAGGCCCCTCTCTACAGCGCCCGGTTCCAGCAGGGGTGGGGAACCCTTTACACCGCCCTCTACCGGACTGCGGACCTCTCCGCCGAGTTTCTCTGGCCCGGCGGTTCCATCACGCAGTCCTTCGATGACTTCCGGGAGACCACCGTACGGGTAGACCTCCCGAAGGAGTAGCGTGCAGGCGAGGGGAGGGTGCGGGAGAGCCCTTGCCCAACGAACCGAGCGACGGGTATGATCCCGACGAGAACGGGGTGCCCGGTGCGGTGATTGCCGACCCGTCACCATGCGCCCCCCCTCTTCCCTCCACCCCGCTCACCCCTGGAGCGTTGCCATGGAATCGAGCCCCGGGAAGGCCCCCCGGCCCGACGCCGGCACCCCCGACAGCCCTCCCTTGGCACCCGAGCGGCTCCTGGCCATCGCGACCCGGATGGGCCGGATCGGGGGCTGGAGCGTCGACCTCGAGAAGGATGTAATCCACTGGTCCGACGAGGTCTGCGAGATCCACGACGAGCCGCCCGGAACCACGGTGGATATCGACCGCGGGATCGGGTATTACGCACCCGAGTGGCGACCCGTCATCCGGAAGCACTTCTCCCGATGCGCGGAGGAGGGCATCCCCTTCGACCTGGAACTGGAGATCCTGAGTCGCACGGGTCGGCGGGTCTGGGTCCGGACCATCGGGGAGCCGGTCTACGGCGACGATGGAAGGATCGTACAGGTCCAGGGGGCCTTCCAGGACATCTCCGCCAGGAAGGCCGCCGAGGCCGAGATGCGGGAGCTGGAAGTCCGCCTCGCCCGGACCCTCGAGAGCATGAGTGACGCCTTCTTCACAGTGGACCGAGAGTGGCGTTTCACCTTCCTCAACTCCGAGGCCGAGCGGGTGCTGGAGCGCTCCCGCGAGGAGCTCCTGGGACAGGTGGTCTGGGACGAGTTCCCGGAAGCGGTGGAGCTGGACTTCTTCCGCCAGTACCGGCGGGCGATGGAGGAGGGCGAGGTGGTGCGGTTCGACGAGTACTTCCCGCCTCTCGACCGCTGGTTCCGGGTCCGGGCACACCCCTCCGCCGAGGGTCTCGCGGTCCACTTCGAGGACGTGACCGGGGAGCGGGAAGCACGGGAGGCGTCCCTTTTTCGTTCCGAGCTCCTCCGACGTGTGGCGCAGCCCATCGTGGCCCTGGATGTCGACGGCCGGGTCACCTACTGGAACGAGGCCGCCGAGAACCTGCTCGGGTGGAAGGCTTCGGAGGTGGAAGGCCAGCCGGTTCTCGAGAAGCTCGTTCGTGAGGAGGACCGGGAGGCGGCGCTGAAGGTGCGAGGCAGGGTGAAAGGGGGAGAGGAGTGGTCTGGCGAGATGACGCTCCGGCGCCGTGATGGCCGGGAGGTCATCGTCCAGGCCTTCATCAGTCCCCTGCTGGATTCCGACGGTCGACTGAGCGGACAGATCAATGTGGCCTTCGACATCACCGAATGGCGACGCACCGAGGAAACCCTCCGTCACGCCCAGAAGCTCGAGGCGGTGGGAAGGCTCTCCGGTGGCGTGGCCCACGACTTCAACAACCTCCTCACGGTGATCCAGGGATCCGCGCAGATGCTCCTCGTCGAGCTCGGTGAGGGATCCGACCTTCGGGAGTACCCCCAGGAGATCCTGCGCGAGGCCGACCGGGCCGCCGAGCTCACCCGCCAGCTTCTCGCCTTCAGTCGCCGGCAGGTGCTGGACGAGCGGATCCTGGACCTGGGTCGGGAGGTGAGCGAGCTCACCCCGGTGCTCCGCCGAATGATCCCGGAACGAATCGAACTGGACTTCCGGCAAGAGGACACGGATCTGCTGGTCCGGGTCGATCCGGACCAGCTCCGCCAGGTGCTGCTGAACCTGACGGTGAACGCCACCGATGCCATCGAGGGCCATGGACGCATCGCGCTCCGAGTGGAATGGCTCGACCTCTCTGACGAGAGCGGCCATACGCAGGCCGAGGCCCTCGCCCCGGGGCCCTACGTGGGACTCTCGGTGGAGGACACCGGAACCGGAATGCCCCCGGTGGTAATGGAGCGGCTCTTCGAACCTTTCTTCACCACCAAGCCGGAGGGGAAGGGCACCGGGCTGGGTCTGCCCATGGCCTATGGGGTCATCCGGCAGAGCGGCGGGGACCTTCGGGTGGAATCCGAGCCCGGGAAGGGCTCCACCTTTCAGGTACTCCTGCCACGGGTGCCGGCCGAGGCGAAAGAAGACATCCCGGCACGGCGTTCCCCCCCTGCACATGTCACGACCGGGCCGGAGAAGGGCGCCGGAACGGTGCTGGTGGTGGAGGACGACACCGGCGTGCGGCAGGTCGTCTCGCGCATTCTCAGGCAGTTCGGCTACGCGGTGATCGAGGCCGAGGGTGGCGAGGAGGCGCTCCAGATCGTCGCCGGAGGCGATGGGCCCATCGACATTGTCCTGAGTGACATCGTCATGCCCACCATGGACGGGCTGGATCTGCTGACT
>SLSF01000241.1 GCA_007130605.1 Gemmatimonadota bacterium | reverse complement strand
TCGCTCCCGGCCGCCCGCACCGCCAGAAGGAGCCCGGCCAGTGCGAGAAAGGAGAGGATGACTCCGGCCCCGAAGACGAGCCCGTGGAGCCGGACGGTACGGGGCTCCGCTCCCGCCTGCTTCACGAATCCCAGGATCTTGAGCGAGATCACCGGGAAGACGCACGGCATCAGGTTGAGGAGGAGCCCGCCCACGAAGGCGAGGAGGAGCGCCACCGGGAGGGTCGGGAGCGACCCCGACTCCGCCTGGGCGACCTCGATGGGCGAAGCCGGGGCAAGGGCGTCCGAAGGGAGGGCGTCGCGTACCTGGGCGACCACCCCGGGCTCCACCGACTCGATGGCGGCCTCGATCTCCACTGCCACGATCCCGGCGTCCGGAGTCCAGCCGGGTGTGCCGGGTGGGGGCGCCAGGATCCCCTCGAGACGGTCGGGGAGCTCGGCCAGGTAGGGGCCCTCCTCCAGGAGGAGGACCAGGTCGCCGCCGAAGTCGGCGGGGAGGCCGGCGGTTTCCGGTGCGACCACGGGCTGGGGCGCCGCGTGCTCCAGGAGGAAAGGCGTGCGGGGGAAGAAGTAGAGGGAGTCGAGTCCCGCCTCCCATCCTTCGGGAGCCTCCACCGCCAGAAGGATCCAGCCATCTCCGGCCAGGGCACGGGCCTCCCACCCGTCGCCGGGATCGGGGAGGAGGGACCGGGTGTCGGCGAAGCGCTCGGCCCACTCGGGGTCGGGCTCCGCCTCTTCGGCGATCTGGAGCTCGAGCTCCACCGGGGCGTCGGTGAAGAGGCAGACCTCGTCACAGAAGAGCCACTCGGCCACGCCCTCGAGGATCACCCGGCTCCCCATCTCGGCGGTGGAGGGGATCGTCACTTCGAAGGGGAGGAGGACCTCTTCGCCGTACCCGTAGCTCATGAGGGGGGGGACCGCGTACCGCTCCGGACGGGGCCAGCGGAAGTCCGAGACCTCGAAGCCTTCCGGGAGCTCCTCCCACCAGATCTCGGCAGCAGCCCCGGCGTCGCCCGGGTTCACCCAGTAGGTGTGCCACCCCTCCGGCACGGCGATATGGAGGCCGAGGGTGACGGTGGTCCCCGGCCGCACCGCACGGTGCTCGGAGACGAGGGTCGCCTGGGAGAGCTGCGAGGGGTCGCCGTAGAGCGCCTCGGCCTCGGTGGGCGAGAGGGGCTGCTGGGCCTGCTGCACCTGCCAGTTCGGCGAGGCGTCGGGGGTCGTGCGATCGTCGCCGAACCCCACCAGGGGGACAAGGAGCATCAGGACGGTGAGGGCGAGGGTTCCGAGCGTCACCCGTGGCGTGGCGTCACTACGCACCCCGGCCCTCGACCCGAACGGGGTCCAAGGCTTCCTTCCCTGCGTTCCGTCGGTGGTCGAGATCTTCACCGTGCGTCCTCCTCCGGTGGGGTGAGCCTCTTCGTCAGACCCTCGACGAGGGGCAGAGTTCGGCGAGGGAGCATTCGCCGCAGAGCGGCTTGCGTGCGTCGCAGATCGCCCTCCCATGGAAGATCAGGAGATGGGAGAGCATCGTCCAGTGCTCGCGGGGGAAGAGCTCCATGAGATCGCGCTCCACCTTCACCGGATCGGTGTGGCGGGTGAGCCCCAGCCGTCCCGCGATCCGCTTCACATGGGTGTCCACCACGACCCCCTCGTCGATCCCGAAGGCGTTGCCGAGCACGACATTGGCGGTTTTCCTCCCGATTCCGGGTAGGGCATGGAGCGCCTTCATGGTGCGCGGGATCTCGCCCCCATGGCGTTCCACCACCGCATCGGCCATCCCGATGAGATTCTTCGCCTTGTTGCGGAAGAAGCCGGTGGAGTGGACCAGCTCCTCCACATCTTCCTGGCGGGCGCCGGCGAGGCTCTCGGGATCGGGGTACGCCGAGAAGAGCGCCGGCGTGACCTTGTTCACCCGCTCGTCGGTGCACTGCGCCGAGAGGATCGTGGCGACGGTGAGTTCGTAGGGATTGCGGTGGTGGAGGGCGCAGTGGGCGTCGGGATAATCCGCCATGAGCCGGTCGAGGATCTCGGCCGCGCGGGCCCGCTTCTTCTTTTTCGATTCTCGGGGCATGGGTCAGGATACGAGTCGGATGATTCGGAGAGGCCTGGCGCTGTCCCCATCGTCGACATGGACCGCGTCCGGCACCGTCCGGATGTAGCCCAGGGCACGAGCCAGGAGCTTGAGGAGCTCGCCGGCGGTCTCGACGGAGTAGAGGCGGTCGAGCTCACCTCCGGGGAGGGTCGTCTCGAAGTCGTCCCCCTCTTCCCGCGCCTTCCGGTGGATCCACTCGCCTGCGTCGGCGAGAGGGACGGGCGGAAGGGGAATCACCGAGAACCCGGCGCGGTCTCCCCGCATGCCGGTGATGGCGAGAACCGAGATGGAGTCGACGGAGGTGGTCCAGAAGATGCCATCGATGGCCTCAGCGGGGCCCTCCGGGTCGGGCCGGGTCCAGAAGAGGTGCTCCGGGAGCTGCAGGTAGCCGGCCTCTTCGGGAAGGCTCCGGTCCCATCCCTCGGGCACCGGATCCGACTCCACCAGGTAGCGGGCGGCGCCCTTCTCGAGGCGGTAGTGGGGTCGACCGACCCGATCGTAGTGGAAGGCGTGGAAGAGAAAGGCGCCGAAGGTGCGCAGCCCGTCGGCGCCGCCGGAGTCCTCCACGCGGAGTTCCTGCAGGGTGCGCCCCACCTGGCCCAGAAGGAGGAAGGCCCCCGGATCGGTGAGGGTGGCGTCGCGGGCCTCCGCCTCTTCGGCGATCTCGCCGAAGCGTTCGCGGATGAAGTCGGGACCGGGAAAGCCCAGGTCGAAGGGGGCGGGACGGTCAGTCATCGGCGGGGGGACCTCCTGCGGCCCGGCCGGGGGCCCCGTCGGAGGCCGAAGGCGAGTCGGGGGCTTCGCCCACGATCCGGGGTTCCGCCTCGGACTCAACCAGGTCGAGGGGGTCCTTCGCAAAGAAGTTCCGGATCCGCTCCATCAGGGGTCGCTCGCGAACCAGGACGAGCTGCACCCACCCCCCTCCGGCCTCCACACCATGGAGCCAGATGTAGTGGAGATCACCGAGTTCCTCGGGACGGGGGAAGGACCACCGGGAGCCATCCCAGTCGAAGAAGATCTCCGACTCGGCGACGAAGTCCTCCTCGCGCCAGGCCTGTTCGATGTAGACATCGTACTCCACCCGGTGGATGCCCGGGGCCAGGGTGAGGCCGTGCTGGTAGTACCAGGGGTCGAAGTGCTCGCCCTGCCCCCGCTTGAAGGTCTCCTCCATGGCGTAGTCGAGGCCCTCCAGGTCGTCGTCCTCGGCCAGGAACTCCAGGTGGTGCCGGAGCTC
>SLSF01000193.1 GCA_007130605.1 Gemmatimonadota bacterium | reverse complement strand
GCTGACAGGAGCCTCCTGCGTGGCTCCGGTGACGATCGTGTCCTGGAGGAGCTCGTCGTCGCGATAGATCCGAATGCGCGCGGGGGGAGTGGGAGCCCCCGCAGTCGACGAGGTGATCCAGACCCGAAGGAGACCGGCCCGCCCCAGGACCAGTGGGATCTCGCCGTCGAGCGTCTGGTTGCCCTGGTTCACATGGATCGCACCGACGCGGAAGTACCGACCTACCGGATCCGCATCCTCTCCCACCGCGTGCGCCACGAGCTCGGCGGTGCCGATACCGGCGGCCTCACCTCGCACCCGGTTTTCGCCGGGCTCGGAACCCATCGTCCAGCGCTCCACGCGGGCCCGGCCCGACCCATCGGTCCGGTCTTCGGTGGCGCCGATGGCCCCTCCGCCGGCCTCCAGGGTGATCTGGACTTCGATATCCGGAATCCCGTTGCCGTGGATGTCGGCAACCGTGAGCACCGGGGGGTGGGGCACGAAGAGCCCGACCTCGACCTGCTGGTCCTCCGGGGTGTCGAAGAAGACGACCTCGGGCGGACCCGCCAGGGTCACGATGCCGAGGACCGTTGCCGGAAGCCCGGTCACGCGCGCTTCCAGCGTCTGCGGCCCGGCCCCGGGACCCAGTGTCCAGTCGGGAGTCTCGGCGACCCCATCCGCGCCGGTCACCACTGTCCCGCTCGAGACGGAGCCGCCCTCGGAGGGGACGAAGGCGACCGTCTCTCCCGACACGGGATTGCCGAACTCATCGAAGATTTCGAAGGCCGGGAGCTCCGTCAGCACCGCCGCCACCGGGCTCTCGGCAGGGATCTCTCCCTGGAAGCGCGCGGTGGCGGGGAGTCCCGGGCCGGCCTCCACCATAACCGTCACGGGTTCGAGCCCAACCACTGCGATCCCGAGCTGGTTGGTACCCGGGGTCTCACCCATGCGCCAGCCCGTCAAACGCGCCTCGCCACCATCGCTGGTCGACATTGCAGATTCGGCGAGGGAGCCCTCGCCCGCCTCGATGGTGAAGCTGACCAGCTCGCCCACGACACCGGCCCCGGTGCCATCCACCACCCGTATGATCACCGGCGACGGGATCAGGCCGCCCGCCCGCGGCTCCATGGTCGGATCGACCTCGACCTCGAGCGCATGGGGTGTCCCTGTGGTCGGGGACCCGTCGTCGCATCCAACCGTGGTCAGGACCACAATCAGGCCGATCAGGAAAACAGGAGGAGGTGGAGTGCCAGGGCTGTACATGCGCGGATCGATCCTGACCGGAAGGAATGGAGTGGACCCGGAACGCAACCTGGGCGAGTCGAGCCAAGAAGGACTAATGAGAAGTACGTGACCCCGGTGCGAAGCGCAAGCAATGGCTGTAAGTGAAAGGCCCCTGGGGTGCGATGCCTCCTGT
The DNA here is from genome assembly GCA_007130605.1 of Gemmatimonadota bacterium. Classification (GTDB taxonomy): domain Bacteria; phylum Gemmatimonadota; class Gemmatimonadetes; order Longimicrobiales; family Gaopeijiaceae; genus SLBA01. The sequence goes on along the minus strand of SLSF01000193.1, from coordinate 1,935 downwards.
GCTGCCTCGGCTCAACACCACCGATGAGCCCTCACACCATGGTGGTCGAGTGAGCCTCTGCCCTGACGAGCAGGTATCCATAGGGAGCGGCTTGGATCGGTCAGCATGTGGAAGACGATTCTGACTATGTGTGTGGAGAGGATCGTCGAGCCGGATCCGGGAAGGGCTCCGGCGCGCTCCGAGGCTTCCTTCGCGTCCAGGAGCTTGTGACAGCGCAGCGATGCCTGGCGCGCTTGCCTTCGAGGTGGACTCGTGATCCATTGTCGAATGAGCGGCGGCTTCCGACGCACGCCATCCATTCCAGCCCGGAGACCTCCCATGCGTTCGTCCTCCAACATGTCGCGCCGCGATGCTCTCAAGGCCGGCGCACTCGCGGCGGCAGGGGTTGCCCTCGCGCCCCTCCTTCCGGGCACGACGATGGCTCGCCTGGCCTCGGCTGGGATCCGGCCCCGCCTCGAGCCCATCACCAAGCCGATTCCCTCCACGGGAGAGCGGATTCCGGTGATCGGGCTCGGGACCAACCAGTACAGCGTGGAGACGGCCGAGGAGATGGCGGAGCTCCAGGAGGTCCTGGAGGCGATGGTGGAGCTCGGAGGGGCCGTGGTGGACACTGCACGGGTCTATGGACGGGCGGAGGAGGTCATCGGAGAACTCCTCCAGCGGATGGGGAACCGGGAGGACTACTTCATCGCCACCAAGACCCCCATCCGGGGCGAGCTCCGGGACCCGGATGTCGAGATCCAGACCTCCTTCGACCAGCTCGGGGTGGATACCCTGGACCTCATGCTGATCCACAACCTGCACGGATTGGAGGAGCTCATGCCCGCCTTCATCCGATGGAAGGACGAGGGCCGGATCCGCTACATCGGAATGAGCACCTCGACCGACAGCCAGTACGCCGCCCAGATGGAGGGGATGCGTCGTTTCCCCCTGGACTTCATCCAGGTGGACTACTCCATCGCGAACCGGAATGCCGCAGAGGAGATCCTCCCCCTGGCCGAGGAGCTTGGGATCGCCGTGCTGGTGAATGTCCCCTTCGGAGGCCGAGGGGGTGGAGCCGCCGCCACCTTTGGCCGGGTCGCCGATCACGACCTTCCGGAGTGGGCCGCCGAGATTGATGCGGAGAGCTGGGCCCAGGTCTTACTCAAGTACGTGGTTTCGCACCCTGCCGTGACCGCCGCCATCCCCGGCACCACACAGGTGCGCCACCTGGTGGACAACCAGGGAGCCGGCCGGGGACGCCTCCCCGACGCCGCGCTTCGAGCTGAGATCGAGCGCTTCTGGGACGGGCTCGGCTAGGCGGTCACCCACGCCAGGGCTGCCGCAGCGGTGCCGATCTCGATCTGGAGGGTGTCGTTGGACCCCTGCATCATGAAGTAGACCACGAGGCCTACCAGGACCACGACGGCGATGATGGCGACGATGGCGACCATACTTTTCTGAGAATCGGCCATGGGTCGTTCCTTTCGATGGAGCCGTCTTTGATCTCGGCTCGGACGATGACCGGGAACAGGACAGCAGGACGAATGCTGATATCGTTTCGCGGAAGTCCCCTCGAATCCGAAATTGCCGCGGGACTGAAGGGACTGGAAGGCCGTTGAAGAAGGGCAGGGACCACCGGGACGGGGTCTTGCGGTGTCAGGGTAGGAGGAGCGTCGAAAGCGATGCCCCAGCGCATCGGTGAGACGGTCCGACGCCGCCTGACACCGCAACCCCCCGGCCCCCTTCGGGTTGGGGCCGCAGGGGCCCCACTCGGTCGTTGGTTCGCCTCGACGTAGCGCAAGGCTATGCCTTCGACGAACCGCCTACGATCGGGGCCCCTGGGGCTCCCAACGGTGGCGCCCTGCCCTTCTTCAACGGCCTTCTGGTGAATGGCCGGGGACCCGCAGCACCTGGCCCGTCATCCCTGGCCCTGATCGACCCCTTCCCACCTGC
>SLSF01000191.1 GCA_007130605.1 Gemmatimonadota bacterium | reverse complement strand
GTGCCCCAGCAGGACCGCAGTCGCCGCACCCTGGACGGCTTCGTCGATGCCGCCCGGCGTCTGCTGGAGGAAGGGGGCGAGGATGCCGTGACCGTATCGGACGTGGTGCGCCATGCCGGCGTCTCGGTGGGGGCCTTCTACGCCCGCTTCGACGGACGCGACGAGCTCGTTCGCTACCTGGGAGAGCGCTCGCTCGAGCACGCCCTCGAGGGTTGGACGGAGCCCGAAGCGGACTTGGCTCATACCCTGGAGCGTCTCGCCCGCGAGTTCGCATCGGGTCCGGCGCGCACCCTGGCGCTCCTGGATGGCCGTCTTGATCCAGAGCCCACACGCCTCGCCCGCTTCGAGGCAGCGGTGACCGAGCGCCTCGCCGCCCTCGATGGATTCCCCCGGGTGGACGCCGAGACGGATGCCCTCCGCGCCCGCTTCATCGTGGCCGGGATCCGGGAGTTGGCGGATCACACCGACCCCGATCGCCTGGCAGGCGTGGGTCGGGCTTGCCTCGGCACGGAGCTGGCGGAAGCCCGTGATGAGGACGGGGTGTCCTCCCCGACACCCCCGGCGAAAGATTCCGGCGACGTGGACCTCTTCGACGTGTGGGGGTAGATCGCTCCATGGCTCCCGAACCCCTGCGGATCTCCGGTCTTCTCTTCGATCTCGACGGCACCCTCATTGCGACCCGGCGTCTCTACCTGGAGGCCTTCGCCGATGCCCTCGAGCCGGTGGTAGGCCACCGCCCATCGCACGACGAGATGATGGCCCTCCGGCCCCGGGCCGAAGTCCGGTTCCTCCGGCAGGTGACCCAGACGGCGGTGGGGAACGGTCCCCATGTCGAGGCGGCCGCAGAGGGGGTCCTGGAGCGCTTCTTCGCGGCGTACCAGCGCAGGCACGAGAAGGACTTCGAGGGCGTCTACCACGACGTGCCCCAGATGCTTTCGCACGCCCGGTCCACCGGACTCCCGCTGGGCCTCGTCACCGGAAAGAGCCGGCGGTCGTGGGGGATCACGAGTGCGTTCGTGGAGCTGGGGCCCTTCGATCCCATGGTGTTCGACGACGATGTCCCCCGGTCGAAGCCTGATCCGACCGGGCTTCGGCTGGCGCTGGAGGCCCTGGGGACGCCGGCGCGGGAGACCCTCTATGTGGGCGACTCCACCACCGATCTGGAGGCTGCGGCCCACGCCGGGGTGATCCCGGTGGGGGTGCTCTGGTCCAAGCGGTCGCATGAGCGGGAGCCCTTCGCCGAGGCGGCCCGAGAGTGGGGTGGGGAGGTGCTGGAGCGGCCGGGGGATCTGGCGGGGTTTCTGGCCTCGGCCGCGCCGCCCCGGGAGCGGTGAGTTCGGGAATGGTGGCATTGGCGAAGGCCAGCGGCCGAGATGAGTTGTAGCGTAAACGCTACGTAGCGTATACGCTACAATGGTGGGCCGGTCAACCTGCGCTGCGGGCCTCCCGAACCATCCAGCGGGGCTGAGCCAGTCCGTGCTCTCCTTCGCGCTCTCACCTCCAGCCTGCCGGTTCAACGATGGAGGAGCGTCACGCAGGCCTCCCAAGGCCCCACGTACCCGACAACACTTGCACGGCGCCAACCCCCTCCACCACATTCGGCGGCGCCAACCTCGGAATCCCCCAAAACCCTCGAGGCCTGCCCCATGTGGAATCCCTCCGTCCGGGAACGCTGTGTCGAGCGCACCGCCGCCCTCCTCCTCGTCGGATCTGCGCTCCTTCTGGTTGCCGGCTGCGGAGATGACGTCACGATTCCGACGCCTCCCCCCTTCCACGTGACCTCGGTGACCCTCGAGCCGGCCGGTGGGCTCCTCCTCGAAGTGGGTGAGGAGGAGCCTCTCGAGGCACGCGTCAACGGCCTGGCTCCGGGCGACCTTCCAGACGACGCTCCGGCCCTGGTCTGGTCGTCGTCGAATGCCGCCGTGGCCCAGGTCTCGTCTTCAGGCGTCGTGAGCGCCGGGGTGGAGGGTGCGGCCACGATCCAGGCGGAGGCTGGTGGCCTGAGCGCCTCGCTGGAGGTGGAGGTGGCATCGGAGGGGAGCACCGTGGGGCCGGACGGGGGAACCGTCGTGCTGGCCGACGGGGCCGTCCGGATCCAGGTTCCCGCGGGAGCGCTCGATGCCCGGGTGGCCCTGGAAGCGGAGGCCCTCGAGGGCGATCCGGAAGCGTTGGGCCTTCCCGAAGGGGTGCCAGGGACCGGCTGGCGGATCGGTCCCTCCGGGGTCTCGCTGGCGGTGCCGGGGACCCTCCGGGTGGCTTTCGATGCCCAGGCGCTGCCGACCGGGCACTTTCCCGAGATGCTTCGGGCACACCGATCCACGGCCGGTGCCGAGGGGGAGTGGACCCTTGAGTCGGCCGTGGGAGACTGGCTGGATCCCGACGACGACGGCGACGGCATCCTCACCGACTTCGAGGTCGCAGGAAGCTGGATGCTCGCCGGCATCCGGCCGGCGCCCTCGTCCGGGATCGCCGCAGGCGTGGATCACGCCTGTGCCCTTTCCGCCGATGACACCCTCTGGTGCTGGGGCGGGAATGAGGCCGCCCAGGTGCGAGAGGACTCCGACGACGTGGTGCCGACGCCCCTGCCGGGTCCCTCGGGGCTCCGTCCCCGGGTCCTGGCTTCCGGCGAGGGCGCATCGTGTGCCCTGGCGCGGGATGGCGAGCTCTGGTGCTGGGGCCGCATTGCCCGGGGTACCGGAGGGGGCGGGGGCCGGGTGGCCGTGTATGACTGGGGCCGTGGCATGAGTGGTGGAGGGGGCGGCCTGGCGGTGGGAGCCCACCACGCATGCGCCCTGGATGGAGAGGGAAGCGTGTGGTGCTGGGGCCGAAACGACCATGGCCAGCTCGGGCTCGGTGCCTCCTCCTCGGGGAGCGACGACCCGGTCCGGGTGGCCCAGGGGGACCGGACCTTCACCGCCATTGCCGCTGCCGGGGATGGCACCCTGGCCATCGATGACCAGGGGCGGGTCTTCGCATGGGGGCACTACCCCGACGCCGATGGCGACGGCTTCGGCGAGGCATCTGCGCCGGTCCAGCTCCTCGAGGCGGTCACGGCCGGGCATCCGGTCACCCAGGTGGCCCTGGGAGCGGCCTCGGCGTGTGCCCTCGACGGGGACGGCCGCCTCTGGTGCTGGGGCGACAACAGCTCGGGTCAGCGGGGGATCGGCGACGCCCACGACGACGGGACGCTCCGGCCTGTCCATCGCGCCGAGGAGGACCCTCCCTTCACCCGGGTGGAGATTTCGCCGGGTGAGGGTGGACACGTCTGCGCCCTGGCCGCCGACGAGACCCTCTGGTGCTGGGGCCGGAACGAGGCCGGTGAGCTCGGGAGG
>SLSF01000236.1 GCA_007130605.1 Gemmatimonadota bacterium | reverse complement strand
GAAGAAGACCAGCGGCACTGGATGGAGGAGACGATGGACTACCTCGGCGAGCGGTATCCCGATCTCGGCGAGAGCGATCTCCAGGAGCTCTTCCAGCTCGGAATGCGCTTCTGCCGGCCCGCCATCCCTCATGGGCGGCCCGGATCCGGAGGCGCGTCCACCGAAGAGGAGGGCGACGTCGAAGGTGAAGTCGAAGTGGAGGTTGAAGCTGCAGGTGAGGTCGCCGAGGGTGAAGGCGAAGGCGAAGGCGAGTCCCGCGAGCCCATGACGGCCGGCGCCTGAAGCGGGTTTCGCGACAAGGGGGGCGGAGGACCGGCACCGTTGCCGGCCTCCGCCCTTTTTTTGTGGACCCTTGTGCTTCGACGCCAGCGTTCTAGATTCGGGGAGCCGACCCCCACATCGCCGGAGTGCCCCTGGTGGAACCCGACCGCTTCTGGAGTTCAGAGGAGTACGACGACCACGCACACACCCTCTACACCGAGGGGGATTTCGACGGAGCCCTCGAGACCCTGAAGGAAGGGCTCGCGCTCTATCCCAATGCGGTGGACCTCTACGTGGGACTCGGCTATGCCCGCCTGGCCCGCGAGGAGTTCGCATGGGCCCGACAAGCCTTCGAGCGCTCCCTGGCCCTGGATCCCGATCATGAGGATGCCCTGGTGGGGCTCGGGAAGGTCCTCCTCCGTGTAGGCGTCCTGGATGAAGGACTCCGATGCTTCCGGCGGGTGGAGCAGATGGGCTTCGATGACGACATCGAGCTCATGATGACCATGGGGCGGGCCGTGCTCCTGGAGGGGCTCTACCCCCGGGCCCTCGACATCTTCTCGAAACTCGCCGTCCACCGTCCCGACTGCGCCGAGGCGCTGGCGTGCATCGGGTTCGCAGTGCACCAGATGGGCGATGAGGTGGATGCGGCCCGCCACCTCCGGCGCGCGCTCCGGATCGAGCCAGACCTCTTCGAGGCCCGGGTCTACCTGGGCCACCTCCTCTACGAGCGGGGAGATTCCGCCGGGGCGCTTCGGGAGTTCGAGCAGGTGCCCCCCGCCGAGAACTGGGACCTACTCTCACTCTACCGCTACCTGGAGCTGAGGGGGGAGGAGGCGGACGGCATCGACCACTGGAGGCAGCGGCTCGACGAACTCCGGAGCTTCGAGGAGGACCCGGTGGAGCGGCTCCTCTCCGAGGTGGAGGCGGCCTTCGAGGCGGGGGAACGGCTCCGCGACCAGAACCAGCTCGAGCTCTTCTCGCCCGAGGTCCGGCGGATCGAAGTCCGGGTGCCGGGGCGCCGGGAGTTCCGGGGGAGCTGGCAGGAGGTGGTTCGTGCCATCCGCGACGACCTGGGCTTCGAGCACGATCGGATCCACGACTTCATGCGTCGAATGGCCGAGCGCTGGCACGAACAGCTCGGCGTGACGGTGCCCGCCACCGATCCGGAGGCCTTCCTCCGGGGTGCGGAACGGGCCGGCGTTCTCCATCTCAAGGTCCTTGACTGACCCTCATCGGGAGTTTCCATGCCCCACAAGTCCTCGCCGGTTCACCGGTTCCATGAAGTCCTGGTCGACGAGATCCGGCGGACCGCACCGGAGTACCTGAACCAGCCCTTCACCGTGGCCGAGATCTACCAGTCGCTGATCCCCTACCGCACCCACCGGGATCGGCTCGGCGTGGAGCAGAACGGGGACTACGAGGCGATGCTCCTCCGGCTCCTGGGGGGCGAGGGGGAACTCCTGGAGCTGGAGTCGGAGGCGGCCCAGTCACGGATCCGCCGGGAGCTCGAGGGGAAGAACCCCAATACGGGACTCTACCGGGAGTACGCGGCGGTGCAGGTCCGGCTCGTGGGAGAGGAGCTTCCGGCCGCCGTCGAGGAGAAGGTGGAGAAGCCGAAACGGGCCGAGCCGAGCCTCGAGCTGTCGGCGACACCGGCGCCCGTGGATGGCGAGTCACCCGACGCGTGTCCCGACTGCAATGCGGACCTCCCGGACCGGGACACCCTCCGCTTCTGCCCCTTCTGCGGGACCAATGTCTTCATCGTGCCGTGTGGCGAGTGCGGCGAGGTCCTCGAGCGGGAATGGCTCTTCTGCGTGGCGTGCGGGACTCCCACCGGGGACTGATCGTCCTGGTCGCCCTGGCCGTCCTCGGGGGGTGCCTGCGCGATCCGCCTCCGCCTACCGATCCCGAGCTGGCGGCCGAGCTCGGGCTCCCGGAGCGGACGCCGATCCACCGGGTCCACCTGGGCGGCGACCGGATCCTCCCCTCCCGGGTGGAGGTGGATCCGGGTGCGCGGGTGCACTTCGTGGTGGAGGACCACCGGGTGTACGCCCTCCGCTTCCTCCTCGAGGAGATGGAGTCCGAGGCGGCCGCCTTCCTCCGGGAGTCGGAACAGACCGGTTCGCCTCCTCTGGCCCGGCAGGGGGCGTGGCACCTGGTGGCCTTCGACGACGCGCCTGCGGGGCTCTACCCCTTCCTCCTGGAGGGATACGGGGAGCCGGCCAGAGGTCAGATCCGGGTCCGTGAGTAGCGTCCGGGTCGCATAGATCCTATACTCGACCCCTTCGAACTCACCTGGAACAGGGACGGTCATGGCGCGGATCGCGGTCATCGCGGGAGATGGAGTGGGGAGGGAGGTGACGGAGGAGGCCCTCCATGTGCTGGAGGTGCTCTCCGGCGAGGAGGGTTTCGCCCTGGGCTGGGACCACTGGCCCCTGGGGGCGGACCGCTACCTCGAGACCGGCCAGACCCTCACCGAGTCGGAGTTCCGGACTCTGTCGGATGAGTACGATGCCATCCTCCTGGGAGCCATGGGAGATCCCCGGGTCCCCTCCAATGTCCATGCCCGCGACATCCTCCTGGGGCTCCGTTTCCGCCTCGACCTCTATGTGAACTACCGCCCGAGCCGGCTCCTCCACCCCTCCCTTTCGCCGCTCCGTGGAGGGGGGGCGATGGACCTCCACCTCTTCCGCGAGAACACCGAGGGAAGCTACGGCGGGCTCGGGGGGATCCTCCGGGAGGGGACCCCCGACGAGGTGGCGATCCAGGAGGATGTCAGTACATGGATGGGAGTGGAGCGCATCCTCCGGCGGGCCTTCGAATTTGCGCGCGCACGGGGGCTTGACCGGGTTACCATGGTGGACAAGGCGAATGCCATGCCCCACGCCGGACGGCTCTGGCGGCGGCTCTTCGACGAGGTGGGCGAGGAGTTCCCGGAGATCGAGCGCTCGGCGCAGTACGTCGACGCCATGGCCATGGACCTGATCCGGAACCCCGGGGCCCACCAGGTGGTGGTCACCTCGAACCTCTTCGGCGACATTCTGAGCGACGAGGCGGCAGCTCTCACCGGGGGGATGGGGCT
>SLSF01000172.1 GCA_007130605.1 Gemmatimonadota bacterium | reverse complement strand
GCTCCCCCCAGACAGTGAGCTGGTCCTCGGGCCGCCCGGCACGGGCTTCCCGATAGTCGAGGGTGTCGCCCCGGACCTCGTTGCCCCCTTCCACGTCGAGGAAGCGGACGTCGCCCCGGGCGTAGAGACGCCCCTCCCGCTCGTAGTAGTCGGCGATGCGGGCGTCGAGCTCCCGCTCGGGGTGGCGGAAACGAACATTCCCGATGAGTTCGCTCCGACCCGTCGCCTCGTAGACCACCGCCGAGTCCGCCTGGATCCGGAGTCCGTCGGGACAGATCAGGTAGGGCCCACCCACGTAGGTGACCCGGTTTCCAGCCACCGGCTCCCGGCTCGCGATGGTCCGGTAGTCCTCCCGAAGATCGCAGTTGGTGCCCATGGAGACCTGCGCCTCCAGTGCGGGAGCCACCATGACCAGGAGCGCGAAGAGGAGGAGCGCCACCCTCATCGGCCCGTGCCCCACGACTGGAAGTTCCGGAACTCGAGGTCGGTGGTGAAGCGCGCGCCCCGGAAGGGGGCGCGATTCGGCTGGTACATGACGAAGGCGGAGTCGGACCACATCCGGTCGGCCCGGGGATCGTACTGGAGCTCGTTGCTCTCGATCCGGCGGCCGTCGGTGCCCGGCACGGTGAGGACCACATTCCCGTACGCCGACATCCGGTTCGTCCGCATGTTGAGCCAGCCCCGCTCGGCCACCACGTGCGCCCGCTCGGTTCCGTCTTCGTGGAAAACATCCATCTCGAAGTTGCGAAGGGCCACGGCGGTGGAGTCGTTCCACTGGATCGTGGTGTCGGCGATCACCTTCGCCTGGAGGACGCCGTCCTGGGTGAAGCGGTGGACCATGTCGAAGGCAATGCCGTCGGCATCGAAGGCCAGGTACTCCGGGGGGACGGTCGTGGTGATCGCCTGCTCCTCGTCGCAGCCGACCAGGGCCAGGGCGGAGAGGAGGACGAGGGGGATCAGGGACTTCATGCGACGTCTGCCTTGAGGAGGTCATGAAGATGGACGACTCCCCGGAGCCGGTCCCCGTCGTCGACGACGGGGAGCGCCATGATCCCGTGGGTCTCCATTTCGCGGACCACGGCACCGGCGAGCTGACCGATCCGGGCGAGCCGGGGTTGCGCTGTCATGACCTCGTACACCGGGACCTCCAGAAAGTCCGCATTCCGGTCCATGAGCCGGGTCAGGTCGCCGGCGGTGACCACCCCCTGCACCCGCCGATCCCCGTCGACGATGGGAACGGTGCCCCGCATATGGGCCAGGGGGACGATGCAGTCGCGCATGCGGGCGTCGACCCCCACCTCGGGATAGTCCTCGCCCACCATGATCTCTTCCACCCGGCGGGTCAGCCGGCGTCCCAGGGCGCCCCCGGGGTGGAAGCGGGCGAAGTCTCCCGGCTCGAAGCCCTTCCGCTGCAGGAGGACCATGGCGAGGGCATCGCCCATGGCGAGGGCCGCGGTGGTGGAGGAGGTGGGCGCCAGGTCCAGGGGACACGCCTCGGCGGGCACACCACAGTCCAGGACCACGGTGGAGTGGCGAGCCAGGGGCGAGTCGGGATCCCCGGTGAGGGCGATGATGGGAAGGCCGAGACGGGCCATGTACTCGATGAGCCCTGCCAGCTCCGTCGTCTGCCCGCTCTTGGAAAGGACGATCCCCACATCAGAGCGGGAGACGATGCCCAGGTCGCCGTGGAGTCCGTCCACCGGGTGGAGGAAGGAGGCCGGGGTTCCGGTGGAGGTGAGGGTCGCCGCGATCTTCCGGGCGATGATGCCACTCTTCCCCACCCCGGTGACGATGACCCGGCCCTCGGCCCGGTCCAGGATCTCCACCGCACGGACGAAGTCCTGGTCCAGGCGGGAGGCAAGGGCGCGCACCACGTCGGCTTCCTCCTCGAGGACCCGTCGGCCCTCGGCCAGCAATTCCCGGTCAGTCATCGCCACTCCGGGCCTCCAGGTACGCATCGACCCGGGCGTCCCACTCGCCCCGGGCTCTCAGGAGGGCTCGGGCGAACTCCCGAACGGCGCCACTCCCCCCTTCCCTCCGGGTCGTACCCGCGGCTTCGCGACGCACTTCGGGGACCGCGTTCCCCACGGCGACGGGGAGCCCCACCCGGCGCAGGACCGGAAGGTCCGGCAGGTCGTCGGCGAGCATGGCCACCTCCTCCCACGCCACCCCCTTCCGCTGGAGGAGGGAGCGAACAACCGGGAGCTTTCGGGCCCCCGAGACCTGGTGGCACTCCTCGATCCCGAGCTCCCGAGCCCGGGCGGTGGTCGCCGGCGAGACCCGACCCGAGACCAGGGCGATCTCGAGCCCCGATTCCCGGAGGAGGACGAGACCCAGCCCGTCCTGGATGTCGAAGCGCTTGAGCTCCACCGGGTTGCCCTGGGAGTCCTCCCCCAGGTAGACCCCGGCATCGGTGAGCACGCCATCCACATCGAGGATCACCAGTCGGATCCGCTTCGCCACTTCGAGGGGAAACTTCACCTGGGGCCTCCCCGGATCCGGAGGACTTCCTCGAGGAGAGGTTCGAGCTGGTGGAGGGGAAGCATGTTGGTGGCGTCCGACGGGGCCTCGGAAGGCGCGGGATGGGTCTCGAGGAAGAGGTGGTCACACCCGGCGGCCACCGCAGCCCGGACCAGGGAGGGGATGTGCTCCGGGTCTCCCCCGCTGGAGCCGGCGGCCTTCCCGGGGCGCTGCACGGAGTGGGTGCCATCGAAGACGGTGTCGCACCCGGTGGCCTCGCGCATGCGGGCAAAGCCCCGCATGTCCACCACGAGATTCCCATAGCCGAAGAAGGTGCCCCGCTCGGTGAGGACCACGGTCCCGGCGCCTCCCGCCCGGGCCTTCTCCACCACGGCGGCCATCTCCTCGGGCGCCATCCACTGGCCCTTCTTCACATTGAGGGGGAGCCCGGTCTCCGCTGCCGCCAGGACCAGGTCGGTCTGGCGGGAGAGAAAGGCCGGGATCTGGAGGACATCGACGGCGTCGGCCGCGGCTTCCGCCTGCTCGGGCAGGTGGATGTCGGTAAGCACCGGGAGCCCGGACTCGTCACGGACGGTGCGGAGCCGGCGGAGCCCCTCCTCGGGTCCCGGTCCCCGGGGGGAGTCGATCCGGGAGCGGTTTGCCTTGTCGAAGGAGGCCTTGAAGACCACTGCAAGGTCCAGGGCTTCCGAGATCCGCCGGAGCTCGCCGGCGACACGCAGGTTCAGCGCATCGTCCTCCACGAGACAGGGCCCGGCGATGAGGGTGAAGCGGTCGAAGAGGGGCATCTCAGCGCTTCCGGCTCGCGGCGGCGGCGATGAAGGAGGCGGAGAGGGGGTGCGGGCGGGTGGGGCGGCTCTTCGGCTCGG
>SLSF01000168.1 GCA_007130605.1 Gemmatimonadota bacterium | reverse complement strand
GCCCCGGAAGAAGAGGATGCCGGGATATCCGGCGCCATCGGGCAAAACACAATGCGCCTCCAGCGTGGGCTCGAGGACAGCCCCAAAGCCGATGAGAAAGCCCTCGAATCCGACGACCTCGATGATGCCGACGCGATAGGTCCCTCCCTCGAGAGAAACGGAGGCCGATCCGCCCGCAGCCACCGCTTCGTCCAAGGCGCATTGCAGGTTGTCGGTATCCTCGCCGCCGGTCGGAGATACCCGCCAGGACACCAGGCGCGCGTCATATTCGACGTACTCCGGATCGCAGCCATGAGGATCGCTGAACGGCACGGCTCCTTCGTCGGGTGGCCCGGACGGCGGCTGGCACGCCAGAAACGCAAAGAGGCTCGATACAGCAACCAACCAGACAGTGACTCGTCTCATGGGATCCCCCCTTCGAACGGGTCCACGCGGCACATGGCCGGCGTGGAGGTTTCCTCTCGCGACACGCGAGCGTGCCGCGGGTCGGCAACGTGGCCGGATCACCTCGTTACCACTCATTGCTGACCCTAGGCTTGCGCGTCAAGGGGGCCAATGTGGGAGCCCCCCTCCTTAACCTACTGAAATCACGTTACAAAACGTCAGAGTAGGTGACCGGCAGCGAGCTTGAGTGCGCTATTCTCGATTGAGCCAGCCGGCGGCAGTAAGAATTAGCAAATGCAGTGGGTTAGGCGACATCCATCGAGGATAGCGCCCTCACTCTCGCGTGCCAGAATATGGTTCGATTTGCTTTTGGGACAGGGCGGGATCGGAAGCGCATGCAAAGCAGTGGCTGACCAAAGACGTCCTCGCCGCGCGAAGCGACGAGGACGCTCTCACTCCTCGGTCACGTTTCGGAGATCCTACGGCGGCCAGGTGTAGCCGTCGGAGATGACCGTCGCTCCCGTCTCCGCCGAGACGGCTCTGAACTCCACGACGCTATCCGGCTCGACAAAGAACGAGCCGGCCCAAGAGCCCCATGTCATCTCATCGAGTGCGATCCACTCGCCGTCGTTCACTCGGGCGTCCACTTCCTCGATCTCGTGGCTGCCGTCGACATCGGTCTCCACCCACCAGGAGTTGCCGCGCACGTTGAAGAAGCGCGCTTCGAACTGGTCGGGATCCGGATCAGGACCCGGGTCGGGATCGGGGTCCACCAGAACGGCATCGGGCCAGAGGTAGCGGCCGGAGAGGGCCTCTGCCCCCTCTATCGATCGTGCGCGCAACTGCACCAGGCTGCCTGGCTCGACGAAGAACGACCTCGCCCATGAGCCCCAATCGGTAGCATTTAGCTCTCGCCAGCGACCGTCGCCCACCCGGGCGTGTACCGCGGCGATGGGCTCGGTACCCGTCACCTCGATCTCCACCCACCAATCGTTTCCGCGGGCGTTGAAGAACGAGGCATCGAACTCATCCGGATCGGGATCTGGATCGGGATCCGGGTCAGGATCGATCAGGACCGCATCCGGCCAGAGGTAGTGGCCAGACAGGGCCTCGTCGCCGATCGTCGACCGGGCCCGGAACTGCACCAGGCTGCCCGGCTCCACGAAGAAAGAACGCGCCCAGGAGCCCCATGCGGTGGGATCCAGCGCAATCCAGGCGCCGCCGTCCACACTGGCGTCAACGTCGGCGAGGGCTTCGTTCGCGAGGACCTCGATCTCCACCCACCAGTCATTGCCTCGAGCGTTGAAGAAGTGGGCCTGGAACTCTTCTGGCTCTTCCGCCAGGCGGACGACGAAACCGTCCACTTCTCCGGCGATCTCACTTTGAATGGGCGCTCGAGTTGGAAAGTCCTCGCTCTCCGTGCTGCCCACGACGACGATCCTGCCGAGGCCGTCGATGGCGACATTGGATGCCAAGTCCGTTCCTGACCCGCCGAGATAAGTGGCGAAGTCTATTTGCCTCTCATCATCGTATCGAACGACGAAAGCGTCTCTTGCTCCGCCAAAGGACTGCAAGGGATTCACGAGGGGGAAGCCCTCGGATGTCGTTGAACCCACTACCACCACACTGCCATCGGCCCCGACAGCCACTCCGCTGGCAAGCTCGAAGCCTTCGCCCCCCACGAACGTTGCGAACACGACCGGGGAATCGCCCGGCCGAATCTGCATGACGAATCCGTCGATGGAGCTACCGGGTTCGGGCTGAGGAGCGTTGGCCGTGGTCGGGAGCCCTGTGGCGCCCTCGGTGTTCCCTACGACCCATGCCGAGCCATCTGAATCCAACTCCAAGCCGAACATGAATCGCGTACCGGGCAGATACGAGCCGAAAATCAAATCCGTTCCTCCCGCAGACAAGAGTGCCAAGAACGGAAAGGCACCATCGGACTCGGCGGGCGATGTGGCGATCGCGTCGTCGGTCACGGGCAATCCTGTCCAAGCTGCGCCGGCAACCCACACGCTTCCATCCGAACGCACGCGTACTCCAACGATGTGCTCCTCCCAGTCGCCGGCATAATATGTGCTCCAGCGCAAACTTCCGCCCGGCGCAAATGAAGTGACGAACCCAGGAGAGAACAAACGCGGGGGCTCGGGCATGAACGCGCCGGTCGTAGTGGGCACGACGCCGGTGCCCCCTATGTACAGGTTCCCCTCGCTATCGACGTCGATACCACCAGCCCGAGAACGCTCCCCGAAGCAACTGGACCACACGAGCTGATCGCCCGAGTCCAGCATGGACGTGATGAACGCGTTGCCGCCGGCGGCACACTCGACTTGAAGCAATCCAACCTGGGGAAAGTCTATCGAGGACGTGCCGCCCGCGATGTGAATCAAGCCCTCTGGACCCAGGCGGATTCCTGTCGGTATGTCCTCTTCCGCGCCACCCAGGTACGTCACCCAGTCCAAGCTTCCAAAGTCATGGAATCTGGCCACGAACGCGTCGCGGTCACCTCCGAGTTCGGGCTGGAACGAAGCTGTGTCGACCCCCAATAGGTCGTCTGATTGCGTGTGTCCCACGACGAAGATGTTCCCAGCCTCGTCCACTTCCAAATCTCTGAGGGTGTCCCTCCCCGACCCACCGAAGTACGTCCCGAACTCCAGCGTGGGATCGATAGTCAGCGGGCGCGTAGCATCGTAGGCAGGTAGGGCAAACGACACGGAGCCGTCGCTAGCCAGCTCGTAGCTCACATCAACTACATTCGTGCTACCGGGTTGGTAGGTGATTGGAGGTCGCTGGATCGCCAGGCCCTGGTCCACCTCGATGCGCAGGTTGCCGGCTTCATCGACGGAGGCGGGGCCGCCACCGTCGTAGGCGAGCCGGATCACGGACGGGTCGGCGCCGGGAGCAACCTCGAAGTCGAAGCGCAGGCGTCCTTGGGCGGGGCGAAAGACCAAGTCTATCCCGGGATAAACG
>SLSF01000314.1 GCA_007130605.1 Gemmatimonadota bacterium | reverse complement strand
GTCGAGCTCTACGAACGGATGATCGTCGAGGACGGCGTCGACGCCGTCATGGGTCCGTATGGCTCCACCCTCACCGAGGCGGTGGCCCCGGTGACCGAGACCTACAACTTCATCCACATCTCGCCCCTGGCGGCGACCACCTCCATCTGGGAGCAGGGTCGACGCTACCTCTTCATGGTCCTCCCCCCGGCCGAACTCTTCCTGGCCGGACTCATCGACCTGGGAGACCGCCAGGGCTACACCCGGGTGGCGATCCTCGAAGAGGACCAGCTCTTCCCCGGGGCGGCGGGGGCCGGGGCCGCCGAACTGGCCCGGGAGCAGGGGATGGAGGTGGTGCTCCACGAGCGATATTCCAGCGGCACCACCGACTTCTCGGACTTCCTGGCCCGGGTGGAGGCCGAGGAGGTCGAGGTCTTCGCCATGGCCGCCTCGGCTCTCGACGACTTCCAGATCGTCGTCCTCCAGATGGCGGAGCACGATGTGAATGTCCGGGCCTTCGGCACCTCGGGCGCGGTGGAGGAGTTCCGCGACGCCCTGGGGCCGGCGGCGGAGTATGTCTTCGGGCTTTCGGCGTGGGAGCCGGGGCTTCCGAACCCGGGGTCGGAGGTCTTCGTGGAGGCGTACCGGGAGATCTTCGGCCAGACGCCGAGCTTCCATGCCGCCGGTGCCTACGGAAGCTGCCGCCTCTTCGCCGAGGCGGTGCAGCGGGCCGGGACCCTCGACTCCGACGCGGTCCGCGACGTCCTCCTCTCGCTGGAGACCACCACCGTCTTCGGCCCCTTCGCCGTCGACGAGCGGGGGTACCAGACCGCCCACCAGGGGGTCTTCATCCAGTGGCAGGAGGGCGAGAAGGTGGTGGTCTGGCCCGACGACCTGGCGGCGGCCGAGCCCCGCATCCCCATGCCCCCGTGGTCCGAGCGCTGAGGCGCCCCCGCCGGTGATCCGACTCGGAGAACTCGCACTCTGGATCGCCCTTCCCCTGGCGATCTGGGGGACCACCCTGGCGGTTCTGGGGGCCCGGTGGGGGCGGGAGCCCCTTCTCCGAAGCGCCGAGCGGAGTGTCCATGCCGTGCTCCTTCTTTCGGGGCTGGCGCTGGTGGGGCTCGGGGTCGCCTTCTGGACCGACGCCTTCCCCCTTCGGTACGTCTCGGACCACTCGAACCGGGAGATGGAGCCCCTCTACAAGTTGACCGGGGTGTGGGCCGGCGACCGGGGGCTCCTCCTTCTGCGCACGGCTGTGCTGGCCTTCGTGGCGAGCCTCGTGGTGCGGCGGGACGGGGTTGGACGGGGGTGGGCGATGGCCACCCTCCTGGCGCTTCTTTCGGGCGGGCTCCTCCTCCACCTCTTCGTCCTCTCGCCCTTCGACCGCCTCGCCTTCAACCCCGCCGACGGCCGGGGTCCCATGCCGGCGCTCCGCGACGGGTGGATGGCCCTCCACACCGGGGCGGTCCACCTGGGCGCGACCCTCTTTGCCGTACCCTTTGCCCTGGGGGTGGGGGCGCTGGTTGCGGGAAGGTCGGAGAGCAGTTCCGTGGCGAGTCGGGCCGGGTACGGTGGAGGGTCCTCCGAGGTGGAGCCCGTTCGGGAAGCGGGGGAGCGATCCACCCATTCCCCGGGACTGGAAGACATCCGTCGCTGGGTGCTGGCCGGATGGCTCCTGGTGGGGGCGGGGATCCTGGCAGGAATGCGACGGGCGTATGGAGACCCGGCGTCCGGGGGCTTCTGGGGATGGGATCCCGCCGAGGTCGCCGTCCTCGTCCTCTGGCTCGTGGCCACGGCGCTCCTCCACACCCTCCGGATCGAGGCTCGCACCGGATCCCTTGCCCGCTGGAACCTGGCCCTGGTCCTCCTCCTCTTCCCCCTGGGACTGGTGGCCCCGGTGCTGGCTGGCTCGGGGCTCCTGGAATCGGCGCACCCCCTGCGCTTCGGGGCGGGCGCGCTTCGAGGGGTGGTGGGGTTCGGGGTCGTGATCGGTGTGGGGGCGGTGCTCCTCTTCACGGCGCGGGGCGGGGGAGGTCGAGAGCCGGGAGCCGGGGTGGGGTGGCGGTCGCGAGAGGCGGCACTCCTCGCCGGTGGGCTCCTCCTGCTGGGGATGGGGGCGATCGCTGGATGGGGGAGCCTGGCGCCCCTTCTCACCGGTGGGATCGGGGAGGCGGTCACCGTGGGGCCGGCCTTCTTCGAGCTCGTCCTCCTGCCGCTGGGTCTCGTGGTCCTGGCGGGGATGGGGATCGCGCCCCTCCTCCGGTGGGGGCGGATGTCCGGCCGGGCCCTCGCCCGGGCGCTCCTCCTTCCGGTGGCCGTGGCGGGGGTCACCGGCCTGGGGCTCGTGGAACTCGGGATGCAGGATGGATGGGCCCTCGGGGTCGTCGCCCTCTTCGCCTTCCTCCTGGCCGCCCAGGCGGTGCTGGGGTGGCGCGAGGTGCGGGGCCGGATGGGGCGGACCGGCGAGGGGGCCCTCCATGCGACCCTCGGCGAGTTCGGCTCCGGAGTTCGTCGATGCGGCGGCCGTCTCGCCCACCTCGGACTCGCCCTCCTGGTGGTGGGCGCGGCGCTCTCCAGTCGGGGGACGATGGTTCGGGCGACCCTCGATCCCGGTGACGCCATGGAGATCACCACTCCCACAGGGGGCGTGTACACCCTGAACTACCTGGGCATGTCCACCGCTTCCCGGGGGGGGATCTGGCAGGTGATTGCCTCCTTCCGGGTGGTGCGGGACGGGGTGGAGGTGGCGTTCATTGACACCGAGCGGCGGATGCACGCCATCCCTCCCCGAACCACGAGCAGCTGGGGACTCCACCGCACCGCGGTGGGAGATGTGCGGATCCTCATGGAGGGGACGGACGAGGCGATGGGGCTCGGGAACGACCCGGATCTGCAGCGGGCCGACTTCCATGTGGAGTACCGCCCTTTCATGGCCGGGGTCGGGTACGGAGGGATCCTCCTTCTCCTGGGAGGCCTCCTGGCCTTTCGTCGGGAAGACGCAGTGGATGTCGTGGAGCGGGGGGAGGCATGACGGCGAGCGAGTGGGTGGCCGGACTTCTGGCGGTGGCCCTGGTGGCGTGGGTGCTCCGGCCGCTGCGGGGCATGAACGAGCCCGACCCCGCCCCTCCGGAGGAGGATCTCCCGGATCCTCGCTGAGAGGCGCGCCGACCCTTCGGGGTCGTGGCCCCCCCTGGCCGGTCCCGCCCGGCCCCTTCGACCGGTCCGGGGCGACCCGGCCTTTCCACTCCCCATGGAGACTGTGAAGTTGAAGGTGGAGGCCGGGGGCCCCTGTCGGCGATGGGGCCCGGGACCTCCTCCCCCACACCTCTCACGAACCCACCCCGACCATGATCGATCTCCGCTCCGACACCGTTACCCGCCCGACCCCCGAGATGCGCGAGGCCATGCACCGGGCCGAGGTGGGTGACGACTGCTTTGGCGAGGACCCCACCGTCAGGGCGCTGGAGTTGGAGGTGGCCCGGATCCTCGGCAAGGAGGCGGCCCTCTTCTTTCCCTCGGGGATCATGGCGAACCAGACCGGAATTCTGGCGATGGGGACTCCGGGCAGCGAGGTGCTTCTGGAGGCGCGGGCGCACCTTCTCCACTACGAGGAGGGCTCCGTAGCCGCCCATGGGGGAATGACGCTCCGGGCCATCGAGAGCCGCGACGGCCTCCTCACCCCCGACGAGGTGCGTGGCGCCATCCGCCCCGAGAGCCGGTACCACCCCCGGGTCTCCCTGCTGGCGCTCGAGAACACGCACCTGGATTCGGGCGGGCGGGTCATGGGTCCGGAGCAGGTGGCCGCCGTGTGCGAGGTGGCCCGCGAGGCGGGGCTCGCCGTCCATATGGATGGAGCCCGCCTCTGGAATGCGGCGTTGGCGGCCGGGTGCGAGCCCGCCGATCTGGTCCGGCCCGTCGACACCGTCATGACCTGCCTCTCGAAGGCGCTGGGGGCACCGGTGGGGTCGATGCTGGCTGGCCCGGCCGACTTGATGGAGGGGGCGTGGCGGATCCGGAGACGGCTCGGGGGCCAGATGCGGCAGGCAGGAATCCTTGCGGCGGCCGGGCTCCACGCCCTGGAGTTCCACCGGGCGGGGCTCGCCGACGACCACCGGCGGGCCCGGATGCTCGCGGAGGGGGCGAGCCGGATCGCCGGGGTGACGGTCGCTCCCCCCGAGACCAATGTGGTGATGATGGAGGTGGGGGAGACCGGGATGAAGCCTCCGGCACTCCTGGCGGCCCTGGCGGACCGGGGGGTGGGGATGGTCCCCTTCGGCCCCGGACGCGTGCGGGCCGTCCTCCACCGGGAGGTGAATGACGACGATGTGGAGATGGCGGTGGAGGCGCTGGCTGGAGTGGTCGGGGGTGTGTAGCGAATACGCTACGTAGCGAGAACGCTACATCGTGAGGCTGCGGGGTCGGAGATGGTAGCGTATACGCTCAGCCCGAAGCGCATCACCTGCTCGACCCCCGTCTCATCGCGGCCGTCCACTCGGGGAACCGATCCTGGCTCCCGTTCGGATCGCGACCCACCGTATCGGCGAGGGCGCCGTCTGCGCCATGCAGCGACACGCTCAGGTACAACGGCTCGAAGCGGCCTCCGGCCGACGTCCCCACGAATTCCCGATCCGGCCATCGCTCAGTTGCCGGGCGCCGAAGACGCGGTGGAGCTGGTACT
The DNA here is from genome assembly GCA_007130605.1 of Gemmatimonadota bacterium. Classification (GTDB taxonomy): domain Bacteria; phylum Gemmatimonadota; class Gemmatimonadetes; order Longimicrobiales; family Gaopeijiaceae; genus SLBA01. Next base: position 8,157 of record SLSF01000314.1, on the reverse strand, counting down.
CGGGCGCCCCCGCCGCCGGCGGACGGGGGACGGCGGGGTGTCGGCCACCGGATGCTCCCTCAGGACTCCCGGGGCTCGAGGCGCATCCGCAGCAGGTAGACCTCGTCGAACTCCCCCCTTCGAGCCGCCCAGAGTTCATCCAGTGAATAGGTGTAGAGGGTGGTTTGAGGTGGGACGTGGACTTCGCCGAGGTACGTCCCGTCGGCCTCGAAGACCTCGAAGACCGAGGGCTCGGACCAGAGCGAGAGGGGCGGGCCGTCGGGGGCCCGCTCGTCATCTTCCGGGCGACGTTCCCGGGGGGACGCCTCACGATGGACGTGCACCCAGAGGGTCCCGTCTTCCCCTGCGTAGATGTTGCGGAAGTACGGCTTGATCCGAGGGGTCGGCGGGGGCTGCGACGTCATGAACTGACCCTGCTGCTCGATCATGTACTCCCGCTGGGCCTCGCGCTCCGCCCGCTCCTCGGGGTGCACCTGGATCCGCTCCCCCTCCTTCTCGATCCGAAGAGTGCCCTCGGGCCTGCGGAGCTCCAGCGCATAGCGATCGCTCACACCCACCACCAGGTAGCCATGCGGATGGAGCTCCCAGTGCTTCGAGGGCATGAGCGCGCCACCGGGACCGGTGGGCTCGCCGGGAAATGGGGGGCTCGGGATGGTGTCGAGGATCTCGCCATCGGGGGTGAGGTGGAGGAGTCCGATGGGCCAGGGTGCATCGGGCTCGATGGGTCCGGTGAGGATCCGGGTATAGATGTGGTCGGTCGTGTCGATGTAGGTGGCCCGATTGGTGAAGAGGCCGCTCGCCAGGGTCCACTGTCCCGCGGGGGATCCGTCGGGAGCATAGAAGGTGAAGCGTCCGTTCCGTGGGTCTCGGAGGACGAGGCGGCCGTCGGAAAGGAGGCCCATGCCCAGCACGGCATCTCCATACTCGCCCGGCCCCTCTCCCTCGCCCCCCAGGGTCCGGACATGGCGCCCCTCGGCGTCATAGTGTCGGAGGGCGGGGACCAGTCCGTCGAAGACATACACGCCCCCGCGACCATCGGGAGCGACCGCACCGATGCGGCCGAACATGAAGACCTCGTCTCCATCCAGGACCCCGATGGAGAGTTCCTCGACGAGTTCCATCGGCGTGTCCCAGACACTCCCACTCACCGTCCGGACCACCTCGATGCCGTCGACGTTCTCGTGCTCGACCTGCCACGCGCCGGAACCCTCCGCCGACGAGGTGTCGCAGCCCATGAGGCTGATGGCGAGGGCAAGGAGCAGGGTCGGTCGGCCTTTCCCACGGCTCCCTGAAGGACGACGGTCGAATCGGGTCATCGGGGCGCTCCCGGGCTGGATGAACGAGTCCTTACGTTTCCCGGGAGAATACGCGTCCCGGACCGGTGAGGCCAGAGGCTTCGGAAGGGGATCTCGCCGGACGGTCCGGTTTCGGGCGCCGGGGGAGGGCCGGCCCGGATGCGATTCCGCGGAATCGCGGGGGCGCCCGGATGGGATCTCGGGACGCCCTCAGCCCCGGGGACCGCCCGCCATCCCTCCCCGCACGTAACGGCCTCCAAGGGCGAAGACCAGCGTCATGAGGGCAGCGAGCACGACCCCGAGCGCCGCGGCCGCCCCGAAGTCGAAGGCCCGGAGCTGCGAGAGGATCTCGATGGAGATGGGGCGGGAGCGGTGCGTGTAGAGGAGGATCGAGGAGACGAACTCGCCCAGGGCGGCGACCCAGGCCAGGAGTCCCCCGGCCATCAGTCCGGGGAGGACCAGGGGGGCGGCGATACGGCGCATGGTGGTGAAGTGGCCGGCGCCCAGGGAGTGCGCGGCCTCGTCGAGGGCCGGATCGTACTGGCGAAAGGAGGCCATCGCCGCCTGGGCGACGAGGGGGATGTTGCGGATGAAGTACGCCAGGGGAAGGATCCAGAAGGACCCCACCAGGAGGATCCGGCCGAACCAGGGCTCGTTGGCCGAGAAGGTGGTGGCCAGGGCGATGGCGATCACTGTTCCGGGCAGCGCCCAGGGGAGCATCGTCAGCGTCAGCAGCGAGCCCTTGCCCCGAAACCGGCCCCGCACCAGGAGGTAGGCGATGACGAAGCAGACGACCAGGTTGGCGGCGGTGGCCAGAGTGGCCATCTGCAGTGAGTTCCAGACCGGAACCCAGAGCTGGGGGCTCGTGAAGAGGCTGCGGTAGTTGTCGAGGGTGTACCGGGTCGGGAGGATCTGGACGGTCCATGCGCCCTCGGGCACGAAGGAGACGAGCAGCAGGGTCAGGTGCGGGAGGAGGAGGACCAGGACCACGCCCACCCCGGCGACCGGGATCAGTCGGCGCGCCCACGCCGACCGGATCGCCCGGCGCGCGGCGCCCACCCCCTTGCCCACCGCGTGGAATTCGCGCCCCCGCTCGAATCGCCTGAGGAGGTACAGGAAGAGGAGCGAGGCCGAGGCCAGGACGACGGTCTCGACCATCGCCATGGTCAGCTCCCCGCTCATCTTGCTGTTGAAGATCTGGGTGGTGAGGACCCGGAAGCCGCCCCCGAAGATGTAGGGGGCCGAGAAGGACGCCATCGAGGTCATGAAGACCAGGACCGACGCCGCCAGGAGCGAGGGGGTGAGCATGGGGAGGGTCACCGTCCGGAAGGTCCTCCACCGGCCCGCGCCCAGCGATTCGGCCGCCTCGATCGCCGAGGCATCGAGCCGCGCGAGCCCCGCCGCCGTGAAGAGGTAGAAGTAGACGTACATCGAGTAGGCGTGGACCAGGAGGATCGCCCAGCCGCCCACCAGTCGCCACGGGGGGCGTTCGAGACCGAGGCCCGCCTGGACGAGGCGGGTGAAGATCCCGCTCTCGCCGTAGAGGAAGAGGAATGCGATGACGCCGACCAGGGGCGGAAGGAGTACCGGGAGCGCCGCCAGCGCGCCCAGCACGGTACGGCCGGGAAAGTCGTAGCGGGTGAAGAGGAAGCCCAGGGGGATCCCGATGAGCGCCGAGAGGAGGACACTTCCCAGGCTGATCCAGAGGCTCCCCCAGAGCGCCTCGAGCTCAGCTCGGCTGGTGAAGAAGGTGCGGTAGCCGTCGAGGGAGAAGGCGCCCTCGATCCAGATGGAGTCGCCCAGGACGAACAGATGCGGGTAGAGGATCAGCCAGAGGAGGATCCCGAAGACCGGCAGGACCAGCCAGCGCGAGGTCCCGCGCTTCATCGCTGGGGGGGGTCGGGGGGAGGGCCTGACTCCGGTTGGGGAGCGAACACCTGGAGTTCGGCGTCGGGGCGCGGGCGGAGCCAGGCCCGCTCTCCCACCCGGGGGCCGAGTCCGCGGTGGGCGACCTCGAGGTCGAGGGGGCCGACCTCGATCCGGTAGAGGGTGAGGGGCCCGCGGAAGCGTCGATCGCGCACGACGCCGCTGAACTGGGCGTCGGCCTCTCCGGTGAACTCGAGCTCTTCGGGACGGATCAGGAGGTCGCCGGGCTCGTCGCGTCCCGGGAGGAGGGCGGCCGGCACGAAGTTGGCCCGTCCCATGAACCCGGCCACGAAGCGGTCGGCGGGGGCCTGGTAGAGATCGGCGGGAGTCCCGATCTGGCAGAGACGGCCCGCGCGCATGACGGCGATGCGGTCCGAGAGGTCGAAGGCCTCTTCCTGGTCGTGGGTGACGAAGAGCGCGGTCATCTCGAGCTCCTTGACGAGCCGGCGGAGCTCAGTCCGGGTCTGCACCCGAAGCGCCTGGTCCAGATTCGAGAGGGGCTCGTCCAACAGGAGGAGGGGGGGCTCGATGGCCAGGGCGCGGGCCAGGGCGACTCGCTGCTGCTGGCCGCCCGAGAGGGCCTGTACCGCCCGATCCTGGTAGCCGGCCAGGTCGACCCGGGCCAGGGAGCGTCGGACCCGCTCGGCGATCTGGTCGCGGGGGCGGCCGCGGCTCTTCAGCCCGAAGGCCACGTTCTCGAAGACGTTCAGGTGGGGGAAGAGCGCGTAGTTCTGAAAGACCATCCCGAAGCCCCGCTTCTGCGGGGTCTCGGACGAGACTTCGCGGCCCCGGAAGTGGATCGAGCCCTCGTCCGGGCTCTCGAAGCCCGCGATGAGCCTGAGCGCCGTGGTCTTTCCGCACCCCGAGGGGCCCAGAAGGGTGACGAACTCCCCCGCCTCGATGCCGAGGGTGAGTTCATCGACGGCGGTGACCTCTCCGAACCGGCGAGTGACCGCGGTCAGTTCGAGGATCATTCCTGGTAGCCCTGCGCCTGCCCCCGCCGACGGATCTGCGTGTCCCAGTGGCGCATCCACTCCGGCGTCCGCTCGCGCACCCGCTCGGCGTCGACCTCCATGGGACGAAGCCGGGGCTGCGCCTCGGCGAGCCAGTCGGGAAGCGCGGCCGGGTCCAGGTCGGTGCGGGCCGGGATCCGGAAGAAGCGCTCCGAGGCCTGGATCAGGGCTTCTTCGCTCCCCACGAAATCCACGAAGGCACGGGACAGTTCGGGCTGCCCGGTCCCGGCGATGACCGCGATCCCATCCACGACGATGGGGGTGCCGTCTTCGGGGATCACATAGTCGATGGGAAAGTCGGTGGTGGCCCGGAGGGTCTCGATGTCGGGCATGTTCCAGAGGGTGACCTGCCCCTCCTGGCGGGCCAGCTTCTGGTAGAGCAGCGTGGGGTTCAGGACGTACTCGCGCGTCTGGGCGTCGAGGCGCAGGAGCCACTCGAAGCCCGCCTCGGGATCGCCCGTGCCCCCGGACTCCCGGTCGATGATGGAGGCGAAGATCGACCGCATGGTGCCCGAGGCCAGGGGCTCGCGGATGAGGACCTGGTCGCGCCAGCGGGGGTCGAGCACATCGTCCCACCGCCGGGGGGCCTCGTCCGCCGCCACCGCCGCCGAGTTGTAGGCGATCACCTGCGGGGTCAGGTAGGTGGCGAACCAGTGGTCGTCGGGATCGAAGGTGCCCTCGGGGAGGGCCTCGGCCCATCCCGGCCGAAAGGGCTCGAGGAGCCCGTCGGCCGCCGCCCGGATGAACATGTCGTCGGGCGCCCCCCACCAGACGTCGCCCTGGGGGTTGGCCCGCTCCGAGCGAACCCGCTCCAGGACCTCCTGGGAGCCCATGTCGAGCCACTGGACCCGAACCCCCGGATGGGCCTCCTCGAACCCGGCGCCGAAGTGCTCGAGCAGGTCGCGCCCGTGCGGGGTGTAGACGACGAGGACTTCGCCCCCGGGGTCGCAGGCCGAGGCCAGGAGGGCCAGGAAAAGGAGCACGGACCAGGATCGCATCGATTTGATCATCGTCCCTCCTCCTGATCCACCCGGTCCGCCAGATCGGCTCCGGACAGCGACACCAGATTGGCGAGGAGCCGGAAGGCCCCCGGCACCCCCTGTGGAAGCTGACGGAACAGCGCCAGCCCCGTGTAGACGTAGGCTCCGCTGCCCACCCGCGCCACCACCAGGGAGCCCCGGTTCGGATCGAGGCCCGGGTCCGACATCTCGAGCAGGGGGGTGAAGCGCTCGTCCCACTCGCTCAGGAAGTAGAGGCCCCGCTCCTGGACCCAGCCGTCGAAGTCTGCGGCGGTGATCCGGTTTGGGCTCGACAGGAGGGGGTGTTCGGGATCGAGGAGGGTTACGGGGGCGTCGGGATCGGTCACCCGGTCGTGGGGGCGACGCATGGCCAGCGGGTATGGCGCGAACTCGCCGTCGGGATACTCGTACTTGTTGTACTGGACGATCACCGTGCCCCCGCCCCGTGCGTAGTCGAGGAGGCGTTCGTTGGAGGCCATGAGGTCCTCGCGGGTCTCGTACGCCCGGACCCCCAGGACCACCGCGTCGAAGGAATCCAGATCGGCGCTCCGCCACCGCTCCCGGTCCAGGAGCTCCACCTCGACCCCCAGGTCCCGCAGCGCCCGCATCCCATCGTCACCCGGTCCCATGAGGTAGCCCACCCGGAGCCCTTCGGCGACTCGGACGGGCGCATGGGTGATCCGGAGTTCTGCGAGCTCGTAGAAGGGGACGGGGTCGAGATGTGGGTAGTCGATGAGGGTGAGGCCCTCGCGGATCTCCAGGGGCCGGCCGTCGGGTCCGCTCGTGTGTGCCACGGCCGCGAGTCGCACGGAGCCCGCGGCGTCGGATGGCGGATGGATCCGGAACCCGAAGCCTCCCTCGGCCGCCGACTCCAGGCGGAAGGGCTGCGACTCCGGCTCCACACGCCACCCCTCGGGGGCGTCGAGCCGGAGTTCTCCTTCGAGGGCCGCTCCACCGAGGTGGGACAGGCGGAGGGTGACCTCGCGGGGATCGGACTGGTCGACGGGCCAGGCCATCCGCGACGGATCCACCGAGACCGAGAGCGCCGGCACGACCATGAAGGGCACGCGGAACTCCCCCATCGCCTTGTCCACGTCGACGTGCGCGGCCGGACGGGTGACGGATACGGGCCCTTCACCAGAATCCGGGTCGACCCGGACCGGGGCCAGCTCGACCCGGGCCTCGATCAGGGGCGGGTTGCCGGGCCGTCCCCGCAGCTCCGGGTCATCGGGCCACCGGTAGAAGCTCCCGTCGCGCTCCTCGGCCAGGAAATAGAGCCGCGAGGGCTCTGCGTCGGCGGGTACCTGTACCTGGAGACTCCGGCGGAGGAGCGCCCCCGCAGGCAGTCGCTCCTCGGCAGGAGCCGGCTCGGTTTCGGCGGACGAACCGGCGTCGGTGAATCGCCACCTCTCGGGGAGTTGCGGGGTGACCGCGGTCAGATCCCAGTCGGTCTCGCCGGCGTTCCAGACGAGGAGCTCGACTCCAACCGTCTCTCCGGGGGTCGCGCGGGCCCGGTCGACCCGGAGTTCGATCACCACCCCGGCCGCCAGGAGGAGCGCCTCGGAAAGCATCGCCCGCCGGGCCTCGAGGACCACGAGCAGTTCACTCGTCGGTGCGCTCGACGCCCCGGCATCGGCCGCCCGGACCCGCTCCAGTGCGGCATCCAGCGCCTCGCCGGCTTCGAGGAGATGGGGAAGGACCCTCCCCGGATCCGCGGCGTTCAGTTCGGCGCTCGCCCGATGCACCCCGGCGCGATACCCCTCGACCGCCGGCACCACCGCCGATTCCTCCGCCAGCGAGGCTGCCTTGACCAGGCCCACGAGGGTGGTGTCGATCCCCGCGAAGAGGTGGGATTCGGGCTCCCCTCTCTCTCCCGTGCCGGCCACGAGCTCCAGCCCGGTGCTCCGCGGCCCCGGGGTCTCGGCGGCTCCCATGTCCTGCGAGCGGTGCCGGCTGCGGCTGGCCATGGCCACCTGGAAGTGCGAGCGGCCCAGGAGCGGGTCGAGGGTCCCGGTGGGGACCTCGAGGGTCGTGGCCTCGGTGCGGAAGCGGGTGGAGCGATAGAGCTTGCGCGGTGCCCATGCCTCGAGCCCGGCGGCAAGCTGTTCGGGGAAGCGCGAGGGGTCGGCGGCCGCCTCGAAGGCCTCGGCGGAGACGATGCCCGCAGCCTGGTGCTGGCCATGCCCGTCTCGGGCCGTGCCCGTGAAGATCGAGACGATCACGTGGGGCCGAACCGTGCGAACGACCTCCACCACGTCGCGCAGGAGCTCCTCGCGGGGCCAGTGCTCGAAGGTCTCGCCGGCCTCCCGCGAAAACCCGAAGTCGAAGGCCCGGGCGAAGTACTGCTCCGCCCCGTCGAGCGACCGGGCCGAGAGGAGCTCACCGGTGCGGATGATCCCCAGTCCCTCCTCGAGCTCCGGACCGATGAGGTTCTGGCCCCCCTCACCCCGGCTGAGCGAGAGGTAGGCCGTGCGGGCGCCATGCCCCCGCGCCAGGACCGTCAGGAGACTGGTGTCCTCGTCGTCGGGGTGCGCTGCGATCATCAGGACCCGCCGCTCGCCGTCCATCTGCCGGAGCAGGAGCCCCAGCTCGGCCGACCCCGCCTGAGGGGCCTGGAGCTGCGCCACCAGACCCGATGGAAGGCCCAGCGTGAGCGCCGTCGCGAGGAGGAGGACGGCGCTCACCAGGGAGTGAAGAGCGGACGAGCGGTCGCGGCCGGCGACTCGGCGGATGGGGTGGGTTCGGTGGAGAGGGTGGATCGGGGTCATGGCGGCAAAGGTATCCGGAGGCGGGAACGGGCGGAAGGATACCACCCAGAGCTCCCGGAGTGCCGCGAACGCCCGGTCCCCTCTCTCGTTCTACTTTCGCACGTACGTCGCCCGCATCGTCCCTCCACCGCCCATC
>SLSF01000053.1 GCA_007130605.1 Gemmatimonadota bacterium | reverse complement strand
AGGACCTGTCCCCCATCGGGGTCGATGAGGCGGATATCGGCGGCGAACTCCCCCTGGTCCTCGGGGCCGGCGGCGAGCCGGAGTACCAGGGCGAGGCGCCGGTGCCGGGCCGGAAATTCCCGGACCCGGATCCGGTCGAAGATCCCGAGAATGTTGAGCTTGCCTCCGCCGTCGACGGTGGCGGCGTCGGCGATTGCAGCGAAATCGATTTTCATGGGGTCAGATCCGTTGGAGGTTCAGGGGGCTCGGACGGTACACCCTCCTCCTCCGACCGATCCGCTTCCCGGAGAATGCGTGGTCCGAGGATGAAGCCGGCCACCAGGTCGATGGCGAAGTGGGCGGCCATGGAGGGAAGGATGCTTCCGGTCACCACCACCGGGATCCCCAGGAGGAACCCGATAAGGGTGGTGCGCACCACCCCGAAGCCTCCCTGGTAGGAGTGGAGGAGCCCGAAGGCGACGCCGGCGACGGCCATGGCGAGCCAGGGGTCCGCCACCAGGAGGAGGAGGGCGGCCGGAAGGTATCCCCGGTAGGCAATCTCCTCTCCCCATCCGGCGGTGAAGGAGAGCCCGGCAAAGACCTCCTTCTCGCGGGCGGTGCGGGGGAGGAGCTCCAGGAGGATGGGGTGCGGACCCCCGCGAACCCGTCGCTCGAAGAGATCAAGCGGTGCGGTGAGTCCGATGGCTCCCAGGGTGAGCCCTGCGGTCCAGAGGAGGAAGTCGGCCACGGGGAGCCCCACCAGGCCCAGCGCTTCGGCCTCGTATCCCCAGACGCCCAGCGCGAAGGCGAGGGCGCCCAGGAGCGAGATGGAGAGGATCGAGCCGATGTAGACCGGGATCCGCTCCAGGGTCTCCTCCTCCAGGAGGGGGAGCTGGGCCCACGCCAGGGCGGGAAAGAAGACGAGAAAGAGGGGGAGGGCCGCCACCTCGCGGGGATGAAGCTCGGTACCCGCCGCCAGGGCGAAGCCCACGGCGACGCCCACCCCGACCCCGATCCGGAGTCGGACATTGGCCCGCTGGGCCGCCTCGCTCCTCACGACGCCTCCATGGCATCGGCCACCAGGGTGTCGCCCAGCCGCTCCACCCGTTCCAGCACTCCATCCACATCGGCCCACCGGGTCCGGGGGTTCAGGATGCAGAGCCGGAGTGCGTACACTCCCTCGATCCGGGTGGACGAGACCATGGCATACCCACCCTGCACGATGGCCTCCTGGATCTCCCGGTTCAGGCGATCCGCATCGACACCCTGCGGAGCGCGGTACCGGTAGAGGACGATGCCGAGACTCGCCGGAAAGAGGAGTTCCAGTCGCTCGGCGCTCCGGATCCGGGCCTCGGCCCGCTCCGCCAGGGTGATGCCGTGGGCGACCCCCTCCCGGATCGCGGCGAGGCCATGCGTCTGCACCGTCATCCAGACCTTGAGGGCCCGGAAGCGCCGGGAGAGCTGGACGCCCCGGTCCCCGAAGTTGACCTGTTCGCTGCCCAGCTCGGTGTCCTGCAGGTAGTCGGCCCGTTCCCCGAAGACCCGGTGGAGTTCGTCGGCGTCGCGGGCCATGAGGCCACCGCACTCGAAGGGCTGGAAGAGCCACTTGTGGGGGTCGAGGGTCACCGTGTCGGCCTCTCCGATTCCCGCAAGCGCTTCGGCGCCCCTGGGGTCGAGGGCCGCGAACCCTCCGTACGCCGCATCCACATGGAAGCGGATCCCCACCTGGCGGGTGACGGCGGCCAGGGGCCCCAGGAGATCGACCTGGCCACTGTTGGTGGCGCCGCCATTGGCACAGGCGAGGATGGGGGTTCGCCCCGCCGCCCGGTCCGCAAGCACCGCCTCGCGGAGGCCCTCGGGGTCCAGGCGGAGCGAGGGACCGGTCTCGAGGACCCGGATCCCCTCCGGGGGAATGCCGGCGATCCGGGCCCCCCGGCGAAGGGAGCTGTGGCCCTGGTCGGAGAGGTAGACCACCGGGTCGGGGGGATTGCCGGCGAGCTCCCGGGCCATGGCCACCGCCATGAGGTTCGCCACCGACCCGCCACTGGTGAGCACCCCGCCGGCGCCCTCCGGCATCTGGAGCCACTCTCGGAACCAGTCGGTGACCTCGAGTTCGATCCGGCTCGGCCCCGACGAGGCGAGCCAGGTGCCCTGGAAGACATTGAAGCCGGTGGCCAGGAGGTCGCCGAGGACCGCGCTCCAGGTGGGCGCCGAGGGGATGAAGGCAAAGAAGCGGGGGTGGTCGATCCGGGCGGCGTTGGGAAGGATCCGGTCGATGGCGTCGTCGAGGACGGCGTCGGCGCTCCGTGGGGTCTCCGGGGCCGAGGCCGGTGGGCCGAGTCGCGCGTCGATCTCCGCACGGGTGCCACCCACCCACCCGGGCTCCTCCGGCAGGGTGGACCACCGCTCCACCAGGGCGTCGATGGCCCGGTATCCGAGGGCACGCATCTCTTCGGGAGACATGCGGAGTCCCGCATCCCCCCCGGGCTCGGTACCCTTATCCTCCGGGGGGCCATTCATCTGCCCTTCACCATTCCGCTCTCCCTGCCATCGTTGACGACTCCCGTCGCATCATTGAACTTCCATCCGGGGTCCAGAGGATCCCCGTTCCGGACCGTGGACGCCAGTCGGGCCCCACGAATCGATCCGGAGCTTCACCGCGACGCAAGACGGTAGCGGCCATGGCGAACAAGGGACAGACGAAACTGAAGGTGATCGATGCCCTCGACCACCCTCATGGAGGGCGGATCCTGCGGCTTCGGCTGCTCGAAGGGAGTGTTCCGACGGTGAAGGGACTGCGGGGCGCTTCCCTCCTGGCCGTGGGTCCCCGGGGCCAGGAGCGGCAGGTGAAGGTGCTGGGGTTCCCGGTCACCGGGGGGAAGATCTCCGACGGCCGCATCCGTGACACGGGGCGGGTCGACATCCATGTGGAGGAAGAGGGAGAGGGTGTCCCCATCGATCTCACCTGGGTGGTCCGTCCGAACTGACGAGTTGACCTGCCGCGTCACCGGAGCCCGCCCGCGCGAGCCGGGGGTCAGCGCCGTCCCGGATCGCCGTCGTCCGGGTCCTCCTCCTCTTCCTCCACGGTGAGGGGCGACCCCATGTACCCCGGCTCCGACCGTTCGAAGACCCGCTCGAGCCACGCCACGAATTCCTCCTCCCGTTCGGGATTCGCCTCGAAGTGCGCCGCCCGTTCCTCCTGGTAGCGGCTTCCCTGCGCGACCAGGGTGAACTCTCTCAGGAACCCGGCTTCCCGGGCATAGAGGATCTCGTCGAGGGGCCCGAAGGCCTGGGTGTCGTAGACCGACCGCCCCAGGAGCCAGATGTCGGCCACTCGGTCGAGGATCGCCAGCTCTCGCTGGAGCCCGGTGGCGCCGGCATTCTCCTCGGAGACCCATGGCT
>SLSF01000255.1 GCA_007130605.1 Gemmatimonadota bacterium | reverse complement strand
GACATGGGAACCTCCGCAGGTGCTGTGGGAACAGTACATTGAAGGTACAAGGAGCCTGCGACAGAAGTACAGGGAGTGTTCAGTGAAGATTTTCGGAGAACACCAGGAGAAGACCCTCGAGCAGCTCCGCGACGTGGCGTCGCGAGCCGAGCGGGTGGCGCTCATGGCCGACGGGCACCTGGGGTACATCATGCCCATCGGCGGGGTCGCCGCCTACCGGGACCGGGTGCCGGTGTCGGGAGTCGGTTTCGACATCGCGTGCGGGAATGCCGCCATCCGCACCGATCTGGAGCGGGCCGACCTGCCCAACCTGGAGACCCTCGCCGACACCATCGAGGCCACCTTCGATTTCGGGGTCGGAGGGACCAATCCCGAGCCCGACGCGCCCCGCGACGACCCCCTCTTCGAGGACGACGCATGGGAGGCGGTCCCCGGACGCCATCGCGAGGCCCTCCGGACGAAGGCCCGGGAGCAGATCGGGACCATCGGGGGCGGAAACCACTACGTCGATGTCTTCGAGGCCACCGACGGGCGGATCTGGGTGGGCGTGCACTTCGGATCGCGGGGCTTCGGCCACACGGTGGCGTCGGGATTCCTCTCCCTTTCGGCCGGTGCCCCCTGGGGCAGGCGGGTGAAGCAGCACGAGGGGATGGTGGCGCTCGACGAGCCCCTGGGGCACGACTACTGGCAGCTCATGGAGCTGGCCGGTCGGTACGCCTACCTGGGGCGGGAGTGGGTCGCCCGGAAGGTGGTCGAGATCATGGGGGGCACCGAGGTCGAGCTCGTCCACAACCACCACAACTACGCCTGGCGCGAAGAGCATGACGGCGAGGCGTTCATCGTGGTCCGGAAGGGCGCCACCCCGGCGTGGCCGGGCCAGAAGGGCTTCGTGGGGGCCTCCATGGGAGAGGATGCGGTGATCCTGGAGGGCGCCGACGCCGAGCCCGGCTCCGAGGCCGATCGACTCCAGCGCGACGCCCTCTTCTCGACCGTGCACGGAGCGGGACGGGTCATGGGACGCCGGGCGGCCAAGCGGTCCCTCGACCACGACGAGGTGGTCCGCTCCCTCCAGCGGAGCGGAGTGGTCCTCCGAGGGGGCGGCCTCGACGAGGCGCCCCAGGTCTACAAGCGCCTCGATGCGGTCCTCGCCGAGCAGGGCCCTACCGTCCGGGTTCTGGAGACGCTGCGTCCCCTGGTGGTCTGCATGGCCCCGGACCGCTCCCTCCGGTACCGGTCGTGACGACGCCTTCCCCCGACTCCGGCCCCTCCGCGCAGCACCGAAAGGCCGAGGCGCGGCGACGGATCCGTGCCCGGCTCCGGGGCCTTCCTCCGCAGGCCTTCCTCGATGCGGGCATCGCGGTGGCCCGACACCTCCGGCCCCTCTTCGAGTCCCTCGCGCGCGAGCGACCCGGGGCGACGGTGGGCCTCTTCGCGAGCCTCCCCCGGGAGATCCGGACGGGCCCGATCTCCGAGACCCTCCAGGCGGTGGGGCTCCATCGGGCCCTTCCCACCTGGCACACGGGGGAGCTCGTCTTCCACCGCCTCGGCCCGGAGGAGGCCATCGGCGACCTCCCTCCCGACTCGCTGGGGATCCCCACCCCCACCGAGGACCACCCGGTGGTACCCCTGGCGGAGCTCGCCCTCATCCTCGTTCCCGGCCTCGCCTTCGACCGGGAGGGGTACCGTCTGGGCCAGGGAGGCGGCTTCTATGACCGGGCTCTTGCACCCGGCCAGGGCGAAAGTCCACAGCGGTCATCCGACCCCTTGCTTCGGACCATCGGAATCGCCCTCGATCCTCAGCGGGTGCGCCAGGTGGTGCGTGAGGCGTGGGACCAGCCGGTGGATGCCCTCTGCACCCCGGAGTCGGGGCTTGTCCTTCGACCCCGGGGGTGAGGGCCGAGGTCGGGCGGCCGGCGCCCCGAGGCACCGACCGCCCACCGAGGGTCAGTTCGAGACGGTGAAGTTGCCCGAAACGTCGTGGCCACAGCTCGTGCCCGAGATCGTCACCGTCACGGCGCCGGTGGGTGAGCCGGACATGCTGTACTGCACATTGGTGCTGCAGCTTCCGCTCTGCCCCCCGCTGGACCACTGGATCGTCCCCGTCTGTGATCCCTGGAAGCTGATGCTCGTCTCACTCACACTCCCCGAGAGCTGAAGCGTCACCGAGGGGCTGCCATTGAAGGTCCAGGTGGAGCCGTCGGAGGGCGCGGTCTCGGTGCAGGCGTTGTGGCTCATGGTCTGGGTGACCGAGAAGCTCTCACCCTGGCCGGTCACGCTCACCTCGCCGGCGATGTCCACCGTCCCACCGCCGGAGCATTCCATCGTGAAGTCGAATGGGGACTGCTGGAAGGCGATCTCGTCATCGACCTGGGAATATCCGAACCCACCCAGGAAGCCGGCGCCACCCGCCATGGTCAGCGCCTCCATCATGGCCACGGCCTGCGCCTGGTCCAGGTCTCCGGTGGACTCGGTGGGGCTGTCGCCGTCGCTGCAGGCGAGGAGGCCGAAGGAGAGGAGGAGGGTGAGGGCACCGAATCGGAAGGTTGTACTACGCATGGTGTCGGACTCCTTCATGGGGAATTCCCGGCTGGAGGAGGATCGCCCGGTGCGATCGATGGAAGCCACTCCGTCACAGCCTTCTGTCCACTCACGCGAAATGGACCGGATGCGCCCGCCACCCCGACCCGGATCCATGGTGGCATGCCGCGATTTCGTCGCCGGGACGGGTGGCCTATCTTGGTGCCACCACCACCCCCGGTGGGATCCCCCCCTGCACCCTCAGCCCGACCTGCCATGACCGAGCCCCTGAAAATCAACTACCTGGAACTCCCCGCCACCGATCTCGACGCCGCCCAGGCCTTCTACCAGAAGGCGTTCGGGTGGTCGTTCACCGACTACGGCCCCGACTACCGGGCCTTCAACGACGGTGCGCTGGACGGGGGCTTCTACCGGGCCGACGCCCGGTCCCGCACCAAGACCGGCGGGGCCCTCATCGTCCTCTACGCCGAGGACCTGGAGGACGCCCTCGGGCGGGTCCAGGCCGGCGGAGGGACGGTGGTACGGGAGATCTTTTCCTTCCCCGGCGGCCGGCGCTTCCACTTTGCCGATCCCAACGGGAACGAGCTCGCGGTCTGGAGCCACCGGGAGCTGACGGAGTGAGCCCTGGAAGGCCGTTGAAGAAGGGGAGGAGGCACCGTTGGGAGCCCCAGGGGCCCCAACCCGAAGGTGAGATCGACCTGCGGTCGATAGGGGTTGCGGCGCCAGGCGGCGTCGAGACGTCGGTCAGGAGGTCGGCTCTTCCCCGGCCAGGAACGCCTCGATCATCCGGAGGACCTCCTCCGGGGCCTCCTCGTGCGGATAGTGACCGACCCCGACGAGCCGCT
>SLSF01000185.1 GCA_007130605.1 Gemmatimonadota bacterium | reverse complement strand
CTGCAGTGAGGACCGATGCTATTTCCGTTATATATTCGGCGTGCCCGATAAATATTTTGTTAAACAGCCGTCTCCCCTTTTGTGTTAAACGGACGAGTATTTTTCTCCTGTCTATCGTATCACGTACGCGTTCGACATAGCCCATTTTCTCGAGATTATCGATCACTACGGTCATATTACCGCCACTTACAAGCATCTTTTTGCAGAGACTTCCGATAGTCATCGGTCCCAGGTGCCCGAGGCATTCCAGAGCACCGAATTGCGGTGTCGTTAAACCGAAACTTGCTATGTTACGGTCCGCAAGTCCCTGCATCGTATGAAAAGCGCGCGCGAGTTTTACCCACATGCCCAACGCACGATCGATTTTCTTTCCGTATTGCTGTGTTGTTTTCATAATTATTACGAGTTCAAATAGTATGAATCCTAATATAATATATTTGCCTATAAATTACAAGAAAGGGAAAAAATAAATAACACAGCGCGTATGGTTAACGCAGATCCGCCCATTCTTATCAGGGGTGCACGCCCGGCAAATCCGCAGGATAATAAATTGCGTCCTGAATAAGCAGAGGAGCAAAGTGACGATGAGATTAGTAAAGGGTGCTACAGTCTACACATTGGTAAAAAGCTCAAGACAATTAAACAAAATACATAAAAATATTTCCTTTTCAACTAATAAAAAATACCATTTTTCTTCTATTTTACTCATACCTCCTTATTGACTTATAAAAATAATTTTGTATATTCCGTTAGAGGTAATCTATAGTGTTTCAAAACCGCTGATATTAACAGATATTATGTAGATAATTTTACACGCAACATATTTACAAAGTCCTGACCAATGGTATGTCAATATAGATATATACGGGGGCATGCCAATACTATACTGGATACGGGAAAACTACGATAAGTACACCCGGATAGTACGATGTTCACAGCGTATTATCCGGGTTTTTTTATGTTAAATCATTAGTAAAGGAGGTGCCTATGAAATCCTCACAATTACTGGTTTTAATGATTGTAGTGCTTATAACATATACCGGTTGTGGCTCCGGTAAAACGGTAACCGATCAACCGCTTACAAGAGAACAGCAAAACATCCGTGCGCAACTCTTTGAGAGTGTTGATAAAACTCTGGAGGAAGCAAAAGCACTTGATGCAAATCTCTATAGCCCGAGAAATTTCGAAACCGGCATGCGTCACTATACGAATGCCGAGAATCTTCTTCGTCAGGAACGAAATATCGAAAGCATCCGAGCTGAATTAAACCGGGCTTCCGAAGCATTTAACAGCGCGATGGAAACAGCAAAACTCGGAGCCGTTACGTTCTCCACGGCCTTCGCTGCAAGAAACGATGCACTTAAGGCGGATGCTCCCACCTTCGGCTCAGAAAATTGGAAGAAGGCGGAAGCATCGTTTCGAACCGCAGCCGAAGCACTCGAAGCAGGAAATGTAAACCGTGCACGACAGGCCGCACAAACTGCTGAGAACCAATATCGCGCAGTTGAGCTTGAATCAATAAAAGCAAACCACTTGAACAACGCACGAGAATTACTGCAACAGGCAGATGCACAACGTGCTGATAGAAACGTTCCGCGAACGCTTGAAAAAGCACAATCTCTCGTACAACAAGCCGAAACGCTTTTAATGCAGGACAGATATGACACTGAAGAAGCACATCAAATATCCCTGGAAGCAGCACACACAGCCGCACATGCACTCTATTTAAATCAAACAATAGTACGTTTGCGGAATGAAAGAACGGAGCTCGAAGATATTCTACTCGAATCTGAAGTGCCCGTAAAGAAAATAGCAGAAGCTGCTAATCTAAATGTACGATTTGACGAGGGATTTGATGGACCGGTTAACGAGATTATTACAAAAATAAAAGGATACGAAGAACGAGAACAAACGCATATCGCGAGAATACAAGAACAAGAAAACGAACTCGCTTATTTGAGGAGACAAGTGGACGAGAAGGGTGATCTTGCAGAGCTGCTTGAAATGCAACGAATGAGAGACGAAGCAATTAATAAAGTAATTAATCTCTTTAATCCAGATGAAGGAAATGTATTTTTAGACGGTAACAACATACTTATTCGATTATACGGATTGTCATTTCCGGTAGGACAATCGATTATCGAACCGCAGTATTTTCCACTATTGACAAGAGTTCAGGATGCAATTAAACAGTTCCCCAACGGCAAAGTAACTATTGAAGGGCACACTGACTCCCGCGGCAGCCTGGAGTTAAATCAACGACTTTCAGAGGACCGGGCAGAATCAGTTGCAGAATATATCAGAGCAAATATCGGTTTTCCGGTAGCACTAACTTCGGTTGGCTACGGTCCCAACAGACCTGTTGCAAGTAATGAAACCGAGGAGGGACGTGCAATGAATCGTCGTATTGACGTCGTGATTACACCTGATTGGACAATTACAAGCAGATAATCCCGACACAAGAGATACTCAATCGACACGGATGACGCTTTGTCTATCCCAAGGGTTATCCGTGTCGATGTTTCTTCAATATCTTCCGTCATTCTTGTCTTACCGCTTCAGCCGGAACAAGCTTAACCGCTTTTACAGCCGGATATAGAGCCGCGAGAATTGCAAACACTACTACAAGCATCGCTACTTTAAAATAAAACATCATCTCCAAATCGGGATATACAACCGGAGAATATCCGAACTCCCGGAGGTTCTCGCCGCCCACTGCCGATAAATCGATTCCGATAGTGTGTAGATATCGCACAAGTCCGAACGATAAGATTAACCCGAGTATCCCTCCCGTCATCGATAACATTATGGTCTCAAGAATAACCATTCCGAAGACGTTTATTTTTTTCATGCCAATTGCCATAAGCATCCCGAGTTCCCGGGTTCGTTCCAGAACCGACATCAGGATCGTATTCAACAATCCGAATCCTACTGCAAACAATATTATTGCAATTATCCATAACAAAGCTTGTTCTGTCATGCCGAGTTGTAATGCAAGTTCGGGGGCAAGCTCTTCCCAGTTCCTGATAGTTAGTTCGGGATACGTCTGCCGTAGTTCTTCGGTTATATGCTTATAAGCATCGTGATCGGACAGCAATACTGCTATTTCAGTTACGGCATCTGCATCGCCGATCAGTTCGTTAATATCCTGAGTCTGACCGAAAACCATCCGTTCCTCATATACCGTTGATGAGGATGTGAAAATACCCTCTACCCGGAACGATGCGCTGATCATCTCTCCTTCAACATCCTGAAATGTTAAAACTATTCGTGAACCGACATCGGCACGTAATTTACCGGCTAATGTCTCCCCGATAACAACCGATGGCAATCTACCCTCCTCGGTAAAGAATGAACCATTTTCAATTTTCTCGTGAAGTCCGG
>SLSF01000201.1 GCA_007130605.1 Gemmatimonadota bacterium | reverse complement strand
CCCCTCTCCTCGGCGGAGATGGCATCCGCCCGATCGCCCGCGGGGCCGGCATCGCCCTCCCCGCACCCGACCGTCAAGGCGACGAGAGCCATCAGGAGCAGGGGGACCACGACTCCCGGAACGTGCCAGTGACACCGGCGCAACGGAAGTCGGACGAGTGGGGAGCGATTCATGTCTGGGGGGGAAGCGTGGGACCCGGGAGCGGACGCGCAAGTAGAAGACACTGAAGAACGCAACGAAGGTCCACGAAGGAGACCTCCATGGCCAAGCTGAAGCTCGACCTGCACGACATCTTCAACCGTGGCGAGCGCATCGACACCGAGCTCGAGCGGGTGATCCGCGAGGCGGTGGACAAGCGGATCCCCATGGTGGAGATCATTCCCGGAAAGGGGAGTGGCCAGCTCAAGAAGCGGGTGATTCGCTTCCTGCAGCAGAAGCGGATCAAGGCGCTCTACCACCGGGTCGAGAAGGACTCGAAGAACCACGGCCGGCTCTTCGTGCATTTCCGGCACTGAGGGAGCCGTCGTACGGCCGCTCGTCGAAGGCGCGCATCTCCCTCAGCTTCTCGATCGACGCCCGGAGATCCCTGAGGGGGAGCTCCTTGAGGATCGCCTGACCCCGTGCGATCACCGACCGCATGGGTTCGACGGAATGACGGTTTGAGAGCGCACGGAGCGCCAGCAGGTAGTCTGTGCGAAGCGATGTCGGCACAAGGCTCCGCTGGCCACCGGACGAAAGCAGCCTTGCACTCATGGTGAGCCGGCTCATGCGGCCGTTTCCGTCGGTGAACGGATGGACCTCGGCGATGAAGAAGGCCGTGAATAGGGCCCGATCCAGCGGTGCAGAGAGCGACCGCAGGATCTCGTAGCCGGCCCTGAGTGTTCCACGGACCTCCCCGGGATCCACGAAGCTGTATCCCCCAACCCGATTCCCGAGCTCCTTGAATTCACCGGGGAGCATCTCCGGCCGGCCCCGCATGAGCGTCGTGTGTCGCTCCCGAAGTGTCTCCTCGAAATCCCTGTAGTCGGCCTGGTCTGCCGCTCCGACCAGGAGCATCTCTCTCCTGCTGGACAGGATCTCGTAGGACGCCAGGAGGTCATGCGAGTCCTGGGGGCGCGTGACCGGACGATCCCCGCCGAACACGATCCCCTCCGCTTCTTCGACCTCGAACTCGGTGCCCTCGATGTAATTGGAGAAGTAGGCATCAAGGAATGCGGCGTTCCTGAACGAGACGGAGTCGGCCAGGTCGACCTGCTCGAGCGCGACGGGCGATTTCCGCAGTTCGGAGGCCAGCCATTGGAACTGGGTGACACGCTCCATGTCCAGCGGCTCACCCGCAGCGCGGGCGCGGCCACTTGGAGACAGTGCCCTCTCGTCCCTCGTGCCGGCGACCCGGCCCACGAGGGCGCGCAGCTTCTCGAGCTCCTCCGTTGCACCCAGCGGGAGGGCGAGCGCCTCGGCTTCCTCGATGAGCCGCCGGGGGTAGTCTTCTCCCATGGCCCGGATACGCCCGTCCAGCCACTCCTCGAGGGCCTCTTCGGAAATCGTCCGCCGACCATGCTTCGATGTGCGGCTGGTCGCGAGGTTGCGAAGCGCGAGCCTGGCATCCGATGCCCTGTAGATGCCCCCGGGGAGCGGGGTGTCCCCCTGGAGGGCACTCGGTCCCCCGGCGCCGCGGATCACGACGCCAGGAAGCTCGACGATCCGGTCCATCCCTTCCACCTCCACCGTCCCCTCCTCCGAGGGCTGGAGGGTGAGGGCTGACCGATAGGAAACGACAGCACCAGGCTCGACCGCCGCCACTGCATCCCAGAGGTGCCGACGCACGACCTCCTCGATGGGGTCATCCAGATTCGCGGTATAGATCCCTCGCGCGATTCGTCTGAGTTCCCCGGCACGCACACGCCGGTGGACCTCCAGCCGATTCTCTGTCCCGGACCGCACGATCATGACTCGTCTCCTGCAACAAACTCTTCCGCAAGGGCCGTCGCCTCCCCCAAGATGCAACAAAACCCGCCGTAATCCAAGACAATTGAAACAAAGCAGGCCGCAATAGCCCGTTTGCGGAGTCTCAGGGCCCCCACCCGGTGAGGCGGGTCTCAGCCGCCCCGAATCCGGTACTCCACGATCCAGGGAACGTCGAAGTCGTCTTGTTCCTGGAGCCAGAAGGTGTCACCGTCGACCCTCAGGAGCCTGTGGTCGCGGGGGAGGAGGACTTCGCCCACCGGTTCGTCTTCGGGATCGAGGATCGTCCAGCGGCGCACCGCCTCGTCGATCCGCTCCCTTTCGAGCCAGAGGCTCCCGTCGGCACCGGTGTGGATCCCCTGGATGGGGGGCTGGACCTCGGGCACCGTCATCGCCTCGAGCACCCGGATCCGGGCCCGGGCCGTGTCGGCCTCGTGACGCTCCCACGTATGGATTTCGCCTTCGGCGAAGGCGAGCATCGTTCCGGTGACGTGCGCGGCGGAGACCGCGTAGGCCTCGAGCGTCTCGTCGGGAAAGGACTTCGGATCGAAGGTGAATTCCCGAGAGTGCAGGGTGTCACCGTCATAGGTGGTCCGGACGGCCCTGGCCCGGAGGACGGAGGCCTCCACCTCCTGCTCCACGATGACGAGGCCCCAGGGGGCGAGAACCCTGCGGGTCCGGGTGTGCGGTAGCCTGGGCACACTGAAGGTGCTCTGTCCAACGGAAACCTGCTGCCCCGCCCCGCCCTGCACCCGGGGCAGCCATCCGGCGGTATCGGCGACCTGGCCGTCGGAACCGAACCGCAGGATGGGGATGTCGATGGAATCACCCTCCGAATGACTCCCCTCCCCCGGCATCCAGCCCCCCCCGTCGCTCGGGAAGTACCCGTCCGCATCGCGAAGTCGCGGGTGGTAGGTGAGGGATTCCCCCGGACCCTCGAGCGGGATGGTGGCATCGGCAAAGCGCGCCGACGAATGGACCGTTCCATCCGTGAGGAAGAGGGTGAGCCGGTTCTGTGCGTCGTCGACGACCCACACGGTGTCTCCGGCTAGTCCCATCCGTGAGATCCCCCCGAATTCGCCCGGACCCTCACCGGCCCCACCAAAGCGGTGCGACAGCTCGCCATCCGGTGTGTAGACCCGGATCTCCCGATCCTGGCCCTCGGCCACATAGAGGTTCCCATGGGAATCCACATCGATGGCCACGATCCGCGAGAAGCCGTAGTCGGGATCGTCCAGGCTCCCGATGCGCAGGACTTCTTCGATCTCGACGGTGGGGAGGGTGTCGAGGTTCGGGAGCCCATCGGTGGCCTCGGGCTCGGCCTCGCACGCCGCCGTGGCGAAGAGGAGGGCGAGGAGCGCACCGACTGCACCGAGGGAACGGATCCCCCGGATGGGTGCGTGGGAAGGAAAGCGAGTGGGCATCAT
>SLSF01000145.1 GCA_007130605.1 Gemmatimonadota bacterium | reverse complement strand
CTGGCCGTGGGGAAGCCGCGGCCGGGGCCGGAGGAGGGACGGGCGGCGTGTGATGCGGCGTCCGACGGACCCGTGCCGGAAGGACAGGTGGGAGCGGGGGCGGGTGCCACCGTGGGGAAGTTCGCCGGCTTCGATCATGCGGTCCCCGGGGGGATCGGGTCGGCGTCATGCCAGGTGGATGGCTACACGGTGGGCGCGCTCGCCGCGGTGAATGCCCTGGGGAGCGTGGTCGGTCGTGACGGCAAGGTTATGGCGGGCCCCGACCCCGACAGGACGCCCCTGGCGATCCCCTCGAGAGAGGGCCAGAACACGACCCTCTGCGTGGTGGGCACCGACGCGCCCCTCTCTCCGGTGGACCTGGGACGGGTGCTGACCATGGCACAGACCGCCCTCGCCCGTCGGATCGTGCCGGTCCACACCCCCTTCGATGGCGATGTCGTTTTCGGGGTGACCACTGCGGAGGATATCCGACCCTGGGAGTCGCCCGAGGTCATGTCACTGGGGCTGGGGGCCACCCGGGTCCTCGAGGACGCCATCCTCGCCGCCGTGGGTGGAGCGAGCTGATGCGCCTCCTTCTCTTCGATATCGATGGCACCCTCATCGCCGGAGGCCCCGCCCGCGACGCCTTCGCCGAGGCCCTGGTGGCGATCTTCGGGACCACCGGTCCCATCGACGACTGGGACTTCTCGGGGAAGACCGACCCCCAGATCGCCCGCGAACTCATGGCGGCGGCGGGTTTTTCCGCGGCGCGCATCGATGAGAGCCTGGAGGACCTCTTCGACCATTACCTGGGAGGGATGGAAGCCCGCCTTCCGGAGATGCCGGTGGATCGTCTCCCCGGCGTGGATCGCCTTCTTGGAGACCTGGAGGGGCGGGTCCGGGCCGGCGAGGTGGGCCTCGGGCTGGTGACGGGGAACCATGTGCGGGGCGCGGCCCTCAAGCTGGGCTCCGCCGGGTATGACCGGTTCTTTTTCGTGGGTGGCCAGGCCATCGGCGGCTTCGGCTCGGACCACGAGTTCCGGAATGAGCTTCCGGCCATCGCACTCCGGCGTGCCCGGGAGCACTGGCGGATCGACTTCGAGGCCGACAATGTAGTGGTCATCGGAGACACACCACGCGATGTCGAGTGCGGGCGGGCCCATGGGACCCGGACCGTGGCCGTCGCCACCGGAAGCTTCGGGGTCGAGGCGCTCCGGGAGACGGGGGCCGACATCGTCATGGAAGACTTCTCGGAGACGGAGCAGGTGCTTCGACTCCTGCTGGACTGACAACCGAACGGACAACAGGGAGCAGCAGCGTGGCGCAACGCACACGGAAATCGAAGAGAGGAAAGCAGGCGGTCCAGGAGAAGCAGGGACCCAGCACCATGGTGCTGGTCCTGGGTGGTGTGGCGGTCCTGGCCCTGGCGGTGGTGATCTGGAACGTCGTCTCGGGTGTCACCGATCGGACGGTCCGGAGTCATGTGGAAATTGACTTCGACTCCCCGGGCGAGCTCCTGGAGATGGCCACGCCGGTGGTCCGTGGGGACCCGGATGCCCCCATCACCCTGATGGATTTCTCCGACTACTCGTGCCCCGCCTGCCGGGATTTTGCCAGCCGGGTGAAGCCGACCCTGAACCGGGTCTATGTCGACACGGGGCTCCTCCGCTTCGAGTACTACGATTTTCCCCCTCCGGGGATGTTTCCCAACTCCTACACCGCCTCTCGCGCGGCACGGTGCGCGGGGGATCAGGACGCCTACTGGGCCTTCCATGACCGCCTCTACCAGAACCAGTCCAGGTGGTCGACCCTCTCGGACCCGGTTCGGACCTTCGAGGGATACGCCGAAGAGATCGGGGTCGATCGGGGCGATTTCCGGGACTGCCTCCGTGGGGATCGCCATGCGGAGACGGTGACGGCGAATTTCATGCTGGGCCAGCAGCTCGGGGTGACCGGGACCCCCACGGTGATGCTGAACACCGGCGAAGGTGCTCCCGTCCGGATCAACCAGTGGAATGATGTGGACGCCGTTCGGAGCGCCATCGACGCCGCGCTCGAGCGGGGTGGGCACATCGAGGCCAACGAGGAGGATGACGGATGAGTGAGTCCACGGTAACGCTCCGCCTCCTCTTCGTCGACGAGGGGCAGTATCACCACGAGGACCTGGTGGTGCCCGCCGCCGCGCTCGATCGCCACGACCGGCTCATCGACCTCCTTCAGGAGGAGCCCGAAGTCCTCAAGCGGAGCTTTGTCGACCTGGACCGGCTCTGCTCGGCCCACGTTTTCGAAGAGTAATCCGCTCGCGGGTCCATTCATGGACGATGGGTGGGGGCCACTGTCCCTGCCGCGCCTCTTCCAGGAGTCGGGCGGCCTCCTTCCGCGCTCGGGAGGCGAGTCGGGGGGACAGGGCACCGGCATCCTCCGCCTCCTGGAGTTCCGCCTCGTCCAGGAGCTGCGGAGGGCCGCCACCCGCCGGGATCCAGAGGTCCAGGAAGAGATCGGTGGTCTCCCACTCACCTCCCGGCTCGAAGACGCACGGGGTGATCACATTGGCGTAGACCCCGGTGAAGGTGCCGTCGGCCCGGTGGAAGCGGCCGATATCGTGCCAGGCGCCGGGAAAGGTGAACCAGACGGCGTCCGCCCCCGGTTCGAGGATCGGCTCGCCATCGACCTGGATGGGGGCATCGAAATCGAGATCCCGGGCGAAGGTGACCTTCACCCGCCCGTCGTCGTGGACCAGCGACTGCCGATAGATCGTGGTCCGGTCGGGGGGGCGGTGGTAGCGGATCCGGATGGGTCGGGGCAGGCCGGGAAAGGTCACCGCCGGAGCGACCCGTTCGACCCGGATCTCCATGATGCCCCCGCAGACTGCCGGCGAGAGGGTCAGGAGGTCCTCGGTGAGGTCGACGGTGACCTGGCGGGTCCGTCCGTCGACCAGGGTTCTCCGTGCCGCTTCCAGGACCTCGCCTTCGCCGCAGCCCCCTCCCACCGTTCCGGCCCGAACCCGGCCGTCGGGCCCCACCACCATCCGTGCCCCTTCCTTCCGGGGGGTCGAGCCCCGGGAGTGGACGATGGTGGCCAGCGCCTGGAACTCTCCTCGCTCCGCCCCCTCCACGAGGGTCCGGAGGAGTTCGAGGTCCTCGTCAGTGGGGATCACGGGAGGGCCTCCTCGGGAAAGAAACGCTCGGCGATCCGCTCCACCTCCACCAGTGAGCGACCGCTCCCACCCCGCCGGAGCCGGACCCACTCGGCCGCCACCGCCACCGCGATCTCGGAGGGAGTCTCGGCGCCGATGTCGAGACCCACGGGGGCATGGATGCGCGCCAGGGCTTCGGTGGGGATCCCCTCCTCCAGGAGCTGATGGAAGGTGGCCCGGACCCGTCGCCGACTTCCGATCATCCCGATGTACTCGGGGGGCAGGTCGAGTCGGAGGAGCCGGCGGAGGCATTCGTAGTCGTACTTGTGCCCCCGGGTGACCAGGACCACATGGCTGCGGGTTGGCGGGGGAAGGGTGGCGAAGGGATCGGAAAAATCCACCTGGACCACCCGGCGCGCATGGGGGAAGCGCTCGCCATCGACGAAGTCGGGCCGGTCGTCCACCACGGTGACGTCGAAGCCCAGGAGGGCGCCCTGCAGGTGGAGGGGCTCGGCAATGTGGCCGGCTCCCACGATGAGGAGCCCGGGAGGAGGACGGTGGTGCTCCAGGTAAATCCGGGTCGGCCCCCCGGAGTGCTCCACCACCCGGACCCCCGACGGCGCATGGGGGCGGGCCTCCATGGCATCCCGCTGCACCAGGTCCACCGCCCGGTCCAGGTGGGCCACCGAGAGGCGGGTCGGAGAGTGGAGGGTCCCGTCAGGCTCCCGGACCAGGAGACGGCGTTCTCCCTCGGCGGGGCCCTCCAGGACCAGTGCGAGAACGGTGGAGGCCCCCCGCTCCCGGGCGTCGAGGAGGAGCCGGGCGGCCCGGCGCAGGGTCACCACTTCTGGAATCGCTTCCGGTACGCCTGCGGAAAGTGGCGGCGGTACTCGGGGAGGGTGTCGATGTCGATGAGGATTCCCCGGTCGTCCACCTCCAGGTGGATGGCAGCGTCGGCATGGCGTTTCACCACGCTCTTGGCGCCTTCGGAGAGGTCTGGCTCGAGGAGTTCGTCCAGGAGGGGGCCTCCCAGGAGGGCCGGGTGTCCGGTTCGGCCCTTCATCCGGGGGAGGACGAGGTGGGCGTCCGACTCCCGCCACTCCCGGGACAGGGCGGCTACCGTCTCCGGCTGCAGGAGGGGGAAGTCCACGGGAAGGAGAAGGATGGCATTGGGTGGGGTGCCCTCGTCCCGCAAGGTCCGGAGCACCGTCCGGATGGTGGCGATGGGCCCGTCGTCCACCTCTTCGGGGATGTGGGTCCGGGCACCTGCCCGGCGGGCGGCCGCCGCCACCGGTCCGGGGTCATGGCGCACGCCCACATGGATGGAGTCGGGCTCGGCCGCCTGCAGGGCCCGGATGGCCCGCTCCAGGAAGGTCCCGTCCCCCGTGGCGAGGAGGGGCTTCGGCCCCCCTCCGATGCGGGTGGAGCGACCGGCGGCAGGGATGATGCCGATCATGGGTCCTTCGGGAACGCCTCGTAGAAGCCGCGGTCGGTGGCGGCAAGGCGGAGGAGGAGGGGGGCCGGAGCGAACCGATTGCCATGGTCGGCCTCGTAGTCCCGGAGCCGATCCACCACCAGCCGCGGGTGGAGCTCGTCGGCGAAGCGGAGGAGGCCGCCCCGGAAGGGGGGGAAGCCGGTTCCCATGATCATGGCCAGGTCCACATCGGCGGCCGACGCCGCGATCCCGTCCTCCAGGACCCGAGCGGCCTCGTTCATCATGACCAGGATGAGCCGGGCACGGATGTCCTCTTCCGGTATCGTCCGCCGCTCGGAGGGGACCGAGGACCCCAGAGCCCTGTAGATCTCCGGATCCACTTCCTTCTCGCGACCGTCCTCATACAGGTAGAAGCCCCGGTCACCCTTCGCCCCCAGTCGATCGGTCTCGCCGATGGACACCAGAGGATCGGAGGGCGTCATCCGCTCCCCGAAGGCTTCGTGGAGGATCTCGCCGGCATGGCGTGCGATATCGATGCCCACCTCGTCGATGAGTCGGACGGGGCCCATGGGCATGCCGAAGGCGGTGGCGGCCCGATCGATGGCCTTCACCGACGCGCCCTCCGCCAGGAGGTGTCCGGCTTCGTTCAGGTAGGGACCGAGGATCCGGTTGACGAGGAAGCCGGGTCCGTCGCCCACCACCACCGGGACCTTCCCCAGGCGCAGGGCGAGGGCGTAGACGGTGGCGATGGCCCGATCGCTCGCTGCAGAGCCCCGGATCACCTCCACCAGGGGCATCTTGTGTACTGGATTGAAGAAGTGCATCCCGCAGAAATCTTGCGGGCGGTCCAGTACCGACGCCATCTCGTCCACCGAGAGGGTCGAGGTGTTGGTGGTGAGGACGCACCCCTCGGGGACCCGTTCCTCGGTCTCGCGCAGGACGGTCCTCTTCACCTTCATCCGCTCCACCACCGCCTCCACCACCAGGTCGAGCTGTCCGAACCCGGTGTACTCGATGCCGCCGGAGATCCGATCCATCGCCTGGTCGGCTTCGAGCTCCGTCATCTTGCGTCGCGACACCGCGCGATCCATGAGCTTTCGGGCGTGACGAAGGCCCGAAGCCACCTGGTCGTGATCGATGTCCTTCAGCCGTACGCGGATGCCATTGTAGGCGGCGAGTTGAGCGATACCGCCGCCCATGACGCCGGCGCCCAGCACCCCCATCTCCGAGATCTCGCGGGGATCCGCTTCGCCCTCGATCCCGGTGCCCTTTCGAGCGCCCTCCCGCAGATGGAAGACATGGATCAGTGACTTGGTCACCCGCGACGCCAGGAGCTCGCCGGCAGCGGAGGCCTCGTGCTCCAGCGCCTTCTCCACCGAGCGTCCCATGGAGCGACCCACGACGTCGAGGATCCGGAGGGGGGCCGGGTAGTGGCCCCCGGTGCGATCGAGGACCCGCTTGCGCGCCGTGCGGAGGATCACCTTGCGTCCCGGCGCGGTGTCCTCCACCAGCCGGGTGAAGAAGCTCCGGCGTGCGCCGGTTCGGAGCTTCCCCTCCTCGATACGTGCCAGGAGGAAGTCCTCGGCGGTCTCCTGGAATCCGGTGTGGGGGAGGACGGCCTCCACGAGGCCGATCCGCTTCGCCTTCGACGGGGAGACGGTCTTGCCCGTGAGGAGGAGGTCGAGGGCCTGCTGCAACCCGATGAGGCGGGGGAGTCGGGTGGTGCCACCCCACGCCGGGAGGATGCCGAGCTGCACCTCGGGGAGTCCGATCTTCGTGCCCGGGTCGTCGGAGGCGACCCGGTAGGAGCAGGCGAGGGCGAGTTCGGTTCCGCCTCCCATGCAGGTGCCCCCGATGGCCGCCAGGGTGGGAACGGGAAGACGTTCGATCCGGAGGTAGACCCGCTGACCTTCACGGGCGGCTTCGGCGCCCTCCTCGGGGCTCTCGATTTCGGCGATGGCCTCCACATCGGCCCCGACGATGAAGCTCTTCCGGGTACTGCGGAAGAGGACGCCACGGACCTCGCCGCTCCGGCTCGCGATCTCCACTTCGCCCACCACCTGGTCGAGTCGCCGCATGACCGACTCGGTGAGGACGTTCGCCGAGCGATCGGGGTCTTCGAAGATGACGTGGGCGATCCCGGAGTCGTCGATTCGGATGTCGGGGGTCGTTGATTCGGCCATGGCGTCGTCCCTCCGCAGGGAGGATGTCGGTGGAATCGCAAAACGCCCCGGGGACCCGGTGAGGTCCCCGGGGCGTCCATCGGCCCCGTACCTGGACTCCCCGAGGGGAGCGAAGGATTAGAGGACCGGGCGGGCCTGGGCGTTCTCCCGGTTCAGGAGAATCTCGGTGGGCTCACCTCGTTCCACCTCGACACGCACGTTCCAGTAAAGTTCCTCGGTGGGGAGGCGGTGCCGGGTGTAGACCCACCACTCGCCGGGATCGAGACGGACCCGAAGCATCCCGGTGGCATCGGTGGTGTCCACCGCGATGTCACGGCGGGCCTCGGAGAGGCGGGCATCGACGATGTCGGGGTAGTCGGCGAAGGCCTCGTCCTCCCAGTTCTCCTGCAGGGCGCGGGCCTGCTGCAGCTGGTCGAGCACCGTTGCCTGCAGCTCCTCGAGCTCCGCAAAGTAGTCGTCCATCCGATTCTCGGCGGCGATCACTCGGTCCTCCTGGTCCTCGAACTCGTTGAAGAGTTCCCGGTACCGGCTCTCGCCCTCGGAGTACTGGGCGATCTCCTGGCTGATCTCCTGGAGGCGCTCGCGGGCGGTGAGCCACTCGATCTCGGCGTCACGTGCTGCGGCCTGGACCTCGATGTACTCGGTGCGCATCTCTTCGAGTTCGGTGGAGAGCTCGGGCTCCGGGGTGGGGGCGGCCTGCGCCAGTGAGTCGAAGATCGCATCCCGGTCGAAGGGGAGGAACTGCACCTCGAGATCGCCCAGGGGACGGATCTCGAGTTCGCCGGTCTCCGTATTGTGCCGGTCGATTTCGGCGGTGACAATCAGCTCTCCGGGGCCGCATGCAGCCGTCACCAGAAGGAGAAGTCCGGCCAGCGGCCAGTTCAGCACTCGCTTCATCTCGTATCGCTCCGAGGTTTGATCGTGAAAAGTGGGGCGAAGGTACCATCTCGATCCCGGATCATCAAGGACGTGCCGGGAAGTGGGCCGTCGTCCCTCAAGCCTTTCAACCCGCCCAACGGCCTCAGGGATCCATCACCGAGACGGGTCCGAAGAGGAGGATACGGGGTTCTCCTCGGCTGGAAGCGAGGTCCGCGACCCCTTCTCGGGTCAGCCCCCACACGTCGCTGGTGATCCGGGGAATCGTACCCGTGGAGGCCTGGGTCCGTGCAAGCCACCGGGCCCGCTCTTCGGGCGCCGCGTGCTCCAGGAGACGGGTGGCACGATACCGGCGGCGGGCGAGTTCGAAGAATGCGCCGTCCGGGGGAGTGTCCGCGAGGCCGGCCACCGACTGAAGGATCCGTTCCTCCCAGCGGTATGCGTGGCGTGGATCCACACTCGCCGTCACCACAAGGAGGGGGGCATCATCCCTCTCCCGGATCTCCACCTGGGCAGAGTAGATGCCCGGGTCGGGGGGACTCGGGTTCAGCGCTTCGCGGATCAGGTGGACCATGAAGTCCTCCAGCACCAGCGGGGCGCCCTCCGGGAGGGGCCAGCCGACCAGGATCCAGGTGCTGGTTACCTCTTCGTCGAGGATCCGTCGGCCCTCGGTGCTCCAGGGGTATCGGTCCGGTGTCGCCGCAGGGGCGCGGAGAGGGGGAGAGCGCTCGGTGGTGACGACGCGGGGGGCGCCCGGCGGGAGGAGCGGCTCCTCCACCGGGATCGTGTCCCCGGGTGCGGTGGTGGTGTCGATGGCGGGACGAGTGGGATCGGGGAGGATGGGAGGGGCGAAGGTCGTGGTGGGACCCTGCATGAGTTGCTGTGTGCTCTCTTCGTCCACCCGTCCCACGAGTGCGACCACCGCCTGACTCCAGTCCAGGATCTCGTCGCGGAGCGATTCCAGGGCCGCTCCATCGATCCCTCTGACGCTCTCACGGGTGCCGGACGGAGGCCGCGACCCGGGGTGTGAGGCGCCAAGGAGGTAGGTGGCCACTTCGGTGTCGAAGCGGCGGCCCGGGGCACCCTCCTCGAAGAGAAGCCGGTCCATGTGTGCCGTACGCACTCGCTCCACACCGTCGGCGGGAAGCGGCCCCCCGGTGATGAGCGCCTCGGTTCGACGCCACCCCTCGGTCCAGTCCGCCGGGGGCGCAACCATGGTCACGAGGAACTCCCGGGGACCCAGCTCCACCTCCACCCATCCACTCAGTTCGGCCAGGAGCCGGGTTCCCTCCTCTTCCAGGACCCGGCTGAGGAGGAATGCCGCGCCCTCCTGCCCTGCGGGATCCGATTCGCTCCCCCGGGGGAACCGGGCGGTCACCGCCACTACCGGGTCCTCGGCGCGGGGGTGCAGGACCAGGTGCGAGACTGTCTGGCCGTCCAGGTCGGAGACCGGGGCGAGGAGAAGAGCGATAAGCAGGAGGGCGCCGATCCGGATCATGGGTTCATCGCCTCGCGGATCACCGAGCCCTCGTCCAGCGACTCGAGGAAGCGGGTGAGGTCGGGGCCACGGAGTCGGGCCAGCTCGTCCAGGAGGTCCTCCACCCGGTCGGGGGGTTCGCCTGCGTCCATGGCGTGGCCCACCACGTCGGCGAGCCCCCAGGGGGTCCTCGCCGAACTCAGGAGCTCTGCGCGGAGATCGGCGGCGTGCCTTCGGACTCCATCATCGCTCACCCGGCCTGCGGCTTCCCGGACGAGCCCGTCGATACGGGAGTCCATCGCCTGGCGGCTCCGGGGGTAGGCGGCACCCGAGAGGACGACGACCCAGTTCCGGTCCACCTCCCAGAGTTCGATGCCGACCTCGTAGTCGCCGGGGTTCTCGCGGACCATCTCCGCCATGAGGCGGGTGGCCACGAGTGCTCGGGCATCCCGACCCGCAGGGAGGAGGCGCGCCTCGGCACGCCAGTGCCGGATCAGTTCCGGGGTGGGGAGGGGCTGGCCCGAAGGAGTACCGGGGCTCGCGGTGGATCCCGGCGCTGACGAAGGGATCCCGAGATCGGTGAGGGAGGCGAGGACGATTTCAGGCTGGACATTCCCCACGACCACGATCCTCACCCGGTCCCGACCATGGCTTCGGCGCCAGAGGTCCACCACCTGCTGTGGCCCCATCCGCTCCAGGGCCGGCACGGTGCCATGCAGCGGGGGCGTGGCAGGCTCGAGGGCCTGGCGGAGTCGGAGTGCCAGGGCCCCTTCGGGGGTCTCGAGGCGCCGCGCCACCTGGGCGAGTGCGTCCCGACGGAGCTGGTTGAAGCGGGAGGCGTCGGGCTCCCGCATCCCCTCGCGGAGGATCCAGGCCAGGAAGTCCATGTCGGACGCCGGGCCGGCGACCTCGTAGACGAGGGCATCGGGGGTCCGGGTGGCGCGAACGCGGGCTCCCACTCGCGAGGCCACCGACTCCATTCGCTCTGCGGCGAGGGCACGGAGAATCTGGGCGGCACCCGCTTCGTCCGCCCTTTCCTCCAGGGGAACCGAGACCCGGAGCGCCACCACGTCGGATGTCCCGGTGGTGTAGAGGTAGAGGGTCGGTCCCCCGGGGGGCTCGAGGACCGCGTCGGGGGCGAAGGGACGGGGGTCCTCCACCTGCGTCGACTGGGTGCCGAGGGCGAAGAGGACGGCGAAGAGGGAGAGGATCTGGGTCACGTCTGGACCGGAGACTTCAGGGGATCGCCCCGGTGATCACATAGTTCATGGGATTCACCGGGCGACCATTGATCCGGACCTCGTAGTGGAGGTGGGGCGAAGTGGCGAGGCCGGTGGAGCCCACCTGGGCGATGACATCGCCTCGCTTCACCTCCTGGCCCGCACGAACCAGGAGCTGTGAGGCGTGTCCGTACAGGGTGCTGAAGCCGTAGCCATGGTCGATCTCCACCACCAGGCCATAGCCCGAGCGGCGTCCTGCGAAGGAGATCCGTCCGTTCGCCGCAGCCATGATCGCCGTGCCATGGGGTGCGGAGATGTCGATCCCCTCGTGGGGGAGCGCCCGGTTGTGAATCGGGTGCATCCGGGCCTGGGTGAATCCCGAGGTAAGCATTCCCGCCGTGGGAAGGATCGACGGCGTCGACTCCAGCAGGTCCCGGTGCGCTGTCAGGGAGTCGGCCGCCTCGGTCATGCTCTCACGGAGCAGACGGGAGCGTCGTTCGAGGGCGTGCAGGTCGTAGCGGGCCGCAAAGGCCTCGGAGCCGGTCTCGGGGTTCAGCGCGTAGAGGGCCTCGTCTTCGAGAGAGGGGGAGCCTGGTCCCCCGACGCCCACCTGCAGGACCTCCTCGTCGATGGAGTCGAGCCCGGCGAGGATCCTGAGCTCCGAGTCCTTGCGAGCGAGTCCGTCGAGAGATTCCTCCAGTCCGGCGACCTGATCCCGGATTGCCCGGAGTTCCTCCTGCAGAAGGGCGTTCTCCTTCTGCAGCTGCGCATTCTCATAGGCGGGAGTCGCTCGCACGCTGAAGATCACCATGAGCACGAGGAGTGAGATTCCAAAGAATCCCGCTCCCCCGGCGATGGCACCGAGGGCACGCCCCCTGAGTGTGAACTGTCGAAACTCGTCGCGCTCGTCAGAGACGAGCTGGACGGTCCATTTTTCTCCGAACATGAACCCCTGCTGGTACGATGGACGCAAGCCCCGAAATGTAGGCGATCGGGCCGGAAATACAAGGGATGAGCGGGCGACCCCTCATCCGCGCTCCGGTTTGGGGAAGAGCGGCGACAGCTTCGTTACACTGCGTCCTCCGGGAGAGGTCCCCCGTGCTTCGTCGAGTGTGGGGGTCCTCGCGAAGCCCACTGCCTCCGCGAGCAACTCCGCCTTGGCGGGGATCGTCGGATGGAAGAGGGCGGCCAGGACCCCGAGGACTCGAAGGAGCGAGGCGAGGGTCTCGTCGAGGGCCTCCGCCTGCTTCGGGTCCCGCGCCTGTGCCCAGGGCTCCCGGGCCTCCACGAAGCCGTTGGCCTCGCGGGCGAGCTCCATGGCGGCGGCGAAGGCCTCGTGCACCCGGAGGGCCTCCATCTTCTCGTGGTAGACCGCGAGGGTTCGGTCGATGGCGTCGTCGAGGGCGTGCGAGGGCGCGTCCTTCGACAGGGCGCCGTCGCGGTACCGGACCACCATGGAGGTGACCCTGGAAGCGAGGTTCCCCAGAATGTTGGCGAGCTCGTCGTAGCGGGTGAGGAAGCGTTCCCGCGTGTACGAGGCGTCGCCACCGGTGGGCATCTCACGAAGGAGGTACCAGCGGACTGCATCGACTCCGAATTCGGAGCGGAGTTCCAGCGGGTCCACCACATTTCCGATGGATTTCGACATCTTCGCATCGCCCACGACCCACCATCCATGGGCCAGGATCCTTTGGGGGAGGGGGAGCCCCGCGCCCATGAGGAGGGTGGGCCAGTAGACTGCGTGGGTGGTGAGGATGTCCTTTCCGATGATATGGAGGTCGGCCGGCCACCAGCTCTCGTCGGCGCCGGCCTCGAATCCCTGTTCTCCCTCGGGGGCTCCCGGATGGATTCGTCCCGACGCGGTCAGGTAGTTGGTGAGGGCGTCGACCCAGACATAGGTCACATGCTCCTCGTCCCAGGGGATGGGGATCCCCCAGTCGAGTCGGGTGCGGGGACGGGAGATGGAGAGGTCGCCCAGGGGCTGCCGGAGAAAGCCAAGGACCTCGTTGCGGCGGTTCTCCGGATGGATCCACCCGGGGTTCTCCTCGATGTGCCGGATGAGGTCGTCCTGGAAGCGGCTCATGCGGAAGAACCAGTTCTTCTCCTCGATCTCGCGCACCGGTCGGTTGCAGTCGGGGCAGTTCCCCTCGGGGGTCAGGTCCTTCGTGGTCCAGTAGCGTTCCTCGTGGACGCAGTACCAGCCGCGGTAGAGGTCCTCGTAAATGAGGTCCCGGGCGTGGAGGCGTTCGAGTAGCGCACGGACCACCGCCACATGCTCCGGCTCGGTGGTGCGGATGAAGCGGTCGTGACCGACCTCCAGGTCCGACCACGCCTGCCGAAAGCGTTCGGCCATCTCGTCGCAGAGTTCGATGGGTCGAATCTCCCGGCGGGAAGCCTCCTCCTGGATCTTCTGGCCGTGCTCGTCGGTTCCGGTAAGGAAGTGGACCTCCGCCCCCCGCTGACGGTGGTAGCGTGCCAGGGCGTCGGCGAGGAGGGTGGTGTAGGCGTGCCCGATGTGGGGTGCGCCGGTGGCGTAGTAGATGGGGGTCGTCAGGTAGACCCTGGACTTCGGCGTCAAGAATCGGTCTCCGGGGTTCGTTCCGTTGGGGAGTGCCGGTCGCGGGGTCGACTCCGAACCTCCTCCTTGAGGGCCTCGAGTTCGACGGTGCGGCGGCTCCCCTCCTCGTCGCGCAGGGTGACCCGCTCACCCCAGATGTCCACGTCCACCACGCGCTCCTGGCCAAGGCCGGTCCGGAGGACCTTTCCCTCTCGGGGGAAGCGTCGGCGGGCCTGCACATAGGTGTCGTGCTCATACATGAGGCAGCACATGAGACGGCCGCAGCACCCGGAGATCTGGGCTGGGTTGAGCGAGAGCTTCTGGTCTTTGGCGAGTTGGAGGGAGACGGGCTTCAGGTCGGGAAGCCAGCTCGAGCAGCAGAGCTCCCGTCCGCAGCGGCCCACCCCGCCCAGGAGGGCCGACTCGTCGCGGACCCCGATCTGACGGAGCTCGATGCGGGTCCGGAAGGTGCGGGCCAGGTCGCGGACGAGCGCCCGAAAGTCCACCCGGCGCTCCGCCGTGAAGAAGATGGTGAGCTTGCGCCGGTCGAACTGCCACTCCGCCTCGGTGACCTTCATTCGGAGGCCGTGATCGTGCACCAGCTCGCGGGTCCGGGCCCGTACCCGCTCCTCATCCCGGCGGAGGTCCTCCAGGAGTCGCAGCTCCTCGTCGCGGGCCTCACGGATCACCTTCCGTTCGGGGAGGGGCGTGGCGCACCCGCCTTCCGATGCCGAGCAGGTTCGTTCCGCCACGGCGCCGAGAGCGAGGAGACGCCCCAGGTCCTGGCCCCGGTCGGCCTCGACGATCACATGGTGTCCCGGCTGGAGGTCGAGGGAGGTCGTGGTGAAGTACTCCTTCCGACGTCCCTTGAATCCCACCTCTGCGAAAGTCGACATGGGGCGTTCTCCCCTACCCCTGTGCCTCGCGCCAGGCGCCCATCGCCTCGTACTTGGCCCAGCGGGCCTTGCGACGGTCGTCGGCGTTCATCTCGGTCAGCTCGGCAAGGTGGCGGCGGAGGGTGTCTCCGAGGCGGCGGGACATGGCGTCCCAGTCGGTGTGGGCGCCCCCTGCCGGTTCCGGGATGACCTCGTCACAGATCCCGAGGCGGTGCAGGTCCGACGAGGTGAGCTTGAGGGCTTGGGCGGCCTTGTCCCGGTGGTCGGCCGATCGCCAGAGGATCGCCGCGCACCCCTCCGGCGAGATCACCGAGTAGATGGAGTGCTCGAGCATGAGGATCCGGTCGGTGACTCCGAGTGCCAGAGCGCCTCCGGATCCGCCTTCTCCGATGACCACCGAGAGAAGGGGCGTGCGGAGGCGAGCCATCTCGCGAAGGTTCATGGCAATGGCCTCGGCCTGCCCGCGCTTCTCGGCTCCGATTCCCGGGTACGCACCCGGGGTGTCAATGAAGGTCACCACCGGACGGCGAAACTTCTCGGCCAGCCGCATGAGGCGGAGTGCCTTCCGGTAGCCCTCGGGGTGGGGCATTCCGAAATTCCGGTGGAGATTCGCCTTCATGTCGCGGCCCTTCTGGTGGCCGATCAACATGATGGTCTCGCCCCCCAGCCGACCCCATCCCCCGACGATGGCGGCGTCGTCTCGATAGGCCCGGTCTCCGTGAAGCTCGATGAAGTCGGTGAAGACCCGTTCGATGTAGTCGCCGGTGTAGGGGCGGCGCGGGTGGCGGGCCACCTGGACCTGGTCGATGGGGGTGAGATTCCGGTAGGTCTCTTCACGAAGCACCTCGAGCTTACCCCGAAGCTCACCGAGCTCCGAAGAGACGTCGATGCCCTTCTTTTCGGCCAGCTCGAGAAGTTTGTCGATCTGCTCCTGGACCTCCACCATGTCTCGTTCGAATTCGAGGTGGGGTGCGGTGGCCATCACGGCCTCCAGGGTTCGGGTGAGTCGGAGTGAAGGGTGTACCGTACCATCCCAATTGTAATGGATCCCCGCGGAGGGGGAGAAGGGTGGGTCAGGTTTCTCCGACCTCGATCCACCGTGGGACCTTCGGGGGCTTATACGCCGCCATCCGGTCCAGGAGTCGGCTCGGGTCCGATTCCACGAGGATCATCTGGCGATGGGCCGCCTGGAGGAATCCCTCGTGGGACTGGTGGTCGAGCATGGCGATGAGAGGATCGTAGAAGCCGTGGAGGTTCAGGAGGCCGCACGGCTTGCTGTGCATGCCGAGCTGCGCCCAGGTCGCCACCTCGAGGAACTCCTCCAGAGTACCCAGCCCCCCGGGAGCGGCGATGAATCCATCGGCGCGACGCGCCATCTCGGATTTCCGCTCGTGCATGGAATCGGTCACCACGAGCTCGGTGAGGCCGTGGTGCGCCACTTCGCGGTGGGTGAGGGGCTCCGGGATGATCCCGATGACCGCGCCCCCGGCACCGATGACGGTGTCGGCAAGCCGGCCCATCATTCCCATCCTGGAACCGCCATAGACCAGGCCGATCTCCCTTCGCACGAGTTCCTCGCCCAGCCGGGTGGCACCGTCGAGGTAGCGGGAATCCTCTCCGGCGCTGGACCCGCAGAAGACGCAGATTCTCTCGAGGGGGGAGGTCTCGGGGGTCATGGCGCGTCCTCGCTGTGCAGATTCACGGTGTCGGAAATGGGATGCGGTCCCGTCAGCCGCTCCAGGGCCTCGGCGGGAACCCCCTCGGCAAAGCGGCCCCAGTAGAGGGCGGCGCTCCGGACAAAGTCCGAGCCGAGGTGGAGGAGGGGAGTCTTCTGGTAGGGAAGGAGTGCCTCGATCTTGCGATCCAGGAGGTCATTCGAGAGGGGGACGACGAGGTCGGGGGAGAAGGTCGGCTCGATGGCACCCGCATCGTAGGCGAAGCAGTGCTTCACGCCGGTGGCAGCGCCGAGCGCGGCTCGATGGGCAGCTCGATTCATGGGGTCCCGATGGTGAAGGGTCGGCAGGTAGAGAAGATCCGGAGAGATCTCGTCGACCGCGCCGGCGGCGAGGCGGGTCAGGGCCTTCATCTCTCCGCCGGCCTCGACGGTGTCGCCGACGAAGGTCCGGACGCCCAGGCGACGACCACACTCCCGGGCCTGGCCTCGACCCTCGGAGGGAGCATTCGCGTGCAGACGCGGACTCAGGTAGAGGATGACCACCTCGTGGCCGGCCTCCCGGTGGCGAAGGAGCGCGCCCCCGATCCCCGCCTCGACCTCGCCGGGGCGGGTGCTGATGGCGAGCACCTGGAAGGGAGAATGGGATATCTGCCGGTCGGGCTGCAAGGCTGCCTTCGGCGGGATGGGGCGGCGAGGCCGGGGACTCGCCGGCTCCATGAGAGGGGTCGAAGGAGGGGTGCGGGTTCGCCTGGGTCGTCCTTCCGAGACCAGCGTCCGGACCCGTTCCAGGAGCTCGTCGCGGTCCAGCGGTTTGACCAGGACCGCGTCGGCGCCCCGCTCCATGGCCCGCTGGGAGTACTCCGGTCCGGTGTAGCCGGTGGTGGCCAGGATGGGCAGGTCGGGATTCCGGGTGCGCGCCGCCTCGACGATCTCGGTGCCGTCGGCCCCCGGAAGGTTGAGGTCGGTGATGAGGAGGTCCCATCCGTGGGAGTGGATGAGTTCGATGCCTCGATCTCCGTCCTGGGCCAGGGTGACCGAGTAGTCACCCCCGGCCTCGAGAAGAAACTTGACCAGGTGGGCCTGGTCGAGGTTGTCTTCGACGAAGAGGATCCGGACTCTGCCGGAGGTGCCGGGAAGGGTGTGATTCATTCTATGGGGCTTGAGCGGGTCATCGATGGATTCCGGCGCGAGTCAGATCGGGCGCCCGGGGGAGCCACCCCGGTGGGTCGGGGCCTTCGGAAGGACCTTCTTCAACATCCTTCACGATGCGAAAGGTGTTCCCTCCGGCCCGGAACCCGCAAGGCTCGCCTTCTTCGACGGCCCCCCCCGGGTGGCACGCCAGGTCAGGCACCGGGAGGGGTGGTGTCGTCTCGTACGATGGCGGCGGGGGAGGTGGTCCGGGCGTCCACCGGCGCGTCGAACCCGGGCTCCGGAAGGAGGAACCAGACCATGAGACCCATCCCCAGTACCGAGAGGGAGGCGATCCAGGTGGTCGACGCGTATCCCGCCGTGGCGTAGAGGAGCCCGGCCGCAGTGCTCCCGGCGGCAAAGCCGAGCTGGCCCAGCGCCACCGTCATGCTGAGCAGGGAGCCCCGTCGGTCTCCCGGGACCAGCGCCGTGAGGAGTGCCGAGAAGGGGCCGATGCGCATCGCCACCAGGGCCATGACCACGAAGAAGTACGGAAAGGCGTGCCAGACCTCCCGGATGACCACCGTGGTGAGCGCCATGACCACGGTGAGGCCCAGACAGGAGGCGAGGATGATTCCCTTCCGTCCGATCCGGTCGGAGATCCGACCGGCCTGGGGGCCGACGATGACATTGGCCACCCCGCCCACCAGGAAGAGGAGGGCGATCTGGTTGGCGGTGGCCCCGATTCCCCGCTCGAGCCAGGTGGGCAGGTAGATCACATAGAAGGAGATTCCCACGAACATGAGGAGGAAGGCCCCTGCGGCGGCGCGGATCTCGGGCTGTCGCAAAAGGCCGAGGTACCCGTCGGCAGCGCGGCGGAAGGTGACCGGGTCCCGGCTCCGCTCCACCTCCGGCTGCGGGAGGAGTGACAGGACGAGAAAGAAGGTCAGTGCCATCGAGAGGGCGAAGAAGAGAAAGGGGATCCGGAAGCCGAACCAGCCGGCCAGGACCACTCCGGCGGGCACCCCCACGATCTGGCCCGCCGCCATCCCGCTCATGACCCATCCCGTGGCCCAGCCCCGGCGCTCGTACGGGAAGTAGTCCCCGACATACGATACCGCCGCTCCCGAGAGGACCCCTCCGGCGGTGCCCGCCAGGAGGCGGACGAGGATGAAGCTCCAGTAGCCCACCACGAAGATATGAGCGGCGAGGGCCAGGGTCATGACCCCGGTCCCGATGGCGAGGATCCGGCGGCGCCCGATGCGGTCCGAGAAGGGCCCCGAGATGATGGCAAAGGCTCCCACCATGAGGGAGTACGCCGAGACCAGGGTCCCCAGGAGCGCCTCCCGGATCCCGAGCTCATCGCCTACCAGGGGAAGGATGGGGGCGATCACCATGATCTGGCTGCTCGCCGAGAAGACGAGGAGCCAGAGGGTGAAGACCACCAGGCCCGGGCGGGGACGTCCGGAGGGTCTGAGGAGGGTCACCGGTCCGCTTCGCCGGAGAGGTTGGTCATTCCGGGTCGACCGGGGGGCCGGTGCGATGGAGGACGTAGGGGTTCCGCTGGTCTGTGGGGTAGAGGATGACCCGGTGGAGGTTCACATGCTCCGGCGCATTGGCCACGTACCGGACCACCTCGGCCACGTCGTCGGGGGAAAGGGGGGTGTAGCCGCGATAGACGGCTTCCGCCCGCTCCCGGTCTCCCCGAAAACGCACCTCCGAGAACTCGCTCTCGACGAGGCCCGGATCCACCGAGGAGACCCGGATGCGGGTGCCTGCCAGGTCCAGGTTCATCCCCTCGTTCAGCGCCCGCACGGCGAACTTCGAGGCGTTGTAGACATTCCCCCCGGGATAGACCGTCTCGCCGGCGGTGCTCCCGATATGGATGAGGTGTCCCGAGTCCCGGGAGACCATGTGGGGGAGGATGGCCCGCGACATGTACAGGAGTCCCTTCACATTGGTGTCGATCATCTCCTCCCACCCCTCGACCTTTCCCTCGTGGAAGGGGAGGAGGTCCCGGGAGAGGCCGGCATTGTTCACCACGATGTCGGGGAGGCGGTTCTCGACGGCGAGTCGGGAGACATAGGTCTCCACTCCCGCCCGGTCCCGGACATCGAGGCGCTCGATGGCCACATGGACCTGGAACTCGGCCTCGAGGGAGCGACGGAGGGCCTCGAGCCGGCCGAAGCGGCGAGCGGAGAGGAGGAGGTCGGCGCCGGAGGCCGCGAAGGTGCGGGCACAGGCACGCCCGATCCCGGCGGAGGCGCCGGTGATCAGAACCCGGCGGCCTTGGAGTCGATTCGTCATCTGGGGCTTCGGGATGGAGGAAGGGCAGGCGTCTCGAACCCTCCGGGCCGGGTCGGGGTTCCCCAGAGTACGAAAACACCAAAGACAGGGGAGTGAGAAAATGGATCTGGGAATCGAGGGCAAGGTCGCGCTGGTCGGGGGGTCGAGCCGGGGTCTCGGACGGGCGGCGGCAGAGACGCTGGCCGGGGAGGGAGCAAAGCTCGTCCTCTGTGCGAGGGGAGCAGATGCCCTCCAGGTGGCCGCAGGGGAGATCCGGAGCGCCCATGGGACCGAGGTGAAGGCGATCCCCACCGATCTCACCGATCCGGCGGGAGTTCGGAAGGTGGTGGAGGGCGCCCGGGAGCGGTTCGGACGGGTGGACATCCTGGTCACCAACACGGGGGGGCCTCCGGCGGGGCCCTTCGAGGCTCATGGCCCGGAGGTGTGGCGCCGTGCGGTGGAGCAGAATCTGGACAGTGTGGTGAATCTGACCCGGGAGCTTCTTCCGGCGATGCGGGAGCGCCGGTGGGGGCGCATCATCAATGTGACGTCGGTGGCGGTGAAGCAGCCGGTGGACGGGCTCCTGCTTTCGAACTCCATCCGGGCCGCGGTCACGGGAATGGCCCGGACCCTGGCCAATGAAGTCGCCGGCGAGGGCGTGACGGTGAACAATGTCCTCCCCGGATTCACCCGGACCGAGCGCCTGGGGGAGCTGGCCCGGCGGAATGCCGAGGCGAAGGGAACGACCCCCGAGGAAGCCTATGCGGCGTGGGAGGCGGAGATTCCCATGGGTCGCCTGGGGGAGCCGGAGGAGTTCGCGGCTCTCGTGGCCTTCCTGGCATCGGACCGCGCCTCCTACATCACCGGCACCTCGATCCCCGTCGATGGCGGGTGGGTCCGGGGTCTCATCTGACGTCGACATCGTTTCGGACCGTGTTCGGGTCTCTCGACAGAGGCCTCTCCCATTGTTGAACACCCTTCTGGACGCGCACTCCTGCTTCACCTACCTTGGCGGTCTACCCAACAACCGCTCCGGAGGGATTCGGGGCCGATCCGAGA
Organism: Gemmatimonadota bacterium; assembly: GCA_007130605.1. GTDB lineage: Bacteria > Gemmatimonadota > Gemmatimonadetes > Longimicrobiales > Gaopeijiaceae > SLBA01. Next base: position 15,582 of record SLSF01000145.1, on the reverse strand, counting down.
TGAGGCAGACCATGCGTACGACCCGCCCCGCCCTCTGGGTCCTTGGAGCCGTGATGCTCCTGGCGACCCCCGCCTGTACCTCCAGGGAGGCCCCTGCGGCCGCGCCGGCGCCCCAGGCCGCCGAGGCGCCCCGGAGCACCGAAGCGAACGACAATGATTTTCCCGACTACTCCGATGTCATCACCGAAGATGCGGTGACGCAGGAGGGGCTCTTCCTGACCCATGAGGTGGACGACAAGCTCTACTTCGAGATCCCGGTGAGCGAGCTGGACCGGGACATGATCATCATGACCCGCGTGGACGAGGGGGGCTGGGGCTCGAGAGGCAACCGGTCCGTGCGCTGGGAGCGCCATGGAAAGCAGATCCAGCTCCGGACGGTGGATCACTCCATGGTGGCCGACCCCGATTCGGCGATCCACAGGGCGGTCCACGCCCTGACCCGGGGTAGCATTATCGCCTCCTTCGACATCGAGACCCTGGGCGCCGATTCCGCCGCGGTCATCGAGGTGACCCGCCTCTACACCACGAACATTCCCGAATTTGTCCAGGTGACGGGGCTCCAGAGCGACCGGACCTTCCTGGACGAGGTTCGCACCTTCCCCACCAATATCGACATCCTGGCCACCCAGACGGGAGCCAATGTGCCCTCCGGGACCCCGGCGTCCACCGTCCGGATCAACTGGAGCATGCTGAAGCTCCCCGAGGAGCCCATGATGCCCCGGCTCCACGATTCCCGCGTGGGGATCCAGTCCATGGCCCACTACGACTTCTCCCGGCCGGAGCACCGCTCGGAGCAGCGTCGCTTCATCCGGCGCTTCCGCCTCGAGAAGGAGGACCCCAATGCAGAGCTCTCCGACCCGGTGCAGCCCATCGTCTTCTGGATCGACCGGGCGACCCCGGAGTGGCTGATCCCGTACGTGGAGGCGGGGGTCTACCAGTGGCAGGAGGCGTATGAGGAGGCCGGCTTCACAAACGCCATCGTCCCCCGGCTCGCTCCCACGCCGGAGGAGGATCCCACCTGGTCCCGCCATGACGCCCGGAACTCCATGATCTACTGGAGGGCTTCCACGGTGGCCAACGCCACCGGTGGAAGCACCGGCGACCCCCGCACTGGAGAGATCCTGAAGGCGGAGGTCAACATGTACCACAACGTCATGAACCTCCTCCGGAACTGGTACTTCGTGCAGGTCTCCCCCCTGGACGAGCGGGCGCAGAGCCTTCCCCTCCCCGACTCCCTCATGGGGGAACTGGTGGAGTACGTGGTGGCCCACGAGGTGGGACACGCCATCGGCTTCCCGCACAACTTCAAGGCGTCGGCCATGTACCCGGCCGACTCCCTCCGATCCGCCGAATTCCTGGAGCGGATGGGGGGCCATGTGGCGACTCTCATGGACTACTCGCGCTTCAACTACGTGGCGCAGCCGGAGGACAACATCCCGCCGGAGCTCCTCATTCCGCGGGTCGGTCCATACGACCGGTATGCGGTCATGTGGGGGCACAAGCCGATTCCGGGAGCCACCACCCCCGACGAGGAGTGGGAGACCCTGGACCAGTGGTCCCGCATGCAGGACACCATCCCCTGGTTCCGCTTCACCACCCCGGGGGCGCCCAACGACCCCCAGGCGGTGACCGAGGCGGTGGGGAATGCCGACGCGGTGCAGTCGTCGACCCTGGGGATGCGCAATCTGGAGCGGGTCATGGCGTCGCTCCTGGATGTGGCGGAGGCGCCGGGGCAGGACTACTCGACGCTCCAGGAACTGTACAACAACGTGGTGGGCCAGTGGGGGCGGTACAATTCCCATGTGGCGGCGCTGGTGGGTGGAGCGTACACCCAGCACAAGTACGGCACGGGTGAGCGCTTCGAGCCGGTGAGCCGGGCGGAGCAGGTGGCCGCACTCGAGTACCTGGCCGAGAACGCCTTCCAGGTACCCGAGATGTTCCTGGACCAGGAGATTCTCCGGCGCATCGAGGCCGAAGGGGTGGTGAGCCGCTTCGGAACCCAGCAGGGCAACACCCTGCGGGTCCTCATGGCACCGCAGCGGCTGAACCGGCTCGTCGAGTACGAGGCGATGGCCAACGGATCCGAGAGCTACACCGTTGCCGACCTCATGGACGACCTGCGATCAGGGATCTGGGGTGAACTCGCGGCGAGCAGCCCCTCCATCGGGGTCTACCGGAGGAATCTCCAGCGGGTCTACCTGGAGACGATGGATGGCTACCTGAACCCCGAGGAGTCTCCGGGGGGATCGGATGCCCGTCCGGTGGTACGCGCCGAAATGCGGGACCTGGCCACCGCGGTTTCGCAGGCGGCGTCCCGGAGTTCGGACCGGATGACCCAGCTCCACCTCGAAGATGTGGCGGTGGAGATCGACCGGATCCTCGGAAACGACTGATGACGGAGGCGGGTGGGGGTGATCTGCCTCCACCCGCCATCACTGTTCAAGCAAGACGGAGTGGAGCATGATTGATCGGACGATGCGGGGCGTGTTTCTGGCCCTATTCCTGGTGGTGGGGGCCTCGATGGCCGTGGAGGCCCAGCAGGACCTCCGGACCCAGACCGAGGAGTCGGGATTCACCGAATTCACCACCTACGACAACATGATGTCGTACCTGACCGAGCTTCAGGCGCTGAGCACCGAAATGCGCATGGGCTTCTACGGGGAGACCCACCAGGGGCGGAAGCTCCCCTACGCCGTCTTCTCCCGTCCGGCGGTCACCCAGCCCTGGGAGGCGTGGGCGCTCGATCGGCCGGTGCTGGTCCTGGCGGCCGGCGTCCACGGGCCCGAGCGGACCCTCCGGGAGTCGGTCCTCATCATGATGCGGGACCTGGCTACCCCCGGGACCCCCATGAATGACATCCTCGACGAGCTCACCCTGGTGGTGGTTCCCCAGATCAATCCGGATGGCTTCTCCGCTCCCGACGGCCCGGTGCGGGGCAACCTCTGGCGTCTCGACCTGAACCGGGACTACATGAAGCTGGAGCAGCCCGAGATCCAGGGCTATGTGCAGAATGTGATTCTCCGGTGGGCGCCCCATCTCTACATCGATGGCCACAATGGTGGGTCCTTCCCGTACAACATCAATTACCAGTGCCCCACCCACGCGGCACCGGACCGGCGGATCACCGAGCTCTGCAACACCTCGATCTTCCCCGCCATCGACGAGAAGCTCGAGGCGGCGGACTACCTCTCCTGGTACTACGCCCGGGGGGACGAAGACGCCTGGTACGTCGGGGGTACCGACCCCCGGATCGGACGAAACTACGGGGGCTTCGCCAACACGGTGGGGATCCTCTTCGAGTCGCCCGGGGGCCAGTCGATGGAAGACGGGGTCCTGAGTGGGGTCCTGGCCTACGAGGCGGTGGTGGAGTGGTCCCGGGACAACGCCGACATCCTGATGGAGACGGTGCGCAACGCCCGGGTGGAGACGGTGGAGATGGGGATGGCTCCCTCCGGCGAGATCGCCATCGAGACCGAGTACGAGGCGAGCCCGGACCCGGTGGACTACCTCATCGGCCAGGGCCAGGGTGACGATCGCGAGATCATCGAGGTCACCGGTGCCGAGATCATCATGGATCCGGTGGCGACCCTGAGCCGGGCACGGCCCTGGGCGTACGTGGTCCCCCGCGATGCCGAGGGTGCCATCGAACTCCTCCAGCGCCACGCGGTCACGGTGGAGCGGCTGCAGCGCGACACCGAGGTCACCGTGCAGGGCTATACCATCGGTGACATCACCTACGAGCGGGCCTACAACCACGCCGCATCCACCCGGGTGCACGTGGAGGACGAGGTGACCCGTGAAGTCACCCTTCCCGAGGGGACCTACATCGTCCGCATGGGCCAGATGCAGGGCCGGGTCATCGGGCACATGCTGGAGCCCGAGTCCACCGACGGGGTCGTCTACTGGAACCACATGGATGCGTGGCTTCCGAAGCCCGAGGTCCAGGCCTTCAAGGATGGCGAGGGCGATGCGCCCCTCTTCCCCATCCTCAAGCTCATGGAGCCGACGCCCCTCTCGACGCTGATGCTTCCCAACTGAGACTGCGGTAGAGCGGGACCGAGCCCCCGGCGTCCTCCAGGGCGTCGGGGGTTTCGTATTTGACAGATCGAGGTGGAAGGTGTTCGGTTGGAGGGGTGGGGGGCTCAACATTGCCCTGTCGAAAAGGTGGACCATGTCGGACTTGACGATCCGGAGACCCGGCTCTTCCCTGCCCTGGATCCTTGCGGGGGCCGCTCTGGCCCTCGTCACCCTCGTCTCGGTGGGCGCGCTGGGTGCGCAGGAGATCACCGTCGTGGATGGACGGGTGGTGGAGGGCCGGAGTGGCGAACCCATGCAGGATGTAGCCGTTCGTCTCGTGACCCTCGACGGCCGCGAGATCCTCGGTTCTTCGACGAGCGACCGGGAGGGCGTCTATCGGATCGCCCTCACCACTGATCCCGCCGAGCTTCCGGACTCGGCGATGGTGGAAAGCGCGGCGATGGGGTACGGCTCCGCCCTGAGTGAGCCCTTCGCCCTGCGCCCCGGGGGCACCGTCACCGTCTCGGATCTCGCTCTCCAGCCCGATCCCATGCTTCTGGACACCATCCAGGTGCAGATGCGGCGCCACTGGTCGTACATCCCGCCACCCCGGGAACGGGTACTCCAGCGCCAGCTCCTGGGGAAGGGTGCCTTCGTCGCCGGTGCCACCCTGGAGAACGCCGACGAGCTCCACCTGGCTCATGCCCTGGAGAACCGAGTGGAGGGGCTTCAGGCGGGCGTTGGCCCCCGGGGTGAAGCCATCATCCAGTCGGTCCGAGGATCTCGCTGCCTCATCCTCCTGGTAAACCAGTGGCCCTCCTCCGCAGGTGACCTGGACTACCACTACCGCCGCGGCAACATCGGTGCGCTCGAGATCTACCGGGATTTCGAGGAGGTCCCCGAGGAGCTGCATCAATTCGTGCTCGATACCAGTCCGCCGGAGAGTCAGTGGGACGACGAGGACGGAGGCGACACCGGAGCGGACGGCGGAGAGCACGTCCCCTTCTGCGGCCTTGTCAACGCCTGGCTGTGGGGGGACTGGAACCGGGGGGCGACGACACCCTGAGGCTCGGCCCTCACTCCTCGATGGCCGCCAGCACCATCCCGATGAAGTCGTTCAGCGCTCCATTCCGGATCCACCGGATCACCACCACCAGGTCCGCCTCCGGGTCCACATAGATGATGTTGGACCCCGCACCTGCATGGTAGTGGGAGCCCTCGGAGGCCTGTGACCATCCCCGGCCATCCTGGTTCAGGAAGTAGTTCATGAAGCCGTAGCCGGGGTTCACTCCCGGAGTCCGGGCCAGCTCGAGCCACTCCTCCGAGAGGATCCGCTCCCCATCCCAGACACCGTCACGGAGGTGGAGGAGACCGAAGCGGGCCATGTCGTGGGCGTTGATGAACATCCCTCCGCCCCAGTGGGCCCCGCCACTCACCGACTCCACCCACTGGCCATCCATGAGGACCCAGGAGTTCTCGTACCCGGTCCACCGCCAGGTGGGCGAGGCGCCGATGGGGTCCATCACATGCTCCCGGAGGACCTGTGGGAGGGGGGTGCGCCAGATGTTCAGCGAGGCGAGGGCCAGGAGATTCACCCGGGTGTCGTTGTACTCGTACACCGTCCCCGGGGTGTGACGCTCCCGTGTGAGCCACTCGTCGGGATCCTGGGAGGGGCGATCGCCCCAGTCGGGCTTGCACCAGAGCATCCCCTCCCAGTCGGAGGTCTGTCGGAGGAGGTCGTCCCACCGGATCCGGGCATTGTGCTCGCTGGCGAAGGGCTCGAAGGGAGCGGCCACCTGCGGGAATTCCCCGGCGGGCGCCCGGGGGGCGACGCACTCGGGGTTCTGGACCATCACGGGACCCATCCGCGCCCGCACCGGTTCGAAGAGGTCGGGGATCAGCCCCCGATCCCAGGCGAGGCCCACCGTGGTGGAGACGAAGGACTTGGTCACGCTGAAGGTGTTGTCGACCCGGTACGGCTCACCCCATTCGGCGACGATGTAGCCATTCCGGATGACCATACCGGTGAGGTCTCCCCGCTCCTTGAAGGGACCCACCTGCTCGCCGAAGGGCTCCCGGGCGAAGGAGCGCTGATGGGCCAGGGCCAGGTCACGGGGCGCCGTGCTCTCGGCCTCGCGGGCGAAGTCGATGGCTTCCTCGAGGAGCTCGGCCGACATTCCCACCTCGGCCGGCGTCCGGACCTCCCACGCCCCTCTGGGAGGGAAGTAGTCCTGTGCCGAGAGGGGGAAGGTCCCCAGGAGCAGGAGCGCGGCTCCAGCGAGGACCGGTGTGACGGAGGGGTGTCGCAGGGATGGGAAGCGGGCCATCGAAGCATCCGGGTGGAGGTCAGGTGCAGGGCCCCCGATCGGCGCCCCACGGGAGCGAAGATGTCCCGCCGGCGTGGCTCCGGCAAGGCAGCGTCCCGGCCCGCTCGCCGGAGCTCCCTCCGTCTTCCCGGCAGCTCATCCCTCCCGGGGGGTGGTCCGGATCAGCGGAGGATTTCCTCGCGCAGCTCCCCCTCTCCCAGAAGCTCGGTCAGTCCGGCGCCCAGGTGGGCGTGGAGGATTTCGCGGTACCGTTCGGAATTCCGATAGCCCGGCCCCTCCTCGAAGAAGGCCTCCATGAGGGGCGTCCAGTCGGAGTCGTGGGGGAGGATGAAGCCGAAGTTCTCGGAGCTGTCATCTCCGATGGGGTGCCGGCGCAGAGGCAGTCCCTCGACGAGGCCTCGCCAGAAGGCGTGGGCATCGATCCAGGCCAGGCGGTCCGGCTCGCCTGCCACCGCTTCCAGGATCTCGTCGTTGGAGCCGAGGGGGAGGACCCGCAGTCCGGGGATCCGGCGTTCGCGGAGGCGGTTCACCCGTTCCTCATGCAGGGTCCCGCGATAGGGATGGGCTGCGAAGCCCCGGAAGGTCTCGGCTGCTTCATCGAAGGAGGCGAGTTCAGGTACCGACTCATGCGTGATGAGCACCGCCACATTGCTCAGATAGGGCGGAGAGAAGTCCACCTCGGCCTGGCGGGCCTCGGTGATGGTGACATTTCCGGCCCCGAACACCCCGCCCTGGGCATCACGGACCCGGCGGTAGAAGCGCATCCAGTCCTCATCCTCGGACCAGGTGACGTCGAGGGAGACGTCCTCGGTGGATTCGACCCATCGGAAGAAGTCCTGGAGGATCTCGACGGAGGCGCCGGTGAGGTGGCCCTCGTCATCGAAGTAGGCCCACCCGTCGGAAGCCATGAAGACCACCGTCAGTTCTCCCACGCCCTCCTGGCGGACCTGGGCGAGGGTGGCGCCGCGATCCACCTCGAACTCGTCGGACGACGCCAGGACCGGGCGGTCCTGGGTGGCGGGACGGGGTTCGGGGGACCACCCGCTCATCTCCTCTCCGTCGGACCCGCATGCGGGAAGCGCGACGAAGGTGAGCAGCAGGATCAGGACGGCCGGAGCCGAACGGATTCTGGATCGCGCCCTACGGGGAAAGGGTGCGGTTGACGGCACGGATGGACTCCTGCGGGCACTGGCCTCTCGAGTTCCGGTATCCTGAGTCAGGACACCATGGGGGCACACCCCCGACTATGGAAGAGACACGCCCCGAGCCATTCGGTTCCCTTTGGCCACCCCGTCCTTCAACATCCTTTCAGGGGACGCGGCCTGTCATCGACAGGTCGGTCCCTCCGCCCGGGTCAGCCCCCGGCTGGACCGGAGCTCCGTCCGGTGCCGTGCTTGATCACCCTCCCCTCCACCATGAAGATGACATCCTCGGCGACATTGGTGGCCAGATCGGCGATCCGCTCGAGGTTCTTCGAGATGAGGAGGGTCGTCATGGCGGGGCCGATCCGGCGGGGGTCCTCCATCATGTGGGTGAGGAGGACCCGGAACATCGAGTTGTAGAGGTGGTCCACCCGGTCGTCGCGGGGGCCGATCTCTCCGGCGGCCTGGGCGTCGCCCCGGACGAAGGAGTCGAGGGCGTCGGAGAGCATTGCGATGGCCAGGCTCGCCATTTCCGCCACTTCCGGGGCCCGGCCGAAGGGAGGGAGGTCGGCCAGACGCTGCACGGCACGGGCGATGTTCACCGAGTGGTCGCCCACCCGCTCCAGGTCGTTGGAGATCTTCATCGTCATGGTGATGAATCGGAGGTCCCCGGCCATGGGCTGCTGGAGGGCGAGGATCTCGTGGGCGACCCGGTCGATCTCGAGTTCGAGCTCGTCCACCCGGTCGTCGCCATCGATGACCTCCTGCGCCTTGGCCAGGTCCTGCTCCAGGAGGGAGTCCACCGAGAGGCGGACCAGGGCCTCGGCTTCGCCCGACATCTCCAGGAGGAGTCCCTTCAACCGGGTGAGTTCTTCATGGAAGTGCCGGGGACCCCCGGACTCGATTCTGCTCATCCGAACCGTCCCGTGATGTAGGCTTCTGTCTGCTCTTCGTGAGGATTGGTGAAGAGCTGCTGCGTCCGGCCCATCTCGATGAGCCGGCCCATGTAGAAGAAGGCCGTGTAGTCGGAGACGCGGGCCGCCTGCTGCATGTTGTGGGTCACGATGAGGATGGTGTACTCGTGCTTCAGTTCGTAGATGAGCTCCTCGATCTTCTGGGTGGCGACGGGATCGAGGGCCGACGCCGGCTCGTCCATGAGGATCACCTCCGGAGAGACCGCCAGCGCCCGCGCGATGCAGAGCCGCTGCTGCTGGCCGCCCGAGAGCCCCAGCGCACTCGAGTCGAGGCGGTCCTTGACCTCGTCCCAGAGGGCCGCTCGCCGGAGGGACCGCTCCACCAGCTCATCCATCTCGGCGCGCCCCCGCACCAGCCGGTTCACCTTGGGCCCATACGCCACATTCTGGTAGATGGACTTGGGGAAGGGGTTCGACTTCTGGAAGACCATCCCCACCGACTTGCGAAGCTGCACCACGTCGCGGTCGTTCCGGTAGACCGAGTCACCGTGGAGGGTGATGTCGCCCTCGTGGCGGATCCCGGGGATCAGGTCGTTCATCCGGTTGATGGAGCGGAGGAAGGTGGATTTTCCGCACCCCGAGGGGCCGATGAGGGCGGTCACCTTCCGGGCCGGGACCGTGAGGGAGATGGAGTCGAGGGCCTGGTTGCTCCCGTACCAGAAGGAGAAATCCGTCGCCTCCACCGCCGACTCCAGCTCGCGGGCCGGGGGGAGCGCCGATGCCTCAGCTTCGGCGCCGGGCGAGCGAGACGGTCGGTGAGGTGCCATGGTGGAGGGCTGGAGTTCAGCGTTCACGATGGGGATCCTTGATGAGGAAGCGTGTCAGGAGGCTGATGACGAGCACAAGGGCGATGAGGACGAGCGCCGCGGCCCAGGCGAGTCGATGCCATTCGTCATAGGGAGAGATGGCGTACTGGTAGATCAGGAGCGGAAGGGCCGAGATGGGCTCATTCAGGCGCCACTCCATGAAGGGATTTCCGAAGGCGGTGAAGAGGAGGGGTGCGGTCTCTCCGGAGATGCGGGCGAGGGCCACCAGGATCCCGGTGAGGATGCCGCCGCGGGCCGCCGGGATCACGATCCCCAGGGTCGTGCGCCACCGGGTGAAGCCCAGGGCGATGCCCCCCTCCCGGAGCTCGCGGGGGACGAGCCGGACCATCTCCTCGGTGGTTCGTGTCACCATGGGGATGAGCATGACGGCGAGGGCCACCGATCCCGCCAGCAGGGAGAAGCGCCCCATCCAGAGGACGATCCATGCCCAGACGAAAATGCCGGTGACAATGGAGGGGATCCCATTCATGACATCGGCGATGAAGCGGACCAGGTTCGCGAAGGGGCTCTTGCGGGCCTCGGCCAGGTAGATCCCCGCTCCCACGGCGATGGGGAGCCCCAGCGCTCCCGCCAGGAGCACCAGGAAGAGGGTGCCCACGAGGGCATTGACCATGCCTCCACCCTCCTCGCCCACCGGGGCGGGGAGCTGGGTGAAGAAGTCGATGTTGATGGCCCCCGACCCTGCGGTCATCAGGTAGGAGAGGATGAGGGTCAGAGGGACCAGGATCAGGACCGACGCCACCCCGGTGAGGGTGAGCATGATCCGGTTCGTCCACCGGCGGCGGCGCGAGAGGGAGTCGGCCATCATCGGCCTCCCCGCTTCGCCACACGCCAGACCAGGAGCTGGGCGAAGATGTTCACCACGATGGTGATCCCGAAGAGGATCAGGGCAATCTCCATGAGGGCCGAGAGGTAGAGGGCCCCGGTGGCCTCGGCGAACTCGTTGGCCAGAACCGAGGCCATGGTGTAGCCCGGCGCGAAGAGTGATGCGGCGATGTCCGGGCGGTTCCCGATGACCATGGTGATGGCCATCGTCTCGCCCAGGGCGCGGCCGAGCCCCAGGATCGCGCCTCCGATGATCCCCGGCAGGGCGTAGGGAAGTGCGACCTGCCACGTCATTTCCCAGCGGGTGGCGCCCAGGGCCAGGGCGGCCTCACGCTGGTCGCGGGGGACCGCCGTGAGGACCTCGCGGGTCACCGCCGAAATGAAGGGGATGATCATGATGGAGAGGATCACCGCCCCCGCCATCATGCTGAAGCCGTACGCCGGCCCCTCGAAGATGGGAATCACGTCGCCGAAGTGTCGGGAGAGGGGCTCCTGGATGGTGAAGCGGAGCCAGGGGACCAGGACGAAGATCCCCCAGAGCCCGTAGACTACCGAGGGGATCGCCGCCAGAAGCTCGGTGGCGAAGGCGATGGGGGCGGCGAGCCAGCGGGGGGCGAGTTCGGTGAGGAAGATGGCGAGGCCCACCGAAAGGGGGAGGGCGATCATCAGGGCCAGAACCGACGAGACCACGGTGCCGAAGATGAAGGGGAGCGCCCCGAACTCCCGGAGCACCGGGTTCCACTCGGTACCGGTGATGAAGCCCCACCCGAAGGCCTCCATGGCCGGCCACGCCTCGGTGCCGATCCGGAGGACGATGAAGAGGAAGAGGAGGGGAATGCTCACTCCGAAGAGGAGGAGGGCCAGCCGGTAGAACTGGTCCTGGACATTCCCCTTCGAGCGGGAGGGGAGGAGTCGAGCCATCAGTCCGCCGTCAGCGGGATTCGCCATCGGTGTCCTCTCCGCCGCTCGGGGTATCGGGGTCGATCTCGACCTCGGGGGGGGGCACCTCGCCCCGTGCCTCCGCCTCGAAGTCGCGGTCCGGATCGAAGATGAGCCGGGCAGAGGGGCCGCAGGTGACCCCCTTCATGGCGTCGAGGGCCCGGATCCGGATCTCGAGGGTCAGCGGTGCATAGCTCAGGTCGCGCACATCGTCTTCACGCTCCAGGAGCGCCCACCGGATCAGCTCGAGGATGGCGGTGCCCCGGGAGCAGTCGTCGAAGTGTGGGCTGATGAGGAGGTAGGTCCACGCCGCGATGGGGTAGGCGCCCTCGGCGGGCGCATCGACGATGGAGAGGCGGAAGTCGTCGTCGACGATCCGTTCCGCGAGCCCCTCCGCCGCCCGGGTGGTGGCATCGATGGAGGGCGCCACGAACTCTCCGTTCCGGTTCCGCACCTCGGCCATGGGGAGGCGGTTCTGGCGGGCGAAAACCTGCTCCACGTAACCGATGGCGCCGGGGGACTGGCGAACCTGGCCGGTCACCCCTTCATTGCCACGGGCGCCCAGTCCGGTGGGCCAGCGCACCGCATTGCCCCGCCCCACCCGGGTCCGCCACGCTGGGCTCACCACCTGCAGGTAGTCGGTGAAGACGTAGGTGGTGCCGGAGCCGTCGGAGCGGTGGACTGGAATGATGTCGCGGTCGGGGATCTCGACTTCCGGGTTCAGGGCGAGGATCCGGGGGTCCCGCCACCGCCGGATCTCTCCCAGGAAGATCCCGGCGATGATCTCGCCGTCGAGACGGAGGGCTTGCTCGAGCCCCGGAAGGTTGTAGGTGAGGACCACCGCCCCCAGGACCGTGGGGATCGAGAGGGTGCCCGGAATGCGCTCCAGGTCCTCTTCGGTGAGGGGGGCGTCGGTGGCGCCGAAGTCCACGGTCCCCTCGATCATCTGGCGGATTCCCCCGCCGGAGCCGATGGACTGGTAGTTGATCCGGACCGGGTGCTCCCGCGAGTAGATGGAGAACCACCGGGAGTAGATGGGGAAGGGGAAGGTGGCCCCTGCCCCCGTCAGGGTGAGGCGACCGGAGTCGTCGGTCCTGTCGTTCCCCTCACCCCCGTCGGTGCTCCAGCATCCGGTGGCCAACATGAGCGAGAGAAGGAGGACTCCCCTGCTGATCTGTGCGATGCGTCGTGGCATCCGGCTCCCCGGCCCGTTGCGGTGAGAGAATCCCCATGGCGGCAGCGGACCGCCGGGGACCGAGGAGAAAAGTTATCAGTGGCCTGTAACGGCGATGTAACAGAAAGGTGCACAGTCGGTCACGCCGCGGTGGGGGGCTCGCCCAGATTCCGACGGACCAGCGCTTCGGGGTCCGGGTCCCGGCCCATGAAGCGTCGGAAGAGGATGTCGGCGTCCTCTCGGTCTCCCTGCGAAAGGATGGTGTCCAGGTAGGCCTGTCCCAATTCGCGGTTGAAGACCCCTTCGGTGCGGAAGCGGGAAAAGAGGTCGGCCTCGAGGACCTCGGACCAGAGGTAGGCATAGTACGACGCCGCGTATCCGCCGGAGAAGAGGTGGAGGAATGCGGGAAGGGGGTGGGCGGCGGCGAACTCGCGGTTGGGGGAGATCGGGATGAGTCGTTCAGTCACCCACTCCACCGGGTCCTCGTCCACCTCCGGGTCGTACTCCGTGTGGAGGCCGAGATCGAGGGTGCCCAGGGCGAGCTGGCGCATCTGAGCCCAGCCGCCCATGAAGCGCCGGGCCCGGAGCATCCGCTGGTGGATTGCCTCGGGAAGTACCTCGCCACTCTTCCAGTGTCGTGCGAAGAGCTCGAGCGCCTCCCTCTCCCAGCACCAGTTCTCGAGGAGCTGGCTCGGGAGTTCGACCCAGTCCCAGGCTACATTGATGCCCCCCCGCCCCTCGATGGGGACCCGGGACACACAGTGGTGGAGGAGGTGGCCGAACTCGTGGAAGAGGGTTTCCACGTCGCGGTGGGAGAGGAGCGCCGGCTGGTCCTTTCCGGGTGGGGGGAAGTTGGCGCAGATGTTTCCCAGGTGCGGAGACGGGGTTGCGGACGCTCCTTCGGCGAACGGGTCGCCATAGATGAAGTCGGCCATCCAGGCGCCCTGCCGCTTCTCCGGGCGGGGAAAGAAGTCGGCGTAGAAGGAGCCGAGATGTCGCCCCTCCTCGTCGCGGATCTCGTAGAAGAGGACATCCTCGTGCCAGACCGCCTCGTTGGGGATCTCACGGATGGTGAGGCCGAAGAGCCGGTGCGCGATGCGGAAGAGGCCGTCGAGGACCCCCGGGAGGGGGAAGTAGGGGCGGAGTTCCTCTTCGTCCAGATCATACTCCTCCTTGCGGAGCTGCTCGGTGAGGTACCCGGTGTCCCAGGGGCGGAGGCGCTCCATTCCCCGCGCCTCGGCGGCCGACTGGAGGACGTTGAGGTCACGGAGCCAGTAGGGGCGGGTCCGGTCGATCATCTCCTCGATGAAGTTCCGGGCCCGCTCACCGGTGCCCGCCATCTGCTCGGCCAGGCGATAGTCGGGGTAGTCCCGGAAGCCCAGGAGCTTCGCCTTCTCCCGCCGGAGCTCGAGGATCCGGGGGATGAGGGGGCGGTTGTCGGTCTCCTCCCCGGTTCCCTTGGCCAGATAGGCGCCATGGAGGGTCCGGCGGAGCGCCCGGTCGTGGGCGTGCTTCATCACCGCCAGGTAGGAGGGGGCGTCGAGAGTGAGGACCCAGCCGTCGAGGTCATCGGCCTCGGCCCGCGCCCTGAAGCGCGCCAGGGCATCGGCAGGAATGCCTTCCAGGCGCGACGGGTCCTCCAGGTGGAGGGTGTAGTTCGCCGTGTCGTCCAGGACATGCTCCGAAAAAGACTGCTCGAGGCGGGAGAGTTCCACTTCGATGGCTTCGAGTCTCGCACGCCCCTCGGCTTCAAGTTCCGCCCCTGCGCGACGGAAGTCGCGGAGGGTTCGCTCCAGGTGGCGGGTGCGGAGCGGGTCCAGGTCGCGCGCCTCGTCGGTGTCGGCGTATCTTCGGAGGGTGCCCCAGAGGCCCTCATGGAGGTAGAGGCGGGACCAGAAGGCGGAGATCTCGGGAAGGATCTCGCGCCACGCTTCGCGCAGCGCCGGCGACTCTTTCACCCCCAGGAGGTGCTGCACCGGGGTCGTGGCCCGGCGCACGCGGCGGGTGAGGCCATCGAAACGGCCGACGGTGGTGTCCCAGGTGGGGGCCTCCGGGGTGGAGGCGATGGACTCCACTTCTTCCCTCGCTTCGTCGAGGACCGCACGGATCCCCGGCACCACATGCTCCGGCCGGATCCTGTGGAAGGGGATGGCGAAATTGCGGTCCTGGACGGGGTTCTCGTCGGGACGCGGGGTGGAGCCGGTCGGGGTGGTGGGGGCCATGGGCATCAAATGCGGTGGGATCAGGGGGGGGCTCGTCATGGGGAGCCCCTCAACGTGCGCCCGAGGATGGAGGGCGCCGAGAGGTGTCGAACATCCATGTGAAGCCGGATGGGCATCGCTTCGCTGAACGCCGGCAGCCTCCTGCTGGGTGGAGAAGGCTGACTTCCGGGGAGCGTGAACGACAACTGCAATTGAAGGAGGAATCCCTCCTTTCGCAACCCTCTCACCCAATCCCGTGTCTCAGGGGCAGAATGGATAACGAATCCCCAGTCGAAGAGTGGATCGCCCGGGCCCAATCCGGCGACGAGGTGGCTTTTCGCCAGCTCTACGACCGGCATGTGGAGCGGGTCCATCGCCTGGCGTGGCGGATGTGCCGAGACGAGGAGCTGGCGAGAGATCTCACTCAGGAGTCCTTCATCCGTGCCTTCCGGAGCATCGGGGATTTTCGGGGGGACGCGGCCTTCGGGAGCTGGCTCCACCGGATCTGTGTGCGGACGGTGCTGAACGGACTTCGGAGTCGAGGCCGACACCGTAACGGGCGGGAGCCCTTCACTCCGGAACTGGTGGGGAGCGACAGCCCCGAGCCGCTGGCGTTCGCGCTGCGGGAGCGGCTTCGGGAGGCGGTGTCGGCCCTGCCCGACATCTATCGGAGCGTCCTTCTCCTTCACGACCTGGAGGGGTGGACTCACAGGGAGATCGCCGAGGCCCTCGAAGTGGAGGTGGGAACCTCGAAGGCCCGTCTTTCCAGGGCGCGGGCCCGGTTGCGCGATGAGTTGGGAGCCGAACTGAGGGAGGAGGCAGGATGAGTGGCGACGAAATGGATCGAACCCATGCCGACTGGGAACTCAAGCAAGCGCTGGAGGAGCTGGAGGACGGATCCCCTCCCCCGGAGCCACCGGTGGAGGCCATGTGGGAGGCGATCCGGACGGAGCTGCCGACGCCGGGGCGTCGTCGGGCCCGGGTGCGGACCATGCCCGGGATCGTCTGGGTGCCGGCCCTCATGGCGGCGGGAATCGCCGGCCTCGTCATCGGCCGCTGGAGTGCTCCCGCTCCCCTCCCACCCGAGGCGGGGATGGAGGCGGTGGCCGGAGCGACGGAGGTGGAGAGCTCAGAGGCGGAACCCCCGGGCACCGGG
>SLSF01000087.1 GCA_007130605.1 Gemmatimonadota bacterium | reverse complement strand
GCCGAGGCGGTGATCACGCCCCGCTTCCGTTCGTCTGCATCGAGCTGGGAGAGGCGGTTGAAGGCGCCTCGCTCCTTGAAGGAGCCGGTGCGGTGCCGGTTCTCGAACTTGAAGTGGAGGTCCACCGGGGTCCGGTCGGCGAAGAGCGGGCTCCGGGTGCACGGGGTCAGGACGATCTCACCCGCCAGCCGCTTCTGCGCGGCGCGGATCTCTTCGAGGGTGGGCATCAGGGGATCCGGGAACGGTGGAAGAGGACGATCCGCCAGCCTTCGTCGGTGGGCGCCAGGAGTGCAGACTCGCGGGCGTGGCCGTCGAGGGTCGGCTCGCCCTCCTCGTCGGTGCCGAGGATGTCCAGGCGGGTGGAGACGAGCCATCCCCCGGCGACCTCGCGGGTCTGGCTCTCGATGGCCTCCAGGCGGAGCCCGGCGGCGTGGCGGCGGCGGAGCTCCATGAGGACCTCGCCCCGTGTGGTCCCTTCGCCATTCCCATCGGCCAGGTCGTCGGCGAGGATGGCGTCCCGATCGAGAAGGGAGAGGGCCAGCGAGAGATCCCCCACCCGCACCGCCTCCCTGAAGACCTCCACCGTCGTGGCGACGGCCTCCTCGGGGCTGGCCGACTCGGGGAGGGCCACCGTGTCCGGTGACGGCTCCTCCGGCTCGACCTCCCACCGGGGCTCGATGGTGCACCCCCCGAGGACCAGGAGAAGGAGGAGCGCTCTCACCGTGACCCTCAGGAGGAGGGGTTGAGCAGTTTCTGGAGCTCCTCGTCGGACAGGTCCTCCGCCGACTTGCTCCCCATCCCTCCCCCCGTCCTCGAGTGCTTCTTCACCCGGGGCTCGCGGGACTCGGCCTCCATGCCACCGGCGTAGTCGAACTCCTCGAGACTCTCCCGGGGGAGCTTCCGACCCAGGCGGTGCTCCACCGAGCGGAGGAAACCCAGGTCCCCGGCGGAGACGAAGGTCACCGCATTCCCCGCCGCCCCGGCGCGGCCGGTCCGGCCGATGCGGTGGACATAGTCCTCGGGATCGCTGGGCACATCGAAGTTCACCACGTGGGAGATGCCCTCCACGTCGAGCCCACGCTGGGCCACATCGGTGGCCACCAGGACCCGGACGGAACCGGTGGAGAAGCGATCGAGGGCACGGACCCGGTGCTGCATGTTCCGGTCGGAGTGCATGACATCGACCCCGATCCCCTTTCCGCGGAGCCGGCCCTGGAGCGCGTCGGCACCGGCCTTGGTCCGGGTGAAGACCAGGACCTGGTCCCAGCTCGGCCGCTCCAGGAGCTTCAGGAGGAGGTCGGGCTTCTTCTCGGGCTTCACCAGGAAGACCAGCTCCTCGATCCCCTCGGCGGTGGTCCCCTCGGGGGTCGCCTCGACCCAGACCGCCTCCTGGGTGATGCGGAGCGCCAGGGCATGGACCCCATTGGGCATGGTGGCCGAGAAGAGCATGGTGCGCCGGGACCGGGGCGACCGGCGAAGGACATCTTCGATCTGGGGCCGGAAGCCCATGTCGAGCATCCGGTCCGCCTCGTCCAGGACCAGGGTCTTCAGATTGCCCAGGTCGACATTCCCCCGCTCCATGTGGTCATTGAAGCGTCCGGGAGTGGCTGCGATCACCTCGAAGCCCTGGCTGAGGGCGTCGTTCTGGGGGCCGTAGCCAACCCCGCCGACGATGACCCCGACCCGGACGGCGCTCCCCACCGAGAGCTCCTCGGCATCTTCCGCCACCTGCTGGGCGAGTTCGCGGGTGGGGCAGAGGACCAGCACCTGCAGTCCCTTTCCGGCCTCGATGGCCTCGAGGGCGGGGATCATGAAGGCCCCGGTCTTCCCGGTCCCGGTCTGTGCGATCCCCACCACATCCTTGCCTTCGAGCCCGGCGGGGATCGCCTTGGTCTGGATGGGGGTGGGGGTCGTCCAGCCGATGGCCTCGATGGCGGCGCGCATCTCCTCGGAAATCCCGAGTTCTTCGAATGTCGTGGGCGTCTGTTCTTCGTCCAACCTTCTTCTCCGGCTCTGGTCGGCCCTGCTCTCGGGCCGTGGAAACTTTCGTCCTTTCGATCTCCTATTGTACAGTACACTCGACCGTTCGCATATCTCCCCCCGAGGATTTCCATGCCCGACCCCATCCGATCCGTCCTCTTCGTCTGCCTTGGAAACATCTGCCGCTCCCCCCTTGCCGAGGGGGTCATGGAGCATCTGGCGGAGGACCTCGAACTGGTGGTGGACTCGGCGGGAACCGGGGGATGGCACGTGGGAGAGCCTGCCGATCCCCGCTCCATCGAGGTGGCCGAGCGGCATGGAATCACGCTCGGGAGCCGGGCCCGCAAGGTGCGCGAGGACGACTTCGACGAATTCGACCTCATCATCGCCATGGACCGCTCGAACCTGGAAGACCTGGAGGCCCTTCGCGAT
Organism: Gemmatimonadota bacterium; assembly: GCA_007130605.1. Classification (GTDB taxonomy): domain Bacteria; phylum Gemmatimonadota; class Gemmatimonadetes; order Longimicrobiales; family Gaopeijiaceae; genus SLBA01. The sequence goes on along the minus strand of SLSF01000087.1, from coordinate 1,007 downwards.
GGCGGAAGCGCCGAGCTCCGCCTCTTCAGGGAGTTCGATCCCGAAGCCGGGGGCGAGATGGATGTCCCCGATCCCTACTACGGGGGGCCCGACGGGTTCGACGACGTGTACGAGATGGTCCTGCGGGGGTGCCGGAAGCTCCTGGAGGAGATCGAGAGGCGGTGAGCCGGGCCATCGACGCCGCGGCCGCCCACCTGGGCTGGCCCGAAGTGGAGGTGACCCGCCTGGGGGGAGGGTGCATCCATCCCGCCGCCCGCCTGAGCCATGGAGGGGAGGACGCCTTCCTCAAGTGGTCCGACGCCGCCGACTTCCAGGTGGAGGCCGCCGGTCTCCGGGCACTGGCGGAGCGGGGAGGCCTCCGGATTCCCGAGGTGCTGGGGGTCGGGGAGGGCTGGCTCCTCCTGGAGTTCCTCGACGCCGTCCGACCATCGCCGGACGACCATGTGGCACTGGGCCGGGGGCTTGCCGAGCTCCATCGTCGGGTGGACGCCCCCCCGGGATTCGAGCTCGATGGCTGGATCGGCTCCCTTCCCCAGGACAATGGGGTTCGGAGGACGTGGGGGACCTTCTGGGCCGAGGCACGCCTCCGTCCCCGCCTGGAGGGGGCGCGTCCTCACCTCTCCCCCGCCGCCCGGGACGCCGTGGAGCGCGCCATCGAGCGGACGCCGGAGCTCCTGGACGGGATCGACGAGATGTCGCTCCTCCACGGGGACCTCTGGAATGGGAACCACCTCTTCACGGCCGATGGCCCCGCCCTCATCGACCCCGCGGTCTACCGGGGGCATTCCGAGGTGGATCTGGCCATGATGGCCCTCTTCGGGGGATTCCGGGCGCAGGTGGTGGAGGCGTACGACGCGGTGCGCCCGCCGGAGCCCGGTCGAAGGGAGCGGCGCGCCCTCTACCAGCTCTATCCCCTCCTGGTCCATGTGGAGCTCTTCGGAGAGGGGTACGCCACCCGCACCGAGGCCGCGGCGCGCTCCGTGGCGTGATCAGCCCGGCCGGCGCCG
>SLSF01000050.1 GCA_007130605.1 Gemmatimonadota bacterium | reverse complement strand
TCGGGTGGGAACATCTGGCTTGCGGAGGGGTTTAAATGATAGGTAAAACCATCTCACATTATGAAATACTCGAAAAGTTAGGGGAAGGCGGAATGGGAGTAGTGTATAAGGCCCGCGACACCAAACTCGACCGCACCGTCGCGTTGAAGTTTCTGCCTTCACATCTCGGGGCTGATGAAACCGAGAAGCAGCGCTTCCTCAATGAAGCCAAAGCCGCATCTGCTCTCGATCACTCCAATATATGTGCAATACACTCGATAGAAGAAACCGGCGACGGGAACCTGTTCATAGTTATGGCACACTATGAAGGGATGTCGCTGAAAGAGAGAATAGAACAAGGTCCGCTCCCGTTACAGGATGTTGTAAACTACACCATACAAATATCATCAGGATTACAAAAAGCACACGAAAAGGGTATCGTACACCGCGATTTAAAGCCGGCAAATATTTTTATCACCAATGACGATCAGGTAAAGATAATCGATTTCGGATTGGCAAAAGCTGCACAACGGACGATGCTCACAAAATCAGGTGCGACGCTTGGCACGGTTCCCTATATGTCGCCCGAACAGGCACAGGGAAGCACAGTCGACCACCGGACCGATATCTGGTCTTTAGGCGTGGTAATGTATGAGATGATAACGGGACAGCTCCCGTTTAAGAGCGAATATGAAACCGCGCTCGCGTATTCGATCATAAATGAAGACCCCGAACCGGTAACTGCACTCCGGAGCGGTGTGCCGATGGAGTTGGAGCGGATAATCAATAAGTGTCTTGAGAAAAATAACGATGACCGATATCAATGGACGAATGAGATAAATATTGATGTGCGGAAAGTAGAGAAGTTACTATCAGGCAATGTAAATCCAAAGGATTTTAAAAAAGATTCAAATGTAGAAGCTGTTGACAATGGAAGTTCAACTTTAAACACGAAAAAAATATTGGCATACATAGTACCATTTTTACTATTATTGTTCGGTTTATATTTTCTATTCTCAAATGGATCGGATGTATCGGAAATCGACCGCTCGATTGCCGTTCTTCCCCTCGAGAATTTAAGTCCCGATCCCGATGACGCTTTTTTTACCAGCGGTATGCATGAGGATATTATAATTCAACTATCGCGGATCGGGAATTTGCAGGTGATTGCACGGAGTTCTGTCGCCGGGTATGCACCCGGAGAGCGTGATATACCACGAATCAGCGATGAGCTTGGGGTAGGAACAATACTCGAAGGCAGTATCCGGAGAATTGCTGACCGCATCCGTGTAGCTGTAACGCTCACCGATGCACGGACAAATAGAACTCTCTGGGCGGACACCTTCGACCGGAACTTAATCGACGTTTTTGAAATCCAGAGTGAGATTGCCCGGGAAATCGCCGGAGCGCTTGAAACAAGCCTTACTCCCGAAGAACAAAAATTACTCGATGATCGGCCTACCGATGTTACCGAAGCCTATGAATTCTATCTGCGGGGACGGGAATATTTTTCACGACCCGATTATTCAGAGGAAAATTTCAGGAGTGCAAAGGTGCTATCGGAACAGGCAATCGAATACGATCCTGAATTTGCTAACGCATACGCGCTAATATCAAGAGTTCGCAGTAGAATGCATTGGTTCGGATATGATATTTCAGATCAGAACCTCCAATTGTCCCGTACGTATGCTGAACGAGCGCTTGAGATAAGTTCCGATTTGCCGGAGGCACATATCGCTATGGGGTACTATTATTATCACGGTCATCGAATGTATGAGGATGCACTCACACATCTTAATATCGCTCGCCGTTCCCAACCGAGTGATTCGGATATAATAAGTGCGATTGCATTTATCGAACGACGGCGCGGGTTGTACGATAATGCACTTCAGAACCTTGAACGGGCTCGATCTCTCGATCCGGCTAGCTTATTCTTGAAACTGGAAAGCGCGTTTACCTATCAGTTCATTCGTGATTATGAAAGAGCGGATGTACTTTTCAGGAGACTGCTTTCTCTCTCGCCGGATCTCCATGCTGCCCGGATGTACGGATATCTCAATACTATCCTCCGGACGGGAGATGTCGATAGCGTACGTGCTGCGATGCAAACCGATCAACAACCCCGTTCGGCATATCCTGCATTTTGGGTTCTGCTGCAGTTTTACACAAGAGATTTCGAAGGCATGTTAAAAACGGTACGTGAGTTGCCGGATGATATATATGAGTATCATGATTACATATTGCCCTCTTCTTATATACTTGGCCTCGCACATGATTATTCAGGAAATAAACAAACAGCGCGGGATCACTATGATCAAGCACTTGTTCAATTGGAAAATATGTCAACGGATTATCATGATGATTGGCGGTATAGGGTGGCATTGGGAAAAGTATACGCAGGATTGGGATTAAAAGAACAAGCACTTGAAGAAGGATATAATGGAATAGAATTGCTCTCAATACCGGATGATAAGTTTACCGGACCGCTCGTTAAGGAAGAGCTTGCAATTATATATGCACAGCTACGGGAATCACGGCCTGCCGTGGAAATTCTCAGGGAAATTCTGTCTATGCCTTCGAAAAATAGCGTCGAACGATTGAAGGTAGATCCATTCTGGGATCCCATTAGAGATACGCAGGAGTTTCAAAATTTGTTGTTGGAATTTAGTGAAAGGTTGTCATGAGCAATCGAAAGCTCTCACGTGATAAAATTATTAAGGAGCGTGACAAAGGCGGGAAAAGTTAATAATGATCGGACAAATGACATCACATTATAAGATTATTGAAAAATTGGGCGAAGGTGGCATGGGGGTGGTATACAAAGCACAAGATAATAAATTAGACCGTACCGTTGCGTTAAAATTTCTGCCTTCACACCTGACAAAATCCGATGAAGACAAACAACGCTTTATCCGCGAAGCCAAAGCCGCTGCCGCGCTGAACCATCCGCACATTTGTACGATACATGCAGTAGATGAATATGACGGAAGCCAATTCATTGTAATGGAATATGTAGATGGGGTAACCCTGCGCCAGAAGTCAGAGGTAAGAGATCAGACGTCAGTGTCAAGTAAACCTGGAAATTGGAATCTGGAACTTGGAACAGTAGTCGATTACGCCCTCCAAATCGCCGAAGCCCTCTCCGAAGCACACGACAAAGGAATCGTCCACCGTGATATCAAGCCCGAGAACATCATGGTCGATTCGAAGGACAGAATAAAAGTAATGGATTTTGGATTGGCGAAATTAAAAGGTGCGGGTAATCTCACCAAGTCGGGCAGTACAGTCGGTACGATGGCATATATGTCGCCGGAGCAAATACAGGGAGATGAAATAGATCACCGGTCGGATATATTTTCATTTGGTATTGTGCTATATGAAATGCTCACCGGAAAGACACCCTTCCGGGGTGAGCATGAGGCAGCAATGATGTATTCGATCGTCAATGAAGATCC
>SLSF01000165.1 GCA_007130605.1 Gemmatimonadota bacterium | reverse complement strand
TGTGGCGGAAACTCTGGAAGGGGAGCGCCAGGGGGTCGACGGCCTGGTCCAGGAGCGCTTCCAGCTCGGCGGCCAGCGCCACCGCGTCGAAGGGGGCGCGCTCCTGGCCGGTGCGGTCGAGCACCACGAACTCGGCGCCCCCCTCCACCGACCGCCGGAGGACGAAGGCATCGGCGACCTCGTCCCACCGGGCGTCCTCCACGACATTCGTGACCAGGCCCCGGTAGCGGTCCTCGAGATCAGCGGCGCGCCGGTAGTCTTCGAGGGTGCCCTGGGCGGCGGCGGTGGCGGGCAGGAGGAGCAGGAGGAGGAGGGTGCGCATGGTTCGTCCGTTCATTGGGGGGAGGTCCTGTACGGTATGGCCTCGGGGGGTGTGCTGCCAGAGCGGGGAGGGTGCGCCCCCGATTATAGCGTTCTCGCTACAAGGGGCCTTCCTGGTGCAGATAAAAGTAGCGTATACGCCACAAGCCGGCGTGGGACCGGAGGTGTCTGTAGCGTATACGCTACAGTCCCCCCACCATGGCCAATGCGAAGGGGCGAGGGGCGTCGAGGCGCCGAGGGTGGACGACGATCCGGTCCACCGCACCGGCCTCGGGGATGAGGACCCGCTCCACCGTGTTGAGCGGGTCGAAGGTGGGGTCGCCGGGCTTGCGGTTGCCGTTGTGGCCGCCCACCTCGAGGTCCAGGTCGGGGAGGGGGGCCGGGGCCGGGGGGGAGTCCCACGCCAGGGTCACCCGCAGGGGGCGGTCAGGCGCCGGATCGATGGGCAGCTCAAAGGGAGTCCCCGGGTGGAGGACCTCCTGGACGACGCGGAGTTCGAGCCCCTCATCCAGCCCCAGGGATCGCGCCACATCGAGGCGCCCCCACCCCTGGTTCGGGTTGGGAACCAGGGCGCCATGGAAGGGGCGGGCGCCCCCCACGAGGACTGCACGGAGGAGGGCCGCCGTGGGGCGGATCCCCTTCCGGACCAGGTGCTGGCGGACGAGGGCGGCGCACCCGGCCACCAGCGCCACCGAGGGGCTCGTCCCCCCGGCGGGAACGAGACGGGGGGCCGACAGGGTGCCCCAGAAGTCGGGAAGGGCCCGTGCCATGCGGCTCAGGGTCGAGATGATGGCGGTGCCGGGCGCCACCAGGTCGGGCTTGATGCGACCGTCGGGAGTCGGGCCACGGCCCGAGAAGGGGGTGACCCCGTCGGGTCCCATGGACCACCCTTCGTCGAGGATCGAATCGGGAATTCCCGAGGGAGTGTCGGTCTCTTCGTACCAGACCCGGTAGGGACGGGAGAGGGCGGGGCGATCGTTCTTGGAGCTCCCCACGGCCAGGGCGTTTCGGGCCGGTGACGGAGAGCGGAGGGTCGAGGGGAGGGGGCCGTTGGCGTCATGGCGCCCGTCATTGCCTACCGGGACCACCACGGGCAGGTCATCGAGTTTGACGGTGACCTGGTCGATGGCCCTGGCCGTCACCGAGTACTGCCCCCCGGGCTCGACCCAGGCATTGGCGTGGATCCGGGCCCCCGCATCGTGGGCGCTTCGGAGGAGGGCGGCAAAGTCCGAGGGGCGGTTCCCGCAGGGATCGTCGATATGCCGGTAGACCGACTGCAGGAGGAGGGTCGCCTCGGGCGCGATGCCCCGGAGCGGAGGGCGTGCCCGCCCCCCGATGCATCCGGCCATGTGGGTCCCGTGGCCGTGGGGGTCCGACCACGCCCCGTCGGGACGAAAGCTGTGGGGGATCACGGTGAGATCCCGGAGGTCCGGGTGCGGGTCGCCGGCCTGTCCCCGGTCGAGTCCGGTGTCGCAGAGGGCGACGCACTCCCCCGCCCCTCGAAGTCCCTCTGCGTGCAGGGCGGGGACCCCCATCTTCCGCAGAGCGATCTGGGTCATCGGAGCCAACTCACCGTGAGCGAGCCGTACTCCTGGTAGATGAGCCGGGCGTCGAACTCCGGGGAGCGCCGGACCCAGCGTCCACTCGCCACCACCCGCCGCCAGCGGAAGGTCGCCCCCACTTCGAGGTCGGCGACGACCCGCTCCGGATCCACCGTGTGGGGGGAGGCGCGGAACCATCCTCCCTGGAGAAAGGCGTTCCAGAGGGTGTAGCGCGCACCGATCCGGGCGAAGAGGTGGCCTTCGGTGCGGTGCTCCCGCCCTGCCATGGCGATGACCGGTTCGATGCGCCCGGCCCCGAAGTCCTCGCCGAGATTCCACCCGAGACGAAGGGCCGCGCCGCCGCCGCCGTAGGTGAAGACATTTCCGGCGGCGAGCGACCATTCGCTGACGAGATCGAAATAGCGGCCGCCCCCCTCGCGGAAGGCCTCGAGCTGACGCTGGCGCCCGCTGTAGAGGAGGTTCACCGTGGGCTCGGCGCGGATCTGGTGGTGCCATCCGAGGGGATCGGCGGCGCCGGTGGCGATGTGGTCGTGGACGAAGCGCTGGGTGGGGCCGGCCAGCGAGGGGCGTCCGGTCACCCCGAGCAGGAGCTGGAACGCGTGCTCGGTCGCCCGCATGGTGTGGCGGGCCGGACGGGAGGCGGTGAAGGTCGGCCCTCCGTAGAGCCAGCCGCCGTAGGGTCGGTCGTCGGGAATGATCTCCGGGTCCTCGAGCTCCTGCGGCGTGTACATGCTCTGGCCCACGACCCACCCGGACCACCACTCCCAGCACCGGTTCGGGTCGATCTCGCAGTCGCGTCGAAAGCGGCGCTCCAGCACGCCGGTAGGCAGAACGCGGAGGTCCCCTTCGGCGCGGTGGGCACCGCTGATCCGGACGCCGTTGGTGTACGACTGGTCCGTGTCGTAGAAGGTGTCGTTCTCGAAGTGGGCCGTGAGGAATCGGTCCGGCACCTGGGCGTCGAGGGGGCACGCCGGGAGGACGACGGCGAGCACGATGGGGAGCCCGGCGCCGAGGGCTGTGGCACGGAGGGTCTGGGGAGACGGCATGGGAAGCCTCCTTCACAGGTCCGACTCCGGCAAGGTAGGGCCGTGCCCGGCGCCACACAAACGATGATTCGGAACTCCGGAGGCCCCGAGGCGTTCTGTTATGCTTGCCTCTGACCCCGGCCACCGGACCGAATGGATACCCACATCCGCATCCGCGGCGCCCGCCAGCACAACCTCAAGAATCTGGACCTGGACCTCCCCCGGGAGGCCCTGGTCGTGATCACCGGCCCTTCGGGGTCCGGAAAGTCCTCCCTGGCCCTCGACACCATCTTTGCCGAGGGGCAGCGGCGCTACGTGGAGTCGCTCTCGACCTACGCCAAGCAGTTCCTGGAACGGATGGAGAAGCCCGATGTGGACCGGGTGGACGGGATCTCGCCCGCGGTGGCCATCGAACAGAAGAACCCCACCAAGACGAGCCGCTCCACCGTGGGGACCGCCACCGAGGTCCATGACTACCTCCGGCTTCTCTACGCCCGGGTGGGGCGGACGATCTGCCCGGAGTGCGGACGGTGGGTGGT
>SLSF01000205.1 GCA_007130605.1 Gemmatimonadota bacterium | reverse complement strand
TGCGGGTGGATGGCGGGGCGCCCGTCGAAGTGATTCGACGGCTGGCGGAGCGGGGGGCGCGGCATCTCTATATCGATGGGGGAGCCACCATCCGGGGCTTCCTGCGGGCCGGTCTCATCGACGAGATCACGGTGACCTGGATCCCGGTGCTCCTCGGTACGGGGGTCTCACTCTTCAGAGGCCTCGGGGTGGAGCGCGACCTGGTGCACCTGGAGACCCACACCGCCGGAAACGGCTTCGTGCAGTCGCGGTACCGGATCGGGTCCGGCCCGCGAGCCTTCTAGGGGGTCTCGTGGTGCGCTCACCCTCCCCTGCCCCACCGCACCCATCGGCCGCTCGGGTGCGGTGCGGGGCGCGCCACTCAGACGTCCCGCAGCAGCCCCACCTTGAGCGCGAAGCGAACCAGTTCGGAACGGTGCGTGAGGCCCAGCTTGCGCATGATGCGCGACCGGTAGGTGTCCACCGTCTTGGGCGAGATGAAGAGGCGCTTTCCGATCTCCGACGACGAGAAGCCCTCGGCGGTGAGGGCCAGGACCTCGCGCTCCCGGGAGCTCAGTTCGCGGAGACCTCCCTCCTCCGACTCCTCCGACAGCCGGTACTGCTGGAGGAGGAGGGTCGCCGCCCGGCTGGGAAGGTAGACCTCGCCCCTGGCCACCGTCCGGATGGCATCCATGAGGTCCCGGTCGGCACTCGCCTTGGTGAGGTAGCCGCTGGCGCCCACATCCACCACCGGGACCAGGTACTCCTCCTCGGCATGCACCGTGAGGACGAGCACGCTCACCCCGATGTCGAGGGCGGCGATCCGGCGGGTCGCCTCGAGTCCGCTCCCGTCGGGCATGGAGAGGTCCATGACCACGAGGTCGGGCCGGAGCGACAGGGCCTGGTCGACGGCTTCCTCCCCCGTCGATGCCTCGCCGATGACTTCGACGCCGTCCTCCAGATCGAGGAGGGCCCTGAGTCCGGCACGGAAGATGGCATGGTCGTCGGCGAGGACCACGCGGATGGGGTCAGCCATGAGGGGCTTCCTCCTGCGTTGGGATTCGGAGCGTCACCACAGTGCCCTGCCCGAGAGCGCTCTCGATGTTCAAGATACCGCCCACGAGGCGGGCCCGCTCGTCCATCCCCACCAGGCCCAGCCCGCCCTTCTCCAGGAACGCCCCCTCCATGAGGGCGCCCTCCGGATCAAAGCCGATCCCATCATCGGCGATGGTGACGGCGACCCGGTCTCCCTCCCGGGCCACCCGGATCCTCAGCGACCCGGCCTGCGCGTGACGCACCACATTGAAGGCGGCTTCCTGGATCACCCGATACGCCATGAGCTGAGCGTCGGGACCGAGGAGTTCGCGGGTGGGTGCCACATCGAGGGTGACCTCGAGGTCACTTCCCTCCAGGAGGGCCCGGAGGTGCGAGCGGATCGCCGTCTCCAGCCCCACGTCCTCGAGGGCGGGGGGGCGGAGTCCCCTGGACATCTGGCGGATGGACTCCATCGTCTCGCTGAGCTGTTCGTGCAGCTGCGTCAGGATTCGGGCCCGCCCTGCCTCGTCGGGGGTCTTCTCCAGGACCCGCAGGCGCACCAGGAGGGCCGCGAGACGCTGGGCAGTGTCGTCATGGAGCTCCCGCGCGATCCGCCTCCGCTCGTCCTCGACCGCCTCCAGGACTCGGCCCCCCAGCCTTCGAAGGCGGTCACGTTCCGCACTGTCCCGCACCACTGCCACGACGAACTCGCCCTCGGCGTGCATGAAGGGATTCAGTGAGACCTCCACCGGAAACTCCCGCCCGTCCTTCCGGACGCCACGGAGCTGGAGTCCGATGCCCATGGGGCGGGTCTCGGGGTTCCGGTGGAAACCCTCGCGGTACTCCGTGTGCTTCCCACGGATCTCTGGGGGGACCAGCCGTTCGATGGGGTGCCCCACCAGTTCATGGCGCTCATACCCGAAGAGCCGGATCGCCTCCGGATTCGCATCGCGGATGATCCCGGCCCGATCCACGACGAGGATCCCGTCGGGGCTCGCGGCGAAGACCCGTCGATAGGTGTCTTCGGGAAGGACGGGCGTGTCGGTGCGCGAGCCGGAGGGTTCCGTCATTGGGGCTGGGACGAGGGTTTCGAAGGTTCTCTGAAGGCCGATGGGCCGGGGAGACGATGCCGGTTCCTTCGGTCCGGTTCGCGTGAGGCCGCCTCCGTGTGGAGAAATCCCCCACACGACGCTCGGCCGACTCCCGACAGATCGAACGTCCGGAAGATGAAACATTTCGAGTACGCTGACCACCCTCCTTTCGGGGACCGACCTTGATGGCATCCCGCATCGGCACACCGGCAGACTGGCTCCGGGCGCTCCTCCGTGTCCCGCTCTTCATCAAGATCGTGGTGGCGAACCTCACCCTTCTCGCCGCCATCGCACTCCTTTCGGCCTACGCCTCCAGCCCGGGTGGCTGGGACTCCCCCACCCTCTGGGCCGGGGGCTTTCTACTCCTTGCGCTCCTGAATGGTCTCCTCGTCCGACTCGCACTCCGTCCCCTCCGGCAGATCGAAGCGGTGGTACGGCGGGTGGAGGAGGGGGACCCCCGGGCCCGTGTTCCGGAGTCGGCCATCGCCGACCGGGAACTCCATCGGCTGGCGGAGGTCGTGAACCGGATGCTCGACGCCATCGAGGGAGAGCGGCACCTGAAGGCACGGCTGAATGCCAGCATGGCCCGAGCGGAAGAGGCGGAGCGGGGCCGGATCGCAGGCGAGCTCTTCAATGACACCTCGCAGACCCTGTCGGCGGCACTCCTCCACCTGCAGCTCGCGGCCCGCCACCTCGATGGCGGGCCCGGGAGCGAGCGGGATCCGGGTCGAGAACTGGAGTCCGCCCGTGCCGATGTGCTGGCGGCGCTCTCCGGCATCCAGCGGATCGCCCGTTCCCTCCGTCCACCGGAACTGGACGAACTGGGCCCCTTCACGGCCCTGGCGGGCCATGCCCGCAGGATCACCCAGCGCACCGGTGTTCCCATCGAGCTCTCGGGGGCCCTCCCTCCGGGCACCCTCGAGGCGGAGACGAGCCTCGCCTTCTTCCGGGTCCTGCAGGAGGCGGTGACCAATGCCGCCGTCCACGGCGCCCCATCGAAGGTCCAGGTCTCCATCGAGGTGATGTCCGGGGAGGTCCGGGCCGCCGTCTCCGACGATGGTCGGGGCTTCGATGTCGGTGCGCTCGATGACCACCCCGAGGCCCACCTGGGAGTCCGCCAGATGTTCGAGCGGAGCCGGCAGGTCCAGGGGGAACTCCAGGTGCGCTCCGGGAAGGGTGAGGGCACCACGGTGGTCCTCCGCGTGCCGCGCTCCCAGAAGAATGTCGGGGTCGCATGATCGCCATCGTCGGTGGTGGGATCTCCGGCCTCGCCCTGGGGGTGTCCCTCGTCCGGGCGGGTGTCGAGGTCCGGGTATTCGAGGCGAAGCGCGAGGTGGGGGGGGTGATCCGTACCCTCTCTGTGGGAGAGCACACCCTCGAACTGGGCCCCCAGCGACTCCGCGGGACCCCGGGGGTCCTGGCGCACCTCCAGGGCCGCGCAATCCATCGCGTCGGGCCGGAGCACGCTCGAATCTTCGTGGTGCGTGGAGGGACTCTCCACCCCCTTCCCCGCTCCCTTCCGGAGTTCCTGCGGAGCCGTGCCATCTCTGTGCGGGGGAAGGCTCGCGCGGCCCTCGAACCCCTGGTGGCGCTCCTTCCGGCCCAGCCCGGAGCGTCGGCGGCCGACCTGCTCCGACGACGCCTGGGATCGGAGGTCTACCGAGCCTTCGCGGGACCCCTCCTGGGCGGCCTCTACGGGTCCGACCCGGAGGAGATCGATGCGGAACGGACGGTGCGTCCCGCCATGAGGACATTGGGGATTCGGACCTTCGCCGGGGCCATCGCAGGTGGGTCCTCGGCCCTCCCGGAGGCCCCGGTGGTGGTCCCTGCCGAGGGCATGGTGGGGCTCCCGCGAGCGCTGGCGGAGGAGGTGCGGGACTTCGCGCCCCACGCCCTCCTCACCGACACCCCGGTCCGCCGGGTCCATCGACTTGACCCGGGTCGCTTCCTGTTGGAGACGCCCGCCGGGTCCCATGAGGCGGAGGTCGTCGTTCTCACCACCCCACCTCCGGCCACCGCACGGCTGCTGGGTCCGGTGGCTCCAACCGCGGCGGAGCAGATCGGGAGTCTGCGGATGAACCCCATCGAGATGGTGCACCTGGAGGTGCCCGAGCTCCCGGCGGGCCTCGGCTTCAAGGTCGCCTTCGGAGAGGGCCTTCCCATCCGGGGCGCCACCTGGTCCGGAAACCTCGACGGGAGGGGGAGGACCGCGGTGGTCTACCTCGAGCCGAGCCGCGTCGGTCCAGACGGCCCGGGCGCTCACGCGGACCCGACCGACGCCATGACCATGGCCGCCGAGAGCTTCACTGCAGTCACCGGCATCCCGGCCCACCCCATCCATCACCACTGCGCCCGCATGCCCGCCTGGGACCGCAGCTGGCGGGCCCTGGACGGCCTTTCGCTCCCCGACGGGATCCACCTCCTGGGTTCGTACACCGGGCGGCCGGGGATCCCGGGGCGTCTGGCCGCCGGGGCCTCGCTGGCCCGCACCCTCGTGGAGGCGCGCCACAGGGGGCGGAGCCAGGACGGATCGGGGGTCCCATGACGTGGGGCCACCTCGCCACCGTCTTCCGCCCCATCCGTCCCGTCTGTGGGGAGTTCCCCCACATCAGCCCCCGGCAAACCCCGACAGACCTGTGATCGCGCGGGGTCTAGCTTTCTACCGTGTGATTCAGGGACGTCCGCCGGACGCACCCATTGCCATCACTGAAAGGAACACGAAGATGCACCATCTCACCCGAATCGTCGCCCTTCCCCTCTGCGCGCTGGTCTTCATCGCCTGCGGCGGAGACGCCGAGCCGGACGCCAATGGAGACGAGCCCTCGAACGGTCTCACCGCCTTCGAGGAGGAACACGGCATCGGACCCTTCACCGTGGCGGTCACCCTCGAGGACCCGATCGACCCCGAGAAGGCCGAGATGGGGCAGCACGTCTTCGAGGCCAATTGCGAGGCGTGCCACATGCTCGACGAGAGCTTCGTGGGCCCCGAGCTCGGCACGGTTCTGGACCGACGGAGTCCCACCTTCGTCCTCAACATGATCATGAACCCGGAAGAGATGACCCGGCGCCATCCCGTGGTGCAGGAGATGCTCAGGGAGTACCCACTGATCATGCCGTACCAGAACATCAGCGAAGAAGAGGCGCTGGCGATTCTCGAGTATCTCAGGACCGTTCACTGACCACGGGCGCAGCCCGGACCCCACCCAAAGGAGCCATACCATGTTCAGGACACATTCACGGATCCGAAAGGGGTTCGCCATCGCGCTGATGGCGTTCCTCGTCGCGTTCCTCGCCGCCTGTGCCGGTGATTCCGGCATGATCGGAACGGGCGACGCGGCCGAACGGGTCTATGTCGCCCCCGGCGACTACGACGAGTACTACGGATTCTTCTCCGGAGGCTACAGCGGACAGCTTTCGGTCTGGGGCCTCCCCTCGGCCCGCCTCTTCAAGGTGATCCCGGTCTTCAGCCAGGATCCCGAGTCGGGGTACGGCTACTCCGAGGAGACCCGCCCCCTTCTCCAGACGAGCTACGGCTTCATCCCATGGGATGACTCGCACCATCCGCAGCTCTCCCGCACCGACGGCCTGGCCGATGGTCGATGGATCTTCATCAATGGGAACAACACGCCCCGCATCGCCCGCATCGACCTGGAGAAGTTCGAGACGGTGGAGATCCTCGAGCTCCCCAACACCGGGGGGAACCACGCCTCCTCCTTCCCCACCTCGAACAATGAGTACCTGGTGGGTGCCACACGCTTCTCCATTCCGGCCGAAGAGGACCTCGATGTCCCCATCGACACCTACAAGGAGAACTTCGACGGTCTTCTCACCTTCGTGAAGGTCGACGAGAACAGTGGCGAGATGGCCCTGGACTTCCAGATCCGGATGCCGCCCTACCACTATGACCTGGGCCGTGCCGGCATGGGCCCCTCCTCCGACTGGGTCTTCTTCACCTCGTACAATGTGGAGGAGGCGCACACCCTTCTGGAGATCGAGGCGTCGCGCTATGACAAGGACTTCATCGCCGCGGTGAACTGGCGGATGGTGGCCGAAGCGGTGGAAAATGGCGCGGGACAGGATATGCCCGGCCAGTACTACCACAACCGGTACGACCCCGGCACCGGAATCGCCAGCTCCGAGGCCCACAATGGCGTGCGGGTGGTGGATCCCACCGAGATCCCCGGAGCCGTCTTCTTCCTCCCCACCCCGAAGTCGCCCCACGGCGTCGACATCGATCCCACCGGTGAGTTCATCGTGGCCGGTGGCAAGCTCGCCACCGTGATCCCGGTGCACTCCTTCAGCCAGATGATCCAGGCCATCGAGGACGGCCGGATCGAAGAGGAGATCGATGGCATCCCGGTCCTCGAGTACGAGGCCACCATGGTGGGCGAGGTCCAGGACCCGGGTCTCGGACCCCTCCACACCGAGTTCGACGGAGAGGGCTACGCCTACACCTCGGTCTACATCTCCTCGGAGATCGTCAAGTGGTCCCTCGAGACCTTCGAGGTGGTGGACCGCATCGACGCCTACTACTCCATCGGGCACCTCATGCTCACCGGTGGTGACACCCAGGACCCCGATGCCCGCTACCTTGTGGGTCTCACCAAGACGGCCAGGGACCGCTTTCTCCCGGTGGGCCCGAAGCAGAACCACCCGGCGCAGCTCTACGATGTCTCCGGTGGCCAGATGACACTGCTCAAGGACTTCCCCACCATCGGGGAGCCCCACTACGCGCAGGCGATCCGGGCGGACCTCCTCCAGCCGAACAGCGCTCGCATCTACGAGCTCTCCGAGAACCAGCACCCCCATGTCACCCGGCGGCCGGGCGAGGCACGGGTGGAGCGGGACGGCAATGTGGTGCGGGTCTACATGACCAGCATCCGGAGCCACTTCACCCCCGACAACATCGAGGGTGTGCATGTGGGCGACACCGTCTACTTCCACGTGACCAACCTGGAGCAGGACTGGGACGTGGTGCACGGCATCGCCATCAAGGGTGCCCAGAACGCCGAGATCCTCCTGGCGCCCGGTCAGACCAAGACGTTGAAGTGGGTCCCCACCCGCACCGGGATCTACCCCTTCTACTGCACGGCCTTCTGCTCGGCGCTCCACCAGGAGATGCAGGGCTATGTGCGCGTGTCGCCCGAGGGCGCGGGAACCGAACTCCTCTGGCGTACCGGTACCCGGGGCTCGAACTGAGCCGGCACGCCTCGAGTCGGGAGGTCGGTGGGTGCAGGAGTCCCTTCCTGTGCCCACCGGTCCTTCCGGTCCTCGGGCGCGGCAGTCCCATCTCATCGCCGCGTCCTCACTCCTTCAAGGACTGAACCACCATGTCGACACGAACCCGCAGCCGCTTGCTCATGGCGCTGGCAGCGCTGGTGATGCTGCCAGTCTTCGTGAGTCCACTGTGGACCATCGGACTGGTGGCACCCCAGTACTCGGATGGGCTGGGGATGTACATCTATGTGAACGACATCGTGGGCCACGAGCGCCACGACATCCAGAACATCAACATTCTGAACCACTACATCGGGATGCAGGAGATCGATCCCGAGACGGTTCCCGCCCTGGAGATCATGCCCATCGTACTGGCCGGCCTGGTGATCACCGGGCTCCTGGTCGCCGTGATCGGGAAGCCCTGGCTCATGGTGGGCTGGCTCGGAGCATTCCTGGTGGCGGGGGGCGCCGGCATGGTGGAGTTCTACGCCTGGAATATCGACTACGGCCACAACCTCAGTCCGGACGCACCCATCCGGATTCCCGACATGACCTACTCGCCCCCCATCATCGGGACGGAGCAGCTCCTGAACATCCGGGCCAGTTCCTGGCCGCACCTGGGCAGTCTCTACCTGGCCATCTCGGCTCTCCTGGCCGCCGCCGCCGCCTTCGTGGGCTTCCGCGGTCGACGTCGGGAAAAGGGTGAGGCACAGGGAGGCGATGCCGCGCCGAAGCCCGCCTCGCTGGCCGCCGCCTTCGTCGTCCTCCTCTTCGTGGCAGGATGCGGATCCGCCGAGGAGCCCCGGCTCGACTCTGCAGGAGAGGCCCCCGGGGACCGCATCGTCTACGGTGTCGACGAGGACCCCTTCTGTGGCGACACGGTGGAGGCGGTCCGGTGGGGAGGCGAGATCGTGACCCCCGCCGGAGAACGGCTCCGCTTCCGGTCGGTGGAGTGCCTCGCCGGCTACCTCCTGGAGGGGCGTCTCGACCCCGACGAGGCCCACCAGGTGCGAGTCGTCGACTTC
This sequence comes from Gemmatimonadota bacterium, assembly GCA_007130605.1. Lineage (GTDB taxonomy): Bacteria > Gemmatimonadota > Gemmatimonadetes > Longimicrobiales > Gaopeijiaceae > SLBA01. Next base: position 4,768 of record SLSF01000205.1, on the reverse strand, counting down.
CCGCACGGCTGGAAGCTCGTCGACGCATCCGAGGCCCGCTTCCTCCACACGCCCAACCTCTCGAGTCCCGACGGCTCCAGGCTCCTGGCCATCGAAGCGCCGCAGATGCAGCGGAACCTCCAGGATGCCTACACCGGCCCCCTCCTCACCTGGGAGGAGGTCCTCGAGCTGGTCCGGGAGGAGCGCACCCCCGGGGAGAATCGATCATGAACCGCCTCGCCTCTGGTGCCCTCGTCCTCCTCCTGGCCCTGGTCGCCTGCGCCGACGGCCCCCGGGAGGTCATTGCCGGGGCCGAGGAGTGCGCCCACTGCCGGATGCTCGCCTCCGACGAACGCTTCACCAGCCAGCTCCTCTCGGAACGGGGACGCCACTACATCTTCGACTCCATCGAGTGCATGGTGGAGTTCCTCGATGCCGAGGAGGTCCTCCCGGAGTCCGACATCCGCTCCCTATGGGTCACCGACTTCGCCGATCCCGGGAGCTGGGTCGAGGTGGCCCACGCCACCTTCCTCCACTCCGACGAGATCCGGAGCCCCATGGGGATGAACCTCTCCGCCTTCGAGAGCCCCGAACGGGCCCGCGAGGCGCGGGATGCCTTCGGAGGGGAGATCCTGGACTGGGAGGGGGTGCGGAGTCTCGTCCAGATGCAGGGCGGAGACCACGGCCACACCCACGGTCCCGTCCACGACGCCGCCCACACCCCCAGCGAGGCCGCCGAACACGACGGCGACCTGGTGGTGAGTCCCGACGGGCCCATCCGGACCCTGGGCGAAGCCCTCGCCCTGGCCAGTGACGGCGACCGGATCCGGGTCGGCCCCGGCACCTACCGCGAAGGCACTCTCGTGATCGACCGGAGCATCGAGCTGGTGGGCGAGGACTGGCCGGTCCTGGACGGCGAATCCGAGGGCTCGATCCTGGTGGTCACCGCAGACGACGTCCAGATCCGGGGCTTCGTGCTCCGGAATTCGGGAATGAGCCACATCCGGGACCACGCCGCCATCACCGTCGAGGAGTCGGAGGGATGCCGGATCGAGAACAACCGCCTCGAAGACAACTTCTTCGGGATCTTCCTGGCACGGGCCATGGGCTGTCTCATACGGGACAACCGGATCACCGCCTCGGGGACCCGTGAGGCGACCTCGGGCAATGGCATCCACCTCTGGGACGTGGACCGGGTGCAGGTGGAGGGCAACGAGATCCGCGGCCACCGCGACGGCATCTACCTGGAGTTCGCGCGGGGCGCGGTGATCCGCGAGAACCGGAGCGAGGACAACATCCGCTACGGCCTCCACTTCATGTTCTCCGACGACTCCTTCTACGTGAACAATTCCTTCCGGAACAATGGAGCCGGGGTCGCCGTCATGTACAGCCGCAACGTGGTGATGAGTCGGAACCGCTTCGTCGACAACTGGGGCTCCTCCGCCTACGGACTCCTCCTGAAGGAGGTGCAGGACTCCCTCATCGAGGACAACCTCTTCCGGGGCAACACCACCGCCATCCACTCCGAGGGGAGCGACCGCCTCACCTTCCGGCTGAACCAGGTGGAGCGGAATGGCTGGGCGGTGAAGATCCTGGCGAACAGCCAGGACAATCTCTTCACCATGAACAACTTCGTCGACAACACCTTCGACGTGATCACCAACTCCCGCCGGAACCCCAACAGCTTCGAGGGCAACCACTGGAGCCAGTACCGGGGCTACGACCTGGAGGGCGATGGTGTCGGCGACCTGGCCCACCGGCCGGTTCGGCTCTTCAGCCTCATCGTGCAGGAACGGCCCGCGGCCATCGTCCTCCTCAGGAGCTTCTTCGTCGACATCCTGGAGGTCGCCGAGCGCGTCCTCCCGGTCCTCACCCCCGAGACGCTCGTGGACGAGCGTCCCCTCATGCGTGCAGTCCAGGGAGTCGAACCATGGCGATGATCCAGATCCACGAGCTCTCGAAGCGCTACGGGCGCCTCCAGGTGCTCGACAACCTGAGCCTCGAGGTGGAGCGGGGTCAGTGCACCGCCATCCTCGGCCCCAACGGCGCCGGCAAGACGACCCTGGTGAAGAGCATCCTGGGGCTCGTTCGCCCCGAGAGCGGACGGATCACCGTCGATGGCGAAGTGGTGGGCACCGACCCGGAGTACCGCCGGGGCATCGGGTACATGCCCCAGATCGCCCGCTACCCCGAGAACCTCACCGGCCGGGAGATCATCCGGATGATCCGCGATCTGCGGGGGAATCCCGACGGCATCGACGAGACGCTGGTGACCGAGCTCCGGATGGAGGCCGAGCTCGACAAGCCCTTCCGGACCCTCTCGGGGGGGAACCGCCAGAAGGTGAGCGCGGTCCTGGCCTTCCTCTTCCATCCCGACCTCCTCTTCCTGGACGAGCCCACCGCGGGCCTCGACCCGGTGGCCAGCAGTGTGCTCAAGGACCGGATCCTGGCGGAGCGGGATGCCGGTCGGACCATCGTCCTCACCTCCCACGTCATGGCCGAGGTGGAGGAGCTCGCCGACACCGTCGTCTACCTCCTGGATGGACGGATCCACTTTCAGGAGTCGGTCCGCGATCTCATCGGCGGCTCCGGAGAACAAACCCTGGAGCGGGCCATCGCCCGCCGAATCACCGCGAGGGTCGTGGCATGAATGCGCTCAAGATCGCCCGTTACCAGGTCCGCGACGTCATGCGGAGCCGCTGGGTGCTCCTCTACGGCATCTTCTTCCTCCTCCTCACCGACGCCCTCTTCCGCTTCGGGGGGACGGGGGAGCGGGTGCTCCTCTCCCTCATGAATGTGGTCCTCATCGCCATCCCCCTGGTGGCCGTCGTCCTGGGCACCATGTACCTCTATGGCTCCCGGGAATTCACCGAGCTGATCCTGGCCCAGCCGGTCCGACGTCGCTCCCTCTTCCTGGGACTCTTCGCCGGGCTCGGGCTCCCCCTGACCCTGGCCTTCGTCCTCGGCACCGGACTCCCCTTCTGGGCCCATGGAGGGATGGCCGGAGGGGGCTGGCTCCCCCTGACCCTCCTCCTGGGGACCGGGGTGGCCCTCACCCTCATCTTTGCCTCGGTGGCCTTTCTGGTGGCCCTCTCCACCGAGGACCGGATCAAGGGCCTCGGCTTCTCGCTGGGGGTCTGGGTCTTCTTCACCGTGGTCTTCAACGCCATGGTCCTCCTGGGGATCTACCTCCTCTCGGACTACCCGGTGGAGCGCGGGGTCCTGGCGCTCTCCCTTCTGAACCCGGTGGACCTGGGACGCATCCTCCTCCTCCTCTCCTTCGACATCTCGGCCCTCATGGGCTTCACCGGGGCCGTCTTCCGGCGCTTCTTCGGGAGCGGCCTCGGCCAGGGGGTCGCCATTTCGGCCCTCGTGGTCTGGCTCATCGTCCCCTTCGCCCTGGGGCTCCGCCGCTTCAACCGCAAGAATTTCTAATGGAGGGCTCCCGGTGAAACCTCCCATGGCCGACCTCGACTTCGATCGTGCCCCCTTCCTGGTGATCTGGGAGACCACCCAGGCGTGCGACCTGGCGTGTGTTCACTGCCGGGCGGAGGCCCGTCCCGAGCGGGACCCCCGGGAACTCACCACCGACGAGGCCCTGAAGCTCCTGGAGGAAGTACGTCGCTTCGGACGCCCCCTCTTCGTGCTCACCGGGGGCGATCCGGCGAAACGTCCGGATACGGTGGAGATCATCCGACACGGGGCCCGCATCGGCCTCCGGATGGGGCTCACCCCCTCGGCAACCCCGCTCCTCACCCCCGCATTCCTGGGAGAGGTGGTGGATGCCGGACTCTCCCGCCTCGCCATGAGCCTCGATGGGGCGAGTGCCCGGGTGCACGACGACTTTCGCAGGGTCGAGGGCTCCTTCGACCTCACCTGGGGTGCCCTGGCGGAGGCGCGCAGGCTCGACCTCTCCACCCAGGTGAACACCACCGTGACCCGTCGGACCGTGGGCGACCTGGCCCGGATGGCCGACGCCCTGGCCGAGTCGGGGATCGCCCTCTGGTCCGTCTTCTTCCTGGTGCCCACCGGGCGGGGGCAGGAGTCCGACCTCATCGATGGCGACGAACACGAGGCGGTGTTCCACCAACTCGCCGAACTCGCCGAGACCATGCCCTTCGACATCAAGACCACCGCCGCCCCCCACTACCGCCGGGTCCTCATCCAGCGGCAGGTGGCGGAGCGTCGCGCGGGCCACCGGGACGCGCCCCCGGATCCCCTCACCGGAGGCGTGGGCTTCTCCATGGCCGACGGGATGGGGCGGGCCCGGGGGGTGAATGACGGAAACGGATTCCTCTTCGTGAGCCACCGGGGCGACCTCTTCCCCTCGGGCTTCCTTCCCCTGGCGCGGGGGAATGTGCGCACCGACGATCTCGTGGAGGTCTATCGGAACGATCCCCTCTTTCGGGCCCTCCGCGATCCGGACCGGCTCGGGGGGAAGTGCGGCGTGTGCGAGTACCGCACCGTCTGCGGAGGATCCCGGGCCCGGGCGTGGGCCATGACCGGCGACCCCCTTGGAGCCGAGCCCCGCTGCGCCCACATCCCAGCTCGGTGGAAGCGGGAACGGGGCCCCATCCCCCTTCCGGTGTTGGGTCCGCCCACGTAGTCACCCCGTCCGTCTATGGCCCCACGCGCGGGTGTCGATCCCTGACCGGTTCCCGCGCCAGGGGCAGGAGGAGGACGCCGAGGAGCGCGACGGCTCCGGTGAGCGTCAGGATCTCCTGCACCGGCATATGGACCGATCGACCCGCGAGATTCGCCATCCCCACCCCCAGGAGGGTGAGGATCA
>SLSF01000330.1 GCA_007130605.1 Gemmatimonadota bacterium | reverse complement strand
TCGGTGAATCTCGAGGAGGGCTATCCGGGCGAAGGGTGGATGAAAGGGGTCACCACCGCCATCAACGGCCTGATCGATCGCGGCATGGTCGACGGCGACCGGCTGGGAGTGCACGGGACGAGCTACGGAGGTTATGCGGCGAACATCCTGATCGGACAGACCGACCGGTTCGCCGCGGCGATCAATATCTCGGGGAAGGTCAACGCGGTATCGTTCCTGGGCGACTCCGAGAAGATCACCACGCGAAACTACACCGCCGCCGAGTGGGGCCAGGATCGGATCGGCGCGACCCTTTGGGAGCAGCCGCACAAGTACATCGCCCACTCGGCCGTCTTCTTCGCCGACCGGATTGAGACCCCCCTCCTCCTCCTGACCGGCGAGGGCGACTGGAATGTGCCGGCCGCCAATACCCGCGAGATGTACTACGCGCTGCGGAGACTGGGCAAGGAGGTCGTGTGGGTAAACTACATGCACGCCGGGCACGGGGCCGGCCGGGCCGGGAGCGAGGCCGACTTCCTGGACCACTGGGATCGGATCTTTTTTTGGTACGAGAGCCATTTCGATTCCGCAGACGAAGCGGTGGCGGACGACGACGCGGAAGCCGATCTGTCCTCGCTTGTCCATCCGGAATGCTCCGCCCTATCTTGCCCCCACTCGCTGGAGGGCGTTTCGATCGCCGGCGCCGAGGTACAGCATCACCCCTGACGACCCATGCGAATCATCCGACAACTCCCACTCCACGCGCTCGCCCTCCTTCTGCTGACCGGTGCCTGTAACGGCACCGAGCCGGCGGTCGGCAACGGGAACGACGACATCGACCCGCCGGGCGACCCCGCTCCCACGCACGACTACAGGGTGAACGAGCTCGTCACCGGCCTTGAGCACCCGTGGGGAATGGCGTTACTGCCGAATGGCGACATCCTCATAACCGAGCGGCCCGGTCGTGTGCGGCTGGTGCGCGACGGGGAGTTGCGGGATGCGCCGGTAGAGGGCGGACCCAGCGTGGAGGCCACCGGGCAGGGTGGTCTGCTCGACATTGCCGTGCACCCCGACTTCGATGCCAATGGCCTCGTCTATATGACCTACTCCAAGGCCGTGAGTGGCGGGATCACCACTGCGGTGGCGCGGGCGCAATGGGCGGACGACCAACTGAACGACCTGGAGGACGTCTTCGTCGCCGATGCGGTGGCGGGCGGAGGCCAGCATTTCGGCTCGCGCCTGGTCTTCGATGGCGACCAGCTCCTGTACGTGACGGTGGGCGACCGCGGGATGCAGGAACCGGCTCAGGACCTTACGAACCACATCGGCACTACCCTGCGACTCAACGACGACGGTGGCGTGCCGGGCAACAACCCGTTCATCGGAGACGCCGACGCGCGCGATGAGATCTACACCTACGGGAATCGCAACGCCCAGGGGATGGCTCTGCACCCGCAGTCCGGCGAGATCTGGCAGAACGAGCACGGCCCTCGAGGGGGCGACGAGCTGAACCGGATGGTGGCGGCGGCGAACTACGGGTGGCCCGAGGCGAGCTTCGGCAATCACTACAACGGGACTCCGATCCCCGATCCCGAGCCGGGCGACGGCACCGAGCACCCGGTCGTCCACTGGACCCCCGCCCTGGCGCCCTCCGGCCTCGCCTTCTACACCGGCGACCGGTTCCCCAACTGGCAGGGCAATGCCTTCAACGGCGGGCTGGCAGGACAACGGATCGTGAGGGTGGTGCTGGACGGCGACCGGGCCATCGACCAGGAAGACCTGATCGCGGATCGTGGCTGGCGGATTCGAGCCGTGGTGGACGGGCCGGACGGCTACCTCTACTTCTTGACCGATTCCGCCAACGGGATGCTGGCACGCCTTGAGCCGGGGGACTGATCCGGATCACCCAAAAGGAACTCATGAGGCGAGCCCCTTGATTGTAGGTCTGGTCCTCCTGGCGCTTCTGGGGGCCTGCGAATCGTCCTCCGAGAACCGCATGGCCCCCATCGCGCTGGACGGACGCGCCCGTCCCCTCGCTTGACACCATCATCACCCTGGGCGGAGCAGCGGCATCGGGACCGGAAGCCTTCGGGAGGATCGGGAACGTGGTGTTCCTCGATCGCACCGAGCGGGATCGTGCTTTCAGCGCACCGAGGCGAGGTGGTGCACTCTGATCCCCGATATTCGAGTTTCGTTGGAGTGTTTCCGGACGGCCGGGTCGTGCTGGAATGGCGTCGCGCCACGTACTCGACTCGGGGGTCGGAGCCTCGCTTCTGCGAGGACACGATTCCGTATGTCGCACACGCTTTCGACGAAGGGGCCACGGACACCCCGGTGAAGCTCTCCGGGTCGGAGGAAGCATATCGCGAAGACTAGAACTCCTGGGGGTTCTGTCCCACTCCGGTCCGAGAGAGAGCCGACTACGGAAGAGGACATCGATCCGGAAATAGAGAGCCGGATCGATCAACCATACGCGCATCCGGTCCGAGCGTGGGACGCTGCGGGCCGTGCAGTGACCGATGAGATCAACGAGCGTGGTGCGAATTGGGTCAGGGCAGCCTGCACCGAAGATTCGTGGCCGCTGTTTGATCAGATCGTCGCGGGCAACGAGGGATCGCTCTGGGTGAGAGCCTATCCCCGACATCACGATGAAGAGACCCTCTGGCTCGCCCTGGCTCCCTCGGGCAAGGCCCGATGGAAATTGCGTCTCGAGCGATCCGCCCGGGTCGCAGCGGCTTCGGGACCGCTGCTCGCAGTAGAAGCTCAGGACTCGCTCGGCACAGGGAGAATCGTGGTGCGTTTCCCGGACCCGATGCGGTCCGGAAGGTGGTCTGCCTTGCCATCCTGAAGGCGAGCGACCGATGGACCCGGCCCGTGCAGGACTGGCCCGCCGCGCTGAACCACTTCGCGCTGGTCTTTTCCGATCGGATCCCGGCATGACCAACAGGCCATTTACACAGAAAAATAGACAGTCCCACCCCGATGGACATACTACCGGTATGTTCTGGCATACCGATGGTATGTCATCAGAAGACCTTGGATCGGTAAGGGCCGGGGGAACTGGATCGCCTCGGCTACCCCTGCGCAGCCGTTCGCTTCGCTCACGACTGCGGACTCCGAGGCCTGATGGCCCTTCTGCAGAACCATCGGTCGGACAGGCCCATCAACCAGGTCCCTCGCGTGGAATACGAGAGATATTTCCTGAGAAGTTGCGGAAGCGATCAGGACGCTTAACGTTCGGTGTCTCATACGGATCTTCTGGATTAGAGAAGCGAACCGGCGTCGGCGGCCCCCGGCCCTCTCCCCCTTCCTCGGCCGCCCATCGTGGAGCTCCCCCGGTCTATGCGCTACCCGCCCCGCTCACCTCGGCCGCTCCGTCCCCTCATCCTTCTGGGCTGCCTCCTCGTGAGTGGCGCACTCCTCCTTCCGGCGCCGCCCCTGGCGGGTGTGCTCCCGGATCCCGGAGACCCTTGCCTGGCGCCCGGAACAGATCCGGAACCCTTGAGTCTCACCGCCCTCTGGGCACTGGCACGGGAGCGGGATGCGGGGTTCCAGGCCGCCGCCGAACGCCTTGAGGCCTCCGAAGCCGTGGCGAGGGCTGTGAACCGCAGCCGGTTCCCCGGCCTGGAAGTGGACGGACTCTGGAACTACGGTCAGCGCACGAGCCCGGGGGAAGAGCGGGTCCTCGGGGTAGGCCCCCGCTCCGATCTCCGGCTTCTGTCCACCTGGTCCCTCCTGGATGGGGGACGGAGCGCCCGTGCCCGGGGTGCCGGAGCTTCCCGGGCTGCTGCCCGGGCCGGCGCAGGGGCCTTCGCCCTGGCCTGGGAGGCCGAGGTCGCGCGAAGCTGGAGCGCCACCCGACGGTCCGAGGCTGAGGCCCGGGCGCTGGAGGAGCACCATGAAGCCCTCGAATCCCTCCTCCCTGTGGTGGAGCGCCGAGTGGCGGCAGGGGTGGAGGGAAGTTGGGAGCTGCGCCTCCTGGAGGAGACACGGGCACGGGGAGCGGCACGCCGGGCACAGGCCCTCGAGGCTCGGGATGCAGACAGGGCCGAGCTCTCGGCCTTGGCGGGACGGTGCGTGACCGCCGCCACCTCACCACTGGGTGCCGGGGGCTTCCCGGGCCTGGGGCCGACCCCGCCGGGAGGAGCGGAAGCCCTGTCCTCACCGGCCGGGAACGCCCCCGATCCCCTTTCCGAGCACCCCGCGCTCCTCCAGATGGAGCGACTCGCCGAAGCCCGGTCCGCCCAGGCCCGGGCACAGGCCGACCAGGAGCGCTGGAACCTCTCCCTGGTGGGAGGCGCCGGCCCCACCCGATCCCGGGCCTTCGATCCGGATCCTGTCGAGTACGAGTACCTGGCGGGAGTCGCGGGCCAGTTCCGCCTTGACCTGGCGGGGGTGGCCCGCCAGGAGCGACAGGCGGGAGAGGCCGAGGCCCGTGCGCTCCGTGCCGAGGCCGACCGGCTCCGCGAGGCCCACCTCCGGGAAGCCGCCACCCTTGATGCCGAGCTGGCCCGGATGGGGGAACGCAGATCGGCCCTGGAGCGCGAATCCCTGGCGGCTGAAGCCACCCTCGAGGCCGCCCGGATGCGCTGGGCCGCCGGAGTGGATGGATGGCAGCAGGTCATGCAGGCCCTCGAGCGCCGACTGGCCGCCACCCTTGCCCACACGGCTTGGGAGGAAACCTTCCTCCGGACCCTCGTGCGCCGGGCCGAACTTGAGGACCGCCTCGCCGCCCTGGCCACCCAGCTGGAGTCCGTCCGATGAATCGGGCCGCCTTCCTGCTCCGTCCCGTCACCACCTCCCTCCCGACAGGTGGGAGCCATCCCTCATGGGCTGCTTTGGCCTCCCTGGCTCTCGTCGCGTTCCTGGCCGCATGCGGGACGGACGCCCCACCTCAGGTCACCGGGGAACGGGCCACCCCCGTGGCGGCCATCGTGATGGAGCTCCGCGATGACGTGGAGGATCGGCGGTGGGCCGGAACTCTCGCCCCCCTCCGGATTCACCCCCTGGAAGCCCCCGTCGCGGGTCGAGTGGTCTCGGTGGCGGTGGCCGACGGCGCAACCATTACCCAGGGCGCGGCCATCCTCCAGATGGAGGGGCTCGACCAGGAGGCCCGCTTCGGGCACCTCGTGGACCGGGAGGCCCGGCTCCGGGAGGAGCTGGAACGGTGGCGGGAGCTCGCCGCTGCAGGTGCCGCAGGCCCCGGAGAGGTGGTGGCCGCCGAGCTTCGCCACTCCGAGGCGGCCGAGGCGCTGGCCGGGCTCCAGGCGACCCGGGAGGGCCTTTCCCTCCAGGCGGGAGTGGCAGGCCGGGTGGTGAACCTCCAGGCCGCCCCGGGGATGATGGTGGCGGCAGGGCAGCCCCTTGCGGAAGTGGAGGAACGAGCCTCTTGGGGAGTGCGGATCCGGGTGTCGGCACCGGAGGCCCGGTTCTTTTCCGAAGCAGAACTACTGGAGCTTGAGCTGGCGCCGGGGACGGGGCTTCCGGTAGCCCGCATCGTCCAGGCCCCTGATCCCCAACCCGGCTTCGTCCAGGTGGATCTCTACCCCGAGCTCGACGGACTTCCCACCTCGGGTGGCGTCACCGTGCGGTACCGTTCCTCCCTCCAGATCATGGTCGTCCCATGGACATCCGTGGCCACCGACGGGACCCGGCCCTGGGTGGCGGTCGCAGCGCCCGACCCCGGGAGCGACGGGTACCGGATTGAGCGCCGAACGGTCGAGCTGGGCGAGGCGATGGCGGACGGGGTCCAGGTCCTGGAAGGGATCGAGCCCGGAGAGTGGGTCCTCCGCTACGAACCCCGCTCCCACCCGGAGGGTCGGCTGGTGGAGCCCCGGAACAACGCCGCCTCCCAGGCCCCGTCGGGGGCGAGTGCTCCATGAGCCTCGACGCGCCCGAGGAATCCAGGGACCAGTCGACGGAGGTTACGCCCCCAACCGCACAACCGGGACGCAACCTCGGCCATTCGGGAGTGCGAGGTACCCTCCTGACCTTCCTCGGCACTCTGGCCGAGCGGCGCCTGGCGCTGGGTGCCCTTGCCGCCGCCGTGGTCCTCCTGGCAGTGGTGGCGCTGGCCCAGATGCCCCTCCAGCTCCTCCCCGAGATCCAGTACCCCCAGGTTCGGGTGATCAGCGACATCCCGGGGCAGACCTCGGGGGTAATCGAGGAGGCGGTGAACGAGCCCATCGAGGCCGCCCTCGCCGGGGTCTCCGGGATCGTCCGCCTGGAGAGCCGGTCTGGAGACGGACGCTCCTACCTGGACCTCTACTTCGCGCCGGGCTACGACCTGGATCGAGCCCTCCGGGACGTGACGCAGGCGGTCCAGCGAGCCCAGGGGCAAATCCCCACCGGCTTCCCAGAGCCGCGGATCTTCGCCGTATCCACCATGCAGGACCCGGCCATGAACTTCGCCTTTGGCTCGGCGACTCTCCCGGTGGAGGAGATCCGGGCCCGGCTTCGAGGAAGCGTGGTCCCCCGCCTCCGGGCCCTTGACGGGGTCGAGGCGGTTTACATCGGACGGGAAGAGATCCCGGAACTCGTGGTGGATGTGGACCCGTCGCGGCAGCGGGCTGCTGGGGTCGAGCTTTCCGCCCTCGAATCCGTCCTCCTTCAGGCCACCAACCCGCCTCCGGCATCGGCCATGCGGACGCCGCGATTCGAGGGGGTAGCGGTCCTGGGCGATGGAGGGTGGGACCCGGCCCGGATCTCCGCCCGTCCGGTCCCCGTCTCCGGGGGGCTGGCCGGGGCCGGGACGAGCATCCCGGTGGGGAGCTTTGCCGCCGTGCACCGGGCCCGGTCCGAGGAGAGCCTCCGCACCCGCCTCAATGGCGAATCCGCCGTTCTGGTCTCGATACATCGGTCTCCTCGTGCCCACTCCACCCGCCTCGCCGCCCAGGCCCGGGCGGTGGTGGACGAAGTGGCAGGGAGCGCGGACTTCACCGGGATCGAGGCGCATCTGCTCTTCGATGACTCGGTGGTGACCCGGAGTGCGGTACGCAGCGTGGTTACCGCCGCGGTGGGGGGGGCGCTCCTGGCCATGCTCCTCCTCTTCTTCACCCTGCGCCAGCGCCGGGCCACCCCCCTTGTGGCTGCCGTAGTGGGGCTGAGCCTGGCCGCCTCGGTAGTGGTTCTCCACGCCATGGGGCAGTCGCTGAACCTCCTCACCCTGGCTGGCCTCCTTCTCTCGGTGGGGCTGGGGCTGGACTACGCCATCATCTACCTGGACCGGCTCGACCGCCTGGCAGGGACGGTGGCGCGCCCGCACCTGGAGGCCATGGCCGACGTGGTGGGCCCCCTCCTGGGTGCGCTTCTCACCACCCTCGCCGCCATCTTCCCCTTCCTCCTCGTTCAGGGGATGGTGGCCCTTCTCTTCCGTCCCCTGATCTGGACGGTGGCGGTGGCCGCCGTTTTCTCCTTCCTCTTTGCCGTCCTGATCCTCCCGGTCTTCAGCCGGGCACCGGAGGCCGCCTCCGTGCGGAGTAGCTCGACGAAGGAGCAACATGTCCTTCTCATGGACCTCACCCGGCGCCCCTGGCTGAGCTGGGGCATTACTGGAGTCACTGCGCTCCTCATGGTGGTGGGGCTGCGGGCCATCCCCTTCCAGGTCCTTCCCGTGGTGGACGACGGCTTCGTCGAAGCCCGCCTCACGCACCCGTCCGGGATTTCCCAGGCCGAGCTCGACGTCCTTGCCCGCCGCGCCGAGGAAGCGCTGAGAGGGGTTCCGGGGACTGGTGCGCTCTTCACCACCGTGGGCGGGTATTTCCGCGAGGGACTCCCGGCCTTCCGGCCCGGACAGGTGGACTTCACCGTCCGCGTCGACACCCGCTCCGAGGTGGGGTCCTCCCAGGGGTGGACCGACGTCGCCCGCTCGGAGCTCCAGGGGCTCGAGGTACCCGGCCTCCGGATCTCCCTCACCCCCCCTCGGATCCGGGGAGTGCAGACCCGTCTGTCCGATGCGGACCTCGTGGTGGTTCTGACCCGAAGTGATGGCGATCTCCTCGCCCTAACCGAGGTGGAGACGGCGGTGGTGGATGTCCTTCAGGGGGTGGAAGGCCTCACCGACGTCCAACGGGTTCGGGCCGGAGTGAGTCCCCGCTGGCAGGGGGAGCCGGACTGGAACCGACTCGCTGCCCTGGACGTGGCCCCCGACGTCCTGGAGCAGACCCTGGCCTACGGGCTTGAAGGACGGGTCCTCCGGCAGCGGATGTCCGGTGGAGAGCCCCTCTCCCTCCGGGTTCGCTATGACCGCCGGGTCGCAGGAGGGCCCCAGCATCTGGACGGGATCCGGCTGGTCTCCGCCGGCGGAGCCGGCGTGGCCTTGGGCGAGGTGGTGTCTTTCCGCCTCATCGAGGAGCCCACCCATATCGAGCGCCGGGAAGGGCAGCGCGTGGTCCGGATCTCGGGGCAACTCGCCCCCTCGGGGCCCGGACCGGCGGCAGTGGGGCGCGAGGTAGAACGGGCGCTGTCGGAGCTCGACCTTCCCTCCGAGGCCCGGTGGTGGCTCGAGGGTGAACTCGAGGCGCTGGAGGAAACCCGTGCCACTTTCGGGCGCTCGATTCTCCTGGCCCTGGTCCTGGTCCTGACCCTCCTGGTCATCCAGTACGGCTCGCTGAGTTTCGCCCTGGCAGGGCTCCTCTCGATTCCGCTGAGTGGGGCGGGGGCCCTTCTTCTCCTCTGGATCCTGGGGCGTCCCCTCGATGCCATGGTCCTGGCCGGCCTTCTCATCGCGGTGGGGATCGTGGCAAACAACGTGATCCTGGTCCTCTCCCAGGCCCGCACTACCCTGGAGGGCGGGCCTGGGACTCGTGCTTCCGAGGCGCTGGCCCAGGCGGCAAGGGACAGGCTCCGCCCCATCACCCTCACCGTCCTGAGCACGGTCCTCGGAATGAGCCCCCTACTCCTGGGGGGTGCCGAGGTCTTCGGCCTGCTTCAGCCCCTGGCCATCGCCCTCACTGGAGCGCTCCTTGTTTCCATCCCACTGGCCTGCATCCTCCTGCCGGGGATGGCCGCCTCGCTGATCCGCGCCGAGGGGCGGATCGGGAGGCGGCCGGGGTGAGTGAGGAGGGGATTTCGGGTGAAGCGTGTGACTTGAATCGACCCGGATTCTCTGGAGGTCCGGTTGCCTGAGCACCGTAGTCGCCCCGGGTCCAGGGGAGGAGCTAAACGGCTCCGATGGGCTTCAGATCGCAGCCGCCGCCCGGGGAGTGCCGCCGCCCCTGCGGCCCCAACCCGAAGGTGAGATCGACCTGCGGTCGATAAGGGTTGCGGCGTCAGGCGGCGAGAGTTACCGGAAGCGTGTCAGGCCTCCTGTGCGAACATGCTCCAGCCCGTCCGTGCGGACCCCCTACCAGTCGGTGGGCGCGTAGTCCTTGAGGAACCGTCCCCACACATGGGTCCCGGTATTGAAGCCGTCGATGATGGGATCCACGATCCGGGCGGCACCGTCCACGATGTCGAGCGGGGGGTGGAAGCGGTGGATCTCGGTCTTGCGTGCCGCAATCGCTTCAGGATCCTCGTCGGTGACCCAGCCGGTGTCGACGGCGTTCATGTGGATGCCGTCGTTGTGGTAGTCGGTGGCCGCGGTCCGCGTCATCATGTTCAGTGCGGCCTTTGCCATGTTCGTATGGGGGTGACGGGTCGTCTTCGCATTGCGATAGAACTGCCCCTCCACGGCCGACACGTTGACGATGTGCTTGTCGCGGGTGTCGGTCCGCAGCATCAGGGGCTTGAGGCGGGCGTTCAGGATGAAGGGCGCCACCGCATTCACCAGGTGGACCTCGAGAAGCTCCACCGTGGGAACCTCGGCCATTAGCATCCGCCACGAGTTGGTCTCGCGCAGGTCGATCTGCTGTAGATCCTGGTCGAGCCGGCCCTCCGGAAAGAGCGCCCGCCGGGCCTCCCGTTCCTCGGGGAGAAGGGGAATCTGGGAGAGGATGGCCGAATGGGTCATTCCCGGCGCAGCGTCGCCCTCTTCGTCCTCCCCCTCCCCTCCCCGAAGGGCTTGCCGGGCGACCTCTTCACCGGCGGGAAGGAGGCTGGGACCCCGCACCCCCTCGAAGCTACCCAGGAGGGCGCGCACCTCCTCCGGCATTCCATCGAGCGCCTCCTGCTCGCCCTCCATCATGTGTCGGTAGAACTCCGGGGGACGGCGGACCGTCTGGCAGGCGTTGTTGATGATGAAATCGAGCGAATCATGCCTACGCATGATCTCGGCGCAGAAGGCCTCGACACTCGGCGTGTGCCGAAGATCGAGCCCATGGATCTGCAGGCGATCCGCCCAATCGCCAGAGTCGTCTTCGCGGGCATATCGTGCCGCGGCGTCGCGGGGAAAGCGCGTCGTGACGATGAGTCTCGCCCCCGAACGCAGGAGCTTGATTCCCGCCTGGTACCCGATCTTCACCCGCCCTCCGGTGAGAAGCGCCACCCGACCGGACAGATCGGCCCGCTCCTCTCGCTTGCGGAAGTTGAGCGCAGCACAGGGGGGGCAGAGTTGATCGTAGAAGTGGTGCAGCTCGGTAAAGGGGTCCTTGCAGACGTAGCAGTGTTGGCGACCCACTTCGGGCGCGTCCGGGTCCGACCCCGTGCCCACCTCCACGCGCACGCCATCGGGCTCCTCGTGCGCCGCCGGCTCGACCTCGGAGGGAAGCGCGGGAGGATAGACGTTCGGGGTGGTGAAGGTCGGCTTGCGACGAAGGGTACGAATCCCGGTCTGGCTCAGAGCCTCCTCTTCCTCCTCCCTCGCCGCGTCCTTCCGCTTCCGGGCCAGCGCCCGGGTCAGGATGCGGCGCTGGTCCCGGTCCGGAGTCCAGACCTTGCCGGCGGCGTGCACCAGCCTCCGCTGCTCCTCCTTGCTCACCTGAGCCAGTACGGAGCGGTCCGAGACGATGTGCTCCAGAAGGTCGGCGGCGGCACGGATCCTCGTGGCGAGGTCGTCGGCCATGTCGCGGTCCGTGTCAAGATCCTTTTCGCTGTCCATGGGCACAACTTAACCCGTTGCAGGGGGGCCTCGGGAGGGCGGGTCAACCAGCCAGGCCATGAAATGGATCCGAGCCCGGATGTGTGTCGGTCCCGCATATGACCAGAGGCTCCTGGACCTTCACTCACCTGCGATGGTGGGCCCGATCGGGGTTGTGACCCATTCGTCGTCAATGAGTTCGACCCGATATCACTGCCCATGCCTGGAGCTCCACCACCTCCTTCAAGTTGGCGCGACGCGGGGTCTCGGATGACTCGCATCGAAACATAGAGCGACCATGAGGACGACCTGCTCGGCTGAGCGGGGTGGATTCGGGGTGTTGGAGGGGATGAGAGGCGGGGTGCTGGCCTGGTAGCTGGCTCAGAAGCGAGATGCTTGATTCCGGCGAAATACCGCGACGACGGGGGGGTAGCCCCTTGGACCAGGAAGCGACCGAAGATGCAGCCGCAGCTCAGGCGGCGAGAGGCGCGGGTGGTGCGCGGAGTCGAGTGATCCGCTCGAGCACGATCTCGAGCAGGCCGAGCTCCTCGATGCGCTGCTCGACGACGGCCCCGGGGTTGTAGCCGACCTCCGCGCCCATCTGCTCGAACGACCCGTCGTCCCGCGCCGGGCGTCTTGCGCGGGCCTCGCTCTCCGGTGCTGTTATCTTACTTGTGGTGCCGGACAACCACACGAGCCTTCTTGACACTGATCTGAGTCATTTCCTCTTTTGGACATCGCGTTCAGAGTGGTTCTTCAGTACTCCAGGCTCCGCTCCGGCGCTACATGGAACAGGACGGGGGTCTATGAGGCTGATTGTTACGGGCACAGCGGGTTTTATCGGAAGCAGCTTCGCGCGCATGGCGCTGGGCTGGAGTGAGCGAGGCCGAACGGAAGAGTTTTTTCCCGGCATGGGGCTCACTGAAGGGCCGCAAGCCGTGGAACGGTTGGTGAGTCTCGACAAGTTGACCTACGCGGGACGCAGAGAACATCTGGACTCCCTGGACGACGATCCTCGCCATGTCTTTGTCGAGGGCGATATTCGCGACTCCGCCTTACTCGAGAACCTGGTGCAGGCGTACGAGCCCGAGTGGATCGTAAACTTTGCCGCCGAGTCACATGTAGATCGTTCGATCGAGGGGTCTGAGCCTTTTGTGCAGAGCAATGTGGTGGGCACATTGCGGTTGCTTGAAATGGCGCACAAACATGGACTGAAGTTCCTGCAGATTTCCACAGACGAGGTGTATGGTTCCCTGGGCGATCAAGGCTATTTTACTGAACACAGCCCACTGTCTCCCAATTCGCCCTATTCGGCCTCAAAAGCCGCGGCCGATTGCTTTGTGCAGGCCTATGTCAAGACGCACGAACTGCATGCGGTGATCACCCGCTCCTCGAACAACTATGGTCCGCGGCAACATCCCGAGAAATTCCTTCCCGTAGCCATTGCAGCCTGCTTGCGCGGGGAAATGATTCCGGTCTATGGCGAGGGCCTCAACGTGCGGGACTGGCTGCACGTTGAGGATCATTGCTATGCCGTATGGCTTGCGCTCACAAGGGCAGCCGGTGGCGCCATTTACAATGTGGGAGGGTTCGGCGAAATGAGTAACATCGAGCTTGCCAGGAGGGTGTGCCGAGCCCTGGGGCGGGATCCTGAGGAAACCATCCGTCTTGTCGAAGACCGCAAGGGCCATGACTGGCGCTACAGCGTCGAGCCTCAGCATATCGTGGAGGAACTGGGCTGGAATCCGCGCTGGAGATTTGACGAGGGCCTGGCCCACACCGTGGAGCACTATTACCAGTTCTGGAAGCAGTAGCGGATGGTCCTGCCCGACCCTCGGGATCCATAGCCATGGTGGGTGGGGGACGGAAACAACGGCGCTCCCTCCCCGGCAGTTGCCGCCGCACACCCATGTCCCCATCCAATCTCGAGATTCTGGCGTGAGAAGACACCCCGGTGGGGCCCCTCTGCCTGAGGCGGAGGGAGCTGCTCAATGCGCCCGGGACAGTGGTGACCGAGGTCACCCTGAACCACGAGTTCCTCACGAGCAGCCGGAACACCCGCTCCGAGCGTGCGCTGGCGCGGGTGGCCCTCGAGATGCACCCCGGCCGCGAACTCCGGCTACTCATCGGGGGACTCGGACGGGGATCCACGGAGAGCTCCCCCTTCTTCAACAGCCTTTTAAC
>SLSF01000242.1 GCA_007130605.1 Gemmatimonadota bacterium | reverse complement strand
GGAGTTGATAGAGAGAGTCCGCTTCATTTTTGCTGAATACAACGATCTCACCAAGTGTTAAAAATATTGGTTCAGCAATTTCAATCCGGATTCTGTATCGGATCCACCGTTCGGTGATATCCTGATAATCCGGTGGTGGTGTGAACCGCCATTTTAACAAAGAATCAGCCGCGGCTTTATCCCATTCAGGATCTCCGCTGGAACTTAATAATTTGACGTCTTCCACGGTACCGTCATCCCGGATTAAAAAAATAGCAGATAATTCGGGTCTCGTGACATGAGATAGTTCTGTCAACGGCGGAAGCGGTGATAAGTAAATCACCGACGGAGCTTCGGGTATCTCGACTCGTTCAGGAGGAGGAGTGCATCCGAGCATAAATAGTATAAGTAAAATAATCCGGTAGTGCATAGTCGTAATGATTAATGGTTTACATCATCTGTATACTGTGAATCCAAGTACAGTACAGCACTGTAGATTCAATTAATTTATTTACTTGTTTAACGGTATCTTCGAGTTATTTATGACTCGAATTATAATTAATCCCATTCAATCTGTTGCAGCCGATTGTTATATTCACGTATTAATTTTATCGTGCTCTCATCATGTTCATAAATTGAATACCAGCCCTGATGTTCATGTGGAGGATCGCCGGTTAACGGATCGCCCAGCTCCCACATCGCTCCGGGTTCGGCAGGATATCCTTCACCAGACCACGACCAGAGGTTATATCCTGCCAGGTTCGATCGTTCGAGTGTGAGGTGATGCAGGGCTTCGAACACCATTGTGTAAAACCGCTCGCGGTATTTTACCGGTGTTTGCGGATCGTAGTTACGGGTATCCCGTGACACGGCAAATTCTTCAAGCACAAGTGGTTTATTAAGCTTTTCCGCTATTGCAATATGGTCTGCTAAATAACCAAATGCAAATCCTGTTGCCGGAATGAACGTTTCCGGGCGGGAAGGAATATACCTTCCCCAGTTCTCGATCCAGAGGTGCACGGTAAGGTAATCGAGTTCGGGATACGCACCGACTTCCTCGAACAACGGATTTTCATCTCCGGCAATTAGTTTGCCTTCACCGCCCAGTGAAACAAGTTGTCTGGGAGCCCGTTCCTTAATGAACCCTGCAGCATTTTTTACCCAATCGGCATATTCTTCGGGATGCTCGTACCCGCGGGGTTCATTGGCAAGTTGCCATGACATTATGGCAGGATCGTCTTTATATTTCCGGCCTGTAATGTGATTTGTACGATTTATGAGCATCTCTACAAAGTCTTTAAACCATTGGCGTGCTTCGGGAAAGGTATAAAACCGCGCCGAGTTTGTCATAAAATCCATCCAGGTGTTACCGTCTACTTCGGGGTAGGGAATTGGTTCTCCGGATGCCCACGAAATATATTGTGCCATACCTCCCGACCACTGAAAGAAGTTGTTGAGGACAAGAACCGCCCGCATTTCTCTTTTATCCATTTCAGCAAGAAAGAAATCGAGTCCTTTGAGAATATCTTCATTGTACACACCGGGCTCGGGTTGGAGCGACGGAATGACGCGGAACGGTTCGGTGTCGGGACCTTCGCTCGAAGCAAGAATACGAAGATTATCCACGCCCATATCTTTCAAATGGTCGAGTTCCCGTATCAATCGTTCACGATCACCGTATTCGTTATCGGCACCGAGGTGCATGCCGAACCAGAAGTTGAAGCCGATGAAGTAGTACGGTTTATCGCCGATGTAGAAGTTGCCGTCTTTGACGGTGACAAATTCGGTGTTTTGGGAATATAAAGTATGTCCGGATATGAAGCTAAAAAATAACAGACAGGGGATGATAAAAATTAATGTTGATTTATGCATAGCCCTCTCATTTGGTAATAATGAATTGAAATATGTTTATTTAAAAAATTATTGTGGCGGATTAGCAAGAACAGGATCATTCATTGTAACGAAAAAATCATTCACTATTCCGTAGATGTCGAACCATTCCCATAGAATGATCTCTCTTGGATTATCCGGCCGATCTACCCATTTATCATCTACATATAGTGGAGCCGGGATTTTTCTCTGTTCCGCCCAATCGGGGTTTTTCAATATTGCAACTGCTGCAACATCGAAAAGAGAACGGCCCGGCGGATCACCGTACATCTCGTACATTTCAAAAAGATTGGCGGAATAGTCTCCCCAGTTGTCAAAATAACCGCCGTGTCTGCCAATTACCGGCTCTGAAATCCTTGGGCCTTTCCCGGGCATTCTGTGTAAAATCTGCATTTGTGTCACACGAACTGCTGTCGTTCCCGAGTGATCATCGTACCTGACGGTGACTATCTCAAACGGTACATCTGCATTCAGTAAATAATTCACTGCCGGGATATCCCATACTTTGTTATGTTCGCCGGTATCCGGATAGTTTGATCCGAGCCAGACAACCTGGATATTATTTGCAATTGCAGGTTCTTTTTTCAATGCAAGGGCAACATTGGTTAATTTTCCGATTGCCAGTATTATAAGCTCATCTTCTCTTTCCTTTAATGCTTGTTCTATGATGAAATTAACGGCTTCATGTCCATCGAATTCATCATATTCAAGGTATCCCTTAATATCCTCAAAAGAGTCCTGGGCACCTTTTCGCAATGGAATTGTTTCATGTAATTCTCCGCACAACTGCATAACTCTCCGGGCTTCATCATAATGTTCATCTATATGAGAGGGAGTGAGGAATCCGTCAATACTGCTTGTAGCATTGACGGTAACTCCGATAACATTGAAATAATTTCCGCTAAACAGAAGATATGCCAATGCATGCTGATCATCTACTTCATTGTTGGTGTCGGTATCAAGAATGATATTCATTTTAGGCATAGATTCAGTCTCGGTATAATTTTCTACGTTGCAGTGGGAGAATAGTAATAAGAGTAATATTAATGGTATAATCAATTTCATTTGAAATACTCCTTTTGCAATATATTTTCATACATAGCCGGCAGATCATCTTCAAACCATATTAACGGGTGTCTCCGGAAGTCTATAAAATCGTCGGCACTCGGATGACCGTGGTACGGTGCATAGTAATGATTCTGCCGGTCGGTGGCTTCGTTTGAATTACGCCACACAAGTACGTATGCTACTCTCCGGGTTATTTCATCGTGATCAAGTGCCTGAAGCAGTGTACCCGTCCACCATTGCGGATCGGGAATGGTCTCATAGCCGGTTTCGGGAATTGCCGGAATTTTCCCGCGTGCCTCGGCGAAGTCGACCGTTAACCTGATACGGTTAATAAATCGTTCGAGCTGGTACGGTTCACGAACGCTGCCGTAATCGTCGAATCCGATAATGTCGACGTAATCATTGCCCGGATACCGTTGGAGGAATGCTTCATTCGAATCCGCAGCATTGCCGGCAGGTGAATACGCCCAGAGGAGATTGTGAACACCTTTTACATCGCGCAGGTATTCGACGGTAAATCGCCATAACTTTTTATATTCTT
>SLSF01000107.1 GCA_007130605.1 Gemmatimonadota bacterium | reverse complement strand
GCGCGATCGCCAGCAGGGTCGATCACCTGTGCGCTCTTGCCCGGAGCGGATGGACGGGAGCGCGAACTCTACCACCTCCATCAGCGCGTCTGCCCCCCCGGCCCCCTCGGAATTCTCGTTCTACGCGCCAAGCACCTCATCGTAGAGGGCTTCGTAGCGACGGGCGACCCGCTTCTGAGAGAACGCTCGCTCGGCTCGCGCCCGGCCGGCCATCCCCATGCGATACCTCTCCTGCGGATTCTCGAGCAACCCGATCACCGCCCTGGCGAAGGCACCGGGATCCTTCGGCGGTACGAGGACGCCGGTCTCTCCGTCGATCACGATCTCCGGGTTCCCCCCCACACGGGTCGCCACCACGGGGATCCCGTGACTCATCGATTCGAGAATGGTGATGGACAGGCCCTCGGACAGAGAGGTGAGGGTCGACACATCCATCAGCGGATAGAGTCGATGCACGTCCGAGCGAAACCCGGTGAACCGTACCCGATCCGCGACGCCGAGTCGCTCGGCCAGGGCCTCGAACCGGCTTCGGTCCTTTCCCCCTCCCACAACCAGAAACCGTGCCCGGGGACGGGCAGCGGCAATCGCTGGAACCGCCTCGATGAAGTACCGGACCCCCTTGATGGTCCGGTTCAGGTTGGCAACCATGCCCACGACCTCGTTGTGGGGCTCGAGTCCCAGCTCTTCCGACATCTCGCGGTCCGAGTTCGGATCGCCCTCAAAAGGTTGAAATGGCACGCCGTTGGGGATCGTTTCCACCTTCTCGGCATCGATCCCCTCGCGCTTCAACACGATGTCCCGCACACTCTCCGACACACAGATGATCCGGTCCGGAAGCGTCGATGTGAGCTGGAGCAAGCGGTACTCCCACGTGCTCCAGTTGAACCCCTCGTCCTCGCGGTTCTCGATCAGACAGGGGACCAGACCGGCCCGCTTGAGCAGTCTTCCATAGAGGATCGGCCAGAAGAAGTAGGTGTGCAGGATACGCGGCTGCACCGACCGCACCGTCCGGCGAAGCGCGCGGTACTGCCTGATCTGTGCGAGCGGATATCGATCGAGGAGCGTCTTTCGAGTCCGATCGAACACCCGAACATCGCCGGGGAGCCTCGCCTGGAGGTGGCCGTCGCAGTGGACCACCGGCTCCCACAGCGTGCGGTCCAACGCCTCGAGCAGGTGGCCCAGGTGAGAGCCCGTGCCGCCGCCGCACGTGCTGATCGCGATGAGTATCTTGCGGGACAATGCCACATCGGCGTCGAGTTCGGCCACACCCATCGCCATTCCCGGAGCCGATGCTGAAGCCCGGACCGAAGTCGGGTCGCGTTCGGCCCAGTCGGAGATCCGGTGAGTGAGGAGGATCGCGCCTCCACCTTGCGGCTCGCGCAGTCGGTTCCGGATCCAGCGCAGCGGCGTCCGGGGTAGCATGCGCACCGGATTCCCCCCGTCGAAAAGGACAAAGTCAGGCGACCCCGCGGCGCGGAGTCAGCCTTCGGGCGTGTCGAGCCTTCGGCATACGAGGAGGCAAGTTGAGGCCCATGCTCGTCGAAGCGCGCGGCCCCAGTGGTCGCTCAGCGCGCGTGGATCATGCGGATCGGCCCGTGGAACGCATCTGTTTCGCGGGGATGCTGTCCAGCCGAAACCGCCCCACCGGTAATTTCCGGTGGGTCAAGTTGTACGATGTACCGACTCCGAGTGTCGAAAGGCGGAATGACCGTCAGCCCCCGCCGCTGCGCTCCATCTGGCCCGGATCCCCGTAGATGTGCTCCAGGTCCGGCCTTGACTGCCTCCGGCGGCCCGGCTAGGGTCCAGACATGATCCCATCAGCCCACCGCACCCGTACACCCGCCGTTCCCGGCGACCGCAGCCCGGCCTGCACCTGTATGTGTATGTGCATGTGTGCCTGTCTCCCCCGGGAGAGCGGGTTGGTGGCCCCTGTGCTGCGAGCGGTGTCATGATGTAACGTTCGACAAATCAGCAGGTTAAGCCGACGGCCCCCTCTCATTCGGGAGGGGGCCGTCTTTTATTGTCCCCCATGCAGCGAGCCCAACCATGCCATCGTCTCATCTTCCCTTCGCCTCGGGAGCCCCCCTGGGAATCCTCTACGAGCACCCCGACTGGTTCCGACCCCTCTTCGCGGAGCTGGATCGTCGGGGCGTGCCCTATGAACGGGTCCGGTCCGATCGCCACTGGTTCGATCCAGCCGAAACCACGCCGAGCCACGCCATCATCCTCAACCGGATGAGCCCATCCGCCTGGCTCCGGGGGGAGGCCGATGCGGTCTTCCATACCTCTCATTACCTGGAGCACCTGAAGCGCCTGGATGTTCGGGTCATCAACGGCCTGGCGGCCTGGCGCATGGAGATCTCCAAGGCCGCGCAGCTCACCCTCCTGGAAGGACTCGGCCTCCCCCATCCCGCCGCTCGGGTCATCCACCGGCCCGAGCAGGCGGCGGAAGCCGCCCGGGGTCTCCGCTTTCCCGTCGTGTCCAAGCCCAATGTGGGTGGAAGTGGCGCCGGTATCGTCCGCTTCGACACCCCCGAGGCGCTCGAGCGGGGCGCGCGCGCCGGCGAACTGGACTTCGGACTGGACGGCACGGCCCTCATCCAGGAGTTCATTCCCGCCCGCGACGGCCGCATCGTGCGCGTCGAGGTCCTGAACGGAGGATTCCTCTACGCGATTCGGGTCTACGCCCCCGGGGATCAGTTCAACCTCTGCCCGGCCGACGTTTGCCAGAGCGTGGACGGCGCCCGCCTTGAGCGTGCCGCCTGCGCCGCCGACGCCCCCACCAATGAGATGCGGGTGGAGGGGTACGACCCGCCGGACGAGATCAAGGGTGCCGTGGAGCGGATCACCGCCGCAGCCGGCATCGAGGTCGGGGGGGTCGAGTACCTCATCGACGACCGCGACGGCCAGCTCTACTACTACGACGTGAACGCCCTCTCCAACTTCGTGGCCGACGCCCCCCGAATCATCGGCTTCGATCCCTTCGCACGCCTGGTGGACTGGCTGGAAGCGGAACTCGGCGCAGGCGCCTACAACGGCGGGGACGGCGGTCCCAGGTGGAAGACCAGCCGGTAGGCAGGCTCGCCGCCCCGGTCCAGGTAGTAGACGAAGAGGTCGTGCTCCCGGTCGATCCTGAGGCGCCAGATCCTGTGCTCCTCCGCCGGGGTCTCGTCGGTGGCCCGGAAGTCGGGGAAGTGCTGGAAGGTGGCGGAGCCGTCGTCCGAGGCATGCCCGCCGAATCCCGAGCTCTCGTATTCGGTGCCGTCGGGCTGGAGGTGCTCGTGGAAGAAGGTGAGGCCGTCCTCGCCCATCTGCAGGACCCAGGTCCGGGAGTCGTCGTCCCCCACGATGAAGGGGATCCGGAGTTCGTCCTCGGTGCACTCCTCCACGATGAAGTAGAGCCGGGCAGGCTCGAAGGTGGTGTCCGTCTCTTCGGCCAGGACGGTCCGTCCCCCGAAGGTCTGTCCGCACATCTCCTGCATGTTCTGGAAGAAGGCAGCCTGGGCTTCCAGGGGATCCGGGGCCGCTTCGGCGG
>SLSF01000228.1 GCA_007130605.1 Gemmatimonadota bacterium | reverse complement strand
TGAAGGAGATGCCCTCCGACCGTGTGGGCTTCGGGTCGAAGGTCACGGTCTACGACCTGGACATGGAGGAGGAGATGACCCTCACCATCGTGGCCGGGGACTTCATGGATCTGGATGCGGGCCATGTTTCCATGGCATCGCCCATCGGCACCGGCCTCCTCGGGGCCCGCGAGGGTGAGAAGGTCGATGTGGCCCTCCCCAGGGGCGAACGACGGTACGAGATCCGC
Source organism: Gemmatimonadota bacterium (assembly GCA_007130605.1). Classification (GTDB taxonomy): domain Bacteria; phylum Gemmatimonadota; class Gemmatimonadetes; order Longimicrobiales; family Gaopeijiaceae; genus SLBA01. Next base: position 3,309 of record SLSF01000228.1, on the reverse strand, counting down.
AAGCTGGTGACCCTGCCGCAACAGCTGGGCGTCGAGAAGTAGTCCTCGAATCCCCATGCCCTCGCCCGCCTCCCCCCGGACCTCGGACCCCGAGGCGGCGCTCCTCCTGGAAGGAGTGCGGAAGGGCTTCACCGAGGGGGGACGCTACCACCCGGTGCTCGAAGACCTGGAGCTCGTGGTGGAGTCGGGGTCCATCGCAGCCCTCCTGGGACCCTCGGGCTCCGGCAAGTCGACCCTCCTGAACCTGGTGAGCGGAATCGACCGGCCCGATGCCGGATCGATCCAGGTGGCGGGAGTCGAGCTTCCCACCCTCTCCGAACGCGATCGAACCCTCTTCAGGCGGAAGCAGATCGGCTTCGTCTTCCAGTTCTTCAACCTGATCCCGACCCTGACGGTGGAAGAGAACCTGCTCCTCCCCATGGAGCTGGCGGGGACGACGTCCGACGAGGACCGGGAGCGGGTTCGGGGGCTCCTGGATCGTGTGGGGCTCGGCGACCGGGCCGGGGCGTGGCCGGACCGCCTCTCCGGGGGAGAACAGCAGCGCATCGCCGTCGCCCGGGCCCTGGCCCACCGCCCGGCGCTCGTCCTCGCCGACGAGCCCACGGGGAACCTGGACCGAAGTACGGGGGAAAGGGTCCTCGACCTCCTCGAGGAACTGGTGCGGGACACCGGCACGACCCTCGTCATGGTGACCCACTCCGAATCGGCCGCCACCCGCGCCGACGTGATCCATGATCTCGACGGAGGTCGGCTCGTCACCCGCGGCGCACCGGTCCGCTGAGATCCGGCGCGCCGGACCCTTCCCCCCACCCCCGGCCCCATGATCTCCCTCCGGATGCGTTCCGGGCTCCGGTACCTCCTCCGGCACCCGTGGAACCTCCTGCTTCCCGTGCTGGGGATCGGGCTCGGCGTGGGAGTCACCGTCGCCCTCGACCTGGCGATCCAGTCGTCCCGCGAGGCTTTCCGGGTGTCGAGCGAGACCGTCGCCGGTCGGGCCACCCACGAGATCCGGGCCGCCGTCACCGGGGTGCCCGACACCCTTCCGGCCCTCCTCCTCCGCGAGACCGGGCTCCGGGAGGTGGCCCCGGTGGTGGAGGGGTGGGGGAGCCATGATGACCTGCCGGGGCGTCCCCTCCGGCTCCTGGGCATCGACCCCTTCATGGAGGCGCCCTTCCGCCCCTGGCTCGCCGGAGGTCCCACCGAGGCGGTGGACGGGACCCGGCTCCTCACCGAGTCCGGTGGTGCCTTTCTCTCGCGGGAGACCGCCGACCGGCTGGGGGTCGGGGAGGGGGATCGGGTGCCCCTCACCTTCGACGGGCGCCGGGCCGAGATCGTGGTGGCCGGAATCCTCGACCCCGAAGACGCATGGAGTCGCCGGGGCCTTTCCGATCTCGTGGTGGTGGACCTGGCCGAGGCGCAGCACCTCCTGGGTCGGGCGGGGCGGCTCGATCGGATCGATCTTGGGATCGACGTGGACGACCCCGAGGTGGAGGCCGCCCTTCTGGCGCGCATCGAGGCCCTCCTCCCCCCGCCCCTGGAACTCCGCCCTGCGGGAAGCCGCGAACGGACCATGGAGGAGATGGTCCGGGCCTTCGACCTGAATCTGACGGCGCTCTCGCTCCTGGGACTCCTCTTCGGGGTCTTCCTCATCTACAACGCCATGACCTTCTCGGTGGTGCGAAGACGGCGCCACTTCGGGACGCTGCGCGCTCTCGGGGTGACCCGGGGCGAGATCCTTCGGGGGATCCTGGTGGAAGCGGCCCTCCTGGGGGTGGTGGGCGCGGTGCTCGGGGTCCTCATGGGGATCGTGCTGGGACGGGGGCTCGTGGGGCTCGTCACCCAGACCATCAACGACCTCTACTTCGTGGTGTCGGTGGAGGGGCTCGCCCTCCCCCCGTGGGTGCTCCTGAAGGGAGGGCTTCTCGGGGTCGTGACCACCCTCCTGGCGGCGCTTCCTCCCGCCTGGGAGGCCACCACCGTCCCGGCTCGCGAGGCGCTCACCCGCTCCACCGTGGAGACCCGGGTGCGGGCCCTGGTGCCGCGGGCGGCCCTCCTCGGGGCGGTGATGATGGGAGCGGGCGGGGGACTCCTCGCCTTTACCGAACGATCGCTGGGGGCGGCCTTCGGAGGGCTCTTCCTGGTGATCGTGGGGGCGGCGCTGGCCGTGCCCCTGGCCACCGTCGTTCTGGTGGGGGTGCTCCGACCCCTCCTGCGCGCGGTGGGAGGGATCCTCGGCGGGATGGCGGCGCGGGGGGTCGTCACCTCGCTCTCGCGGACCGCCCCTGCGGTGGCCGCCCTCGTCATTGCGGTCTCGGTCACCGTGGGCCTCGGCGTCATGATCGACTCCTTCCGGGGGAGCGTGGTACAGTGGCTCGACACCACCCTGCAGGCCGACCTCTATGTCTCGTCGCCGGGAGGGGTCTCGGCCCGCGCCGAGGGGCGTCTCCCTGCGGGGCTCGGGGAGGCGGTGCGCGGGCTTTCCGGGGTCGCCGGCCTCTCCACCTACCGCGCGGCCGAGTTCGAGACCGGCTACGGAATGACCCGCCTGGTGGCCCTCGACCTCGATCCCCGGGGCGAGGACGCCCTCGACTTCATGGAGCGGATCGGCGGGGACGATGCCGCCCTCTTCGATGCCTTCCGGCAGGGGGAGGGGGCCTTCGTCTCGGAGCCCTTCGCCTTCCGGAACGCGCTGGGGGCGGGGGACACCCTCCGGATTCCATCGGAGCGGGGCGAGGAGGTCCTTCCCGTTCTGGCCGTATTCACGGACTACGGCGCCGAGATGGGCACCGTCATGATCGGGCGGTCGGTGTGGGAGGCCGGATGGTCCGACCGGGAGGTCACCTCCCTCGGGATCTTTCTCGATCCGGCCTTCGAGGGGGTGGAGCGGGAGGGGGTGGAAGAGGCGGTTGCCGAGGGGATCCGGGCGGCGGCGGCCGGGGCCGGCGGCGTCGTGACGGTCCGTCCCAACCGGGAGCTCCGTGCCCTGACCCTCGAAGTCTTCGACCGCACCTTCGAGGTGACCCGGGTCCTTCGTCTCCTGGTCTTCCTGGTGGCCTTCGTGGGGGTGCTGAGCGCGCTCATGGCGCTCCAGCTCGAACGTTCGCGCGAGCTGGGGGTTCTGAGGGCCAATGGAATGACTCCGGGCCAGACCTGGGGGCTGGTCATGACCCAAACCGGACTCATGGGGCTGGTGTCGGGACTGCTGGCGCTTCCGGTGGGCCTCCTCATGGCCGTCATCATGATCCGGGTGGTGAACCAGCGCTCCTTCGGCTGGACCCTCGACATGCAGATCGACCCCATCCTCCTGGG
>SLSF01000055.1 GCA_007130605.1 Gemmatimonadota bacterium | reverse complement strand
GGGATCCCCACCGCCCCCCCGGTCTCGATCCCCAGGGAGCGGCTGATCATGAAGTACGCCCCCCCGGTGCCCACCCGCCGGTCGGTGGCGATGGACGCCATGGAGAGACCGGTGAGGAAGGTGATGGAGGTACACATCACCACGATCAGGAGGGTGCCCAGGAGTCCCACATTCCCCACCACCCACCCGAACCGGAGGTACATGATGACCCCCAGGATCGTGAGGATCGAGGGGGTGAAGACGCCTCCGAAGGTCCCGAGTCCGGCGCCCCGGAGCGACTCGTCGGGTGGTGCGTCCGGGATCGAGGTGTCGGGCGGTTGCTTCATGGACGGTCGGACGCGGCGCGGGCGCGATAGCCCGCGGCCTCGACGGCGTCGATCACCTCCGCGGTGGCAATGGTGTCCGGGGTGGTGACCCGGGCCCTTCCGGCTTCCAGTTCCACCGAGACCTCCTCTGCGTCCGGGATCCCGTGGAGCGCCTTCTCGACGGCGCTCCGGCAATGTCCACAACTCATTCCTTCGACGATCATCTCGTGGGTCTTCATGGCCGCTCCATTCCTCGGCTGTGGGTCCGATTCCCCTGGGGACGCCCCCGTCCGGTCCGCCGACCTCCGGCTCCGGGAGTACTCGAAGTGCGGACCCGGAACCCGGGCGGGGGTTCCGGGTTGGCACCCGACGACTCGTCTCGTGCACTGCCGCGGGACTTCCACATCACCGCACCACCCCGACCCCACCCGAGGCCGTGCCATGACCCCGAAGCTCCTCTCCCTTCACCATGTCACCGCCACCGTGGCGGAGGCCAGGCCCGACGTGGCCTTCTACACCGGCGTCCTGGGTCTCCGGCGGGTGAAGAAGACGGTGAACTTCGACAACCACGGCGTCTACCACTTCTACTACGGCGACGAGGTCGGGACACCCTCGACCCTCATGACCACATTCCCCTATGCCGGTCAGGGCGTCCCGGTCGGGGCGAAGGGCGCGGGCCAGGTGGTGGAAACCGCCTTCTCGGTTCCCTCCGGTGCGGTGCGCTTCTGGGAGCGGCGACTCGCGGAGGCCGACATTGCCATCGATGCCCGGGAGGAGCGCTTCGGCCGGCCCCTCCTCCGGTTCCACGACCCCTCGGGGCTCCGGATCGAGGTGGTGGAGGCCCCCGACGATGGGCGCGGACCCTGGCTCGGCGGGACGATCCCCGGCGAGGTGGCCATCCGGGGTGTGCACTCGGTGACGATGCTCGTTCGCTCCGCACCCCCGACTCTGGACTTCGCCTCGGATGTCCTGGGCATGGCGGTGGGTCCGTCGGAGAGAGCCCGCACCCGTCTGGTCGTCGGGGAGGAGGCCCCCGGCCATTTCCTCGACGTGGTGGAGTCCACCGACGCGCCCCCTGGAGTCAATGGCCTGGGTACCGTCCACCATGTGGCGCTCGCCGTGGAGGACGACGAGGCCCAGGCCGCCTTCCGGGCGCGCCTCGTGGAGGCCGGTGTGGAGGTGACCCCGGTCCGGGACCGGGACTACTTCCGCTCCATCTACTTCCGGGAGCCTGGCGGTGTGCTCTACGAGATCGCCACCCGCGGGCCCGGCTTTCTCGTCGACGAATCCGTCGAGGTGCTGGGCGAGGCCCTCCGCCTCCCGCAAGGGGCCGAGGCGAAGCGAACCGAGATCGCCGCCGCACTTCCCACCCTCGATCCTTCACCGTCCAGACCCGAGAGTTCAACGTGACCGATTCCTCCCCTTCGAACCCGCTCCCCGACACCTCCGGCGCCGGCGCTCCCCATGGAGGGGGGCCGGTGCTCCACGCAGGGGCCGCGCTCGCGGACGCGTCCATCGCCATGATCATGGTCCATGGGCGTGGGGCCGGGCCTTCCGACATCCTGGGGCTGAGTGCCCTCTTCGAGAACCCTGCGGTGGCCTGTCTCGCTCCGGGGGCATCGGGGAACACCTGGTACCCGAACTCCTTCCTCTCGCCCCGGGAGCGGAACCAGCCCGGGATCTCGTCGGGCCTCGGGGTCATCGGCGCCCTCGTGGAGGGCGTGGAGGCCGCCGGAGTCCCGCGGGAGCGCCAGGTGCTCCTGGGCTTCTCGCAGGGTGCGTGTCTCGCCTCGGAGTTCGCCTACCGCAATCCAGGGCGCTTCGGAGGGGTGGTGCTCTACAGTGGAGGGCTCATCGGTCCCCTCGGAAGCGAGTGGGAGACCGACGGGAAGATGGAGGACACCCCCGTATTCCTGGGGTGCAGCGATGTGGACGCTCACATTCCCGTGGAGCGGGTCCACGAGACCGCCGAGGTCTTCCAGGCCATGGGCGCGGCGGTCACCCCACGCATCTATCCCGGGATGGGCCACCTGGTGAACGAGGACGAGATCCACTTCACCCGGGGCCTCCTGAAGCAGCTGACCTCGGAGTAGCGAGGGTGTCCAGAGACCCCGACCCCGTGGCCCTCGAAGGGGGCCTCCACCGATTCGTTCACCGCACCCGACCGTTGGAGGTCCGCTTCGGAGCGGGGCGGGTGGCGGAGGCGGGGAGTCTTCTGGAGACGTGCGGGATCCGGCGGGCACTGGTGGTCTCCACCCGAAGTGGGATGGTCCGGGCGGTCTCGATGTTGGAGGCGCTGGGCGAAGGGGTGGCCGGTCGCTTCGACGGGGCCCGGGTCCATGTGCCCGAGTCGGTGGTGGCCGAGGCCCTCCGGGTAGCCGACCGCTCCGGGGCCGACGGCTACCTGGCCGTGGGTGGAGGCTCGGCCATCGGGGTGGCGAAGGCGATGGCACTCGAGACCGGCGCCCCCATGGTGGCGGTCCCCACCACCTACTCCGGGTCGGAGATGACCCATGTCTGGGGTGTCACCTCCGCCGGGGGGAAGCGGACCGGGCGGGACGACCGGGTGGCTCCCCGGGGGGTGATCTACGACCCGGAGCTCCTCGTGGGACTTCCCTCCCCCCTCGGTGCCGAGAGTGGGGTGAACGCACTGGCGCATGCGGTGGAAGCGCTCTACGCTCCCGACCGCACGCCCCTCTCGACCCTCCTTGCAGAGGAAGGGATTCGTGCCCTCGGCGAGGGATTGCCCGGACTCTTGCGGCGCCCGGAGGACCTCACCCACCCCTCCACCACCCTGCGCGGTGCCCACCTGGCCGGCTGGGCCCTCGACCTGACCACCATGGGGCTGCAGCACAAGCTCGCCCACGTGCTCGGGGGCACCTTCGATCTTCCACATGCCCGGGTGCACGCGATCCTCCTGCCCCACGTGGTGGCATGGAATGGCCCGGCGGCGCCCGGAGCGATGCGGCGCCTGGTGAGGGCGCTCGGAGGGGACGGTGCGACCGAAGGGGAAGGCTCCGGGGTACCAAGGGGTGCGGCTGCGCTGGAACGGCTCAACGATCGGGTGGGAATCCCCCGGTCACTGGCCCACCTGGAGCTGGACCGCGGGGCACTGGAGCAGGTGGCGGACCTCGCCCTGGAAGCCCCCTACGCGAACCCCCGGCCGGTGACACGGGACGGGGTGAGGGAGATCCTCGAAAGTGCCTGGAGTGGACGAAGCTATCTTTAGGTC
>SLSF01000243.1 GCA_007130605.1 Gemmatimonadota bacterium | reverse complement strand
CGACCGAGGTCGACGCCTTCGTCGGACGCATAGGGGACGCCCACCCGGACCAGGAGGTCGGCCCACCCCATGATCCCCAGCCCCACCCGCCGGATCGTCTGGGCGAGCTTCGTGATCTCGTCCAGCGGATAGCGGTTGGCGTCGATGACGTTGTCGAGGAAGTGGGTCGCCAGGTGGACCACCTGCCGGAGCTCCTCCCAGTCGATGCGCTCCTCGGGGGTGGCGTCGGCCGGGGCGTCCAGCCGCACGAACTTGCCGACATTGACGCTGCCCAGATTGCAGACGTCGTAGGGCAGGAGCGGCTGCTCCCCACACGGGTTGGTGGCCTCGTAGGAGCCCAGCTCCGGGACCGGGTTGTACTCGTTGGCCCGGTCGATGAAGAAGACGCCGGGCTCCCCGGTCTTCCACGCCCCGTGGACGATCATGTCGAAGATCTCGCGGGCGTTCTCGGTGCCGACGATCTCTCCGGTCCGCGGATTCTGGAGCTCGTACTCGGCGTCCGCCTCCACCGCCTCCATGAAGGCGTCGGTGATCCCCACCGAGATATTGAAGTTGGTCACCTGCGAGGTGTCGTCCTTGCAGGTGATGAACTCCCGGATGTCGGGGTGGTCCACCCGGAGGATCCCCATGTTGGCGCCCCGCCGGGTCCCCCCCTGCTTCACCACCTCGGTGGAGGCGTCATAGAGCTTCATGAAGGAGACCGGTCCCGACGCCACGCCCATGGTGGACCGCACATTGTCTCCGGTGGGCCGGAGGCGCGAGAAGGAGAAGCCCGTGCCCCCTCCCGACTGGTGGACCAGCGCCATCGACTTGAGGGTGTCGTAGATCCCGCTCTTCCCATTGGAGAGGCTGTCCTCCACCGGAAGGACGAAGCACGCCGAAAGCTGGCCCAGCGGGCGCCCGGCATTCATCAGGGTCGGCGAGTTGGGCTCGAACTCCCCGCGGGTCATCAACCCGTAGAAGTGGCGGGCCAGCTCCTCCACCGCGGCCTCGGACGCTCCGTAGCGGGCATCCTCCTCGGCGATGACCCGGGCCACCCGCCAGAACATCGTCTCGGGCTCCTCGGTGGGATTGCCGTCCACATCCTTCTTGAGGTACCGACGCGCCAGGACGAGGCGGGCGTTGTCGGTCATCTCGGCCGGGGGAAGGTCGTCGGGCACCCGGTCGTCGAAGAGGTGCGAGTCGTCTGAGGGGCGGGAGGCGGGCATGGGCGTCGCTCCTGGCGGGGTGTGGAGAAGTGGGTGGACCAATGGTGGACCGACTGTGGAAAACCGCTGATGCGGCCCGTAATCCGTCGATTCCGTTGTGGAGTCCGACCGACAAGACCGCAATATCTTGCGGGGGACATCACACTACAACACCAGATCTAGTGGTGCAAGAGGCCGGAAGGAATTTCCTCAGAAGGACCAGCCGAGAGCCGCGTAGGCCCCGATCCCCCGCTCCCCGGAGATGGGCACGGCCAGCCCCGCCCGCACCCGTTCGGTACTCCAGAAGAGGGGGGTCTGGACCAGCGAGAGCTCGACCCCCACCGAGGCGACCACGTCATCCACCGCCGCCGCGTCCACGAAGAGCGCACCGGCAAGCTGGTCCAGGTGGAGGGGGAGGACACCCCACCCCCGATGGAGTCGCGCCAGGGGAGTCCGAACCTCACCGGTCACCCCCCACGCCCGGGTCCCACCGCGAGCGCCACGGACCACCCCCCGCACGGGAAAGAGGGGACCGGCCGAGCCCCCGACTCCCCCGATCCCGAAGTGGCCCGACCTGGCCCCCGGCCCCCGGGCGCCCCCACCAGCGATCCGGACGGAGGCCACCGACACCCCCACGGGAAGGAATCCCCGGGCGATCCCCACCATCTCGTCGAACCCTCCCTCCCCGCCGAGGGGGCGTCGCGCGCGGAGGCGGCCCTGGAGGGCGACCCCCTCGGTGGGCCCCACCCCCAGGGGATAGCTGCGGACCCGGGTCATCCCCAGCGTCATGGTCCCCTCGGCGAAGTCCCGGCGGATGGGGGGACCCTCCACCGGCTCGCCATCCTCCCTGAGGTACGCCCAGTCCTGGCGGACCCCCCGGATCTCGAGGGTGGCGGAGCGGCTCGCGCGCAGGCCGGGTTGCACACCCTCGGCGCGGATCCCCGCCATCCGTTCGCGGGCCACCACGAGGATCTCCCCCGCCCGCCCCAGGGTGACCCACCGCTGGTCGACCCGTCCGCGCAGAACCGGATTGCCGAGCCCCGCCCACTCCCACCCCGCGTACCCCTCCCACCGGGACACCCCGCTCTCCACCGGTGCGCCGATCCCCACCTCCCACCGATTTCGACCCACCGGATCGGTGGCCTCGGAGTGGAGGCCCAGGACCAGGGGCAGGACCTGCTGGTCCCCGAGAAATTCCCGCGGCGCGATGTGGGGCAGGACATACCGGGGGCGGAGGGACTCGAGGGGGGACCAGGGTCTGGACTCCCCCTGGATCGCCGCCCGATGCCCCTCCACCATCCGCCCGGGCTCGCCCCGGTAGCGGTCATCCACCGGGAGCGGCTCGAATCCCTTCTGGAAGGGGATCTCGGCCAGATCCCATCCATCCCCCCCCAGGAGGGAGAAAACGAGCCGGGTCCCGTCCGGACTCACCTCGGGGAAGGCGGCGGCGGTGAGAAGGTCGGTGAACTGGAGGAGGGGGCCTCCGTCCCTTGCACCGTAGACATTGGCGACCCCCGATCGCTCCGAGACCCAGAGGACCCACTCGCCATCGGGGGTCCAGGTGGGTGCCGAGGCAGGGGCCCGGCCCCGGTCCAGCACCACCTCCCCCTCCGGCGCCAGGACGACGATCTCCCATAGACCCCCGGCCGACCATCGGGAGATTGCGATCCGCTCTCCGTCGGGGGACCAGCGGGGACTCCCGTAGTGGACGCCCGGATCGGCCTCGCGGAGGGTCTCGAGGATCGTCCCCCGGTCGTCCAGCAGAACCAGGCGATGGGTCCCCTCGCCGTCGAGGACCGCCACGATCCGATCTCCCTTCACATCGAAGGCCGCCACCCGGAGACCCCGGGTCCGGACCTCTCTCGACCCGTCGGGGCCGATCCACCAGAGGTCGCTCCGGATCCGGTAGCGGTCGATGTACTCCGGCTGGAGGAGGAAGACGCCCCCCTCGCCGTCAGGCGCCAGCGATCCGGCCACATTCAGGGTGCGGAGGACCTCTCCGTCCCGGACCAGGACCGGCGCACTCCGGCCATCGGCGCGGGTGTGGTAGAGGGTCTCGCCATCGAAGCGGGGGTGGAAGGCCTGGCGGCCCCCCCGGGTCAGGAGCCTGGGGCGGGGCGCGAGGTCCCGGGCCTCCACTGCCGACCGGAGGTTCTCGGCCTCGTCGATCCTCCCCTGCATCCACTCGCCATGAAGCTCGGTCAGGCTCCGCCCGAAGGCCTCGCGGGCACTCTGGTCCAGGCGGAAGGGATTGAGCCGGGTGGCCTGTCGCTCGAAGAAGTCCGCCACCGCTTCGCGACCATGGACCTCCGACATCTCGTCGAAGAAGAGGGAGCCGTAGACGTAGGGGCGGTCTCCCCCCGGGAAGATGGGAGACTCTCCCATGACCTGGTCCAGGCGCTCGAGCCGGCCCTCCAGGGCGGCGGCACGCACGGTGCCCTCCAGCCGGGTTCCATGCCCCCGCCCCCCATCCGTCAGCGCCGACTCGGCCTCCACGGCCACCCCCTCGATGGCCCAGCGCGGGAGGAGGAAGGCCGGGAAGTTGGGCCAGAGGAGGGGGGCCCGCCCCATCAATCGGCGGCTCGCCCTCCCCAGCTCTCCAGTCATCTCCAGGTGGAGGATGTGGACCAGTTCATGGGTGACCAGAAGTTCGAGCCAGTCGTCGAAGGGGATGGGTCCGGGGCCATCCATGGGGGGCCGGGCCCAGAGGACGATGCGAGGATACGGCATCGCCGTCGCCAGTCCATTGGAAAAGTCCACATGGTCCGTGACCACCATCCGGATCAGATCGGGGCGAGCGCCGAAGCCGTCGAGGCGCTCCAGTGCCCGCTCCCCTCGCTCCGCGGCGCGTCTGGCCACATCTTCAAGCGCCTCCGGATGGATCACCCGGAAGTTCGGGGTGTCGAAGGTGTACCAGCGCTCGTCGGGTACGGGGTTCTGTCCCACGAGGCCCGGCGCCCACGCCATGAGAAGCAGTACCCACAAACCGGACCTGAAAGGAAGTGCCATGTCCCCTGAAGAATCCGTGGTTGAAGAGACCATCGACGAAGTCGCACCCTTTGCCCTGAACCGGGCCGTGGCGACGGCGCTGACGGCGGCGGGTGCCACCGCCCTCCGCCGGTGGGCGGGCCGGAGACGTCCCCCCGCCAGCCGCCTCCTCCGCGGTGCCCTGGCAGGCGCGGGTGCCGCCATGGTCTCCACCGGCTGGCGGGCCTTCCGCGGTGAAGATCTCGATCTGGCCGACGCGCTCCTCCTGGGAGCCGGGCGTGGAGTGGTCTACACCGCGATCCTCGATCCGGTTCTCCCCGGTCCGCCGGCCCTTCGAGGGGCGCTGGCCGGGGCCATCGAGTACATGGCCACCCCCTGGGGTGGTGCCTTCGGTCCCCTCTCCTCGCTGACGCCGGCCCAGAAGCTTCCGGTGGTCGGTGCCCTCCTGGAGGCGGGGGACGAGTCGGAGGACTCCTTCGTCTCGTGCGTCCTCTACGGCCTGGCCCTGGGGCTTCTCACCGGCGAGTCCGACTGAGGAGGGGGATCTCCGCCCCTCCCTCGGTCCCGGTCACCTGCTGGGGGCACGAGAGGATCTCGTTCCCCCCCCTCGCCTCCGGCGGGAGGATCCCCAGCAGATCGGTGACCTCGCCCCATTGCCCGATCCAGCAGAAGGCCCCGGGGGCGCCCTGGAGGATCGCCGGGAGGTAGGCCCCGGAGATCCCGTCCACCTGGTCCAGAAGGAGGTACCGGGCGCCGTGGGCGTCCGCCTCGGCCAGGAAGTGCTCCGGGTCCCGGGTGAAGGGGTAGGTCCGGCCCACGGTCCCTCCCAGCACGGTGAAGATCCGGGGCTTCCGGTTGAAGACGACGGCATCCTCCGGAAGATTCCGCCCGGACCACGCCGCCGCATCGCGAAAGCCCATCATCCCCGGTCCCAGGCATCGGAAGGGATCCTGCGCCCCGATGGCGCGACACTCCCCGGCCACCTCCACCTTCTCCACCGCCGTGGGCACCGCGGGCACCGCCAGGACGAGGATCCCCACCACCAGCGCGGCCCAGCGGATCCGGACCTCCGGGATCCGGGTCACGACCTCCCCTGCGTAGAGGAGGATCAGGGGATAGAGGGGAAGGACGAAGCGGTCCCCGGACCAGACCTCGGGCCAGAGGAGGATCATCCCCACATAGAGGGGGAGGAAGAGCTCGGCGACCCCGGCCCGCTCCAGGCGGAGAGCCCATCCCGCTCCGGCCAGGAGGAGGAGGACGATCCCCACCGGGACCAGGGTCGACCACTCCCCGGGGATGACCGTGCCGCCGTAGTGGATCGTATTGGTCCAGACCCGTCCCAGGAGTCCCATGAGGCCGATGGTCCCGAGCTCGGGATCGTACGGATTGACCATCCAGAACTCCGACTGGTAGGCGCCATCGGCATCGGTCCGGCTCCGGAGGGCCCACCATCCACCCAGGAGAAGGGCCGGGGCGGTGACGATCCCCGCCCACTTCCACTCCCTCCGGAGGAGGAGGATCCCCACCAGGGCCAGGATCACAGGCAGCCCCGCACTCCGGGTCAGTATGGCCAGGAAGGCGCCGGCGGCGGCCAGGACGAGCCATCCGGTGCGGGGAGCGTCCTCCCCGCGCTTGAGCCCGCCCCGATCCGCCGCCCAGAAGGTCAGGAGGACCGCACAGAGGAAGAGGGGCTCCGAGAGGATCCACCGGCTCGCCTCGAGCCATCCGGAGGAGATGAGGGTCAGGAGCGCCACTCCGAGCCCTGCGACGGCTCCCTTCCGTCCCCCGGCCCAGGCGAAGGCGAGGACCCCCGCCATGGAGACCAGGAGAGCCGAGAGGGTCTTGAAGGCCCCCCAGGTGGATGCACCCACCCACATCATCACCGCCAGGAGAGCGGGAAAGGCCGGAGGATACTTGGTGTGGGGCGGCGTCCCGGGGGCCCAGAGTTCGACATAGCCGGCGCCGGTGGCCAGGGCGTGGCCCAGCGCCAGGTAGCCGGCATTGTCTCCTCCCGGGTGCGGGGCCGGGGTGAAAAGGGCGGCGAGGACCGCCGCCTGCACCACCACCAGGAGCCCCCCCGCGAGCCACCACTCCCGCCTCATCCAGCCCCCGGGGTGAAGCTTCCCAGGACCCGGGGGCCCGCGGCGCCGGTGGCCTGCGGCACATTGCCGGGGAGCCCCTCGAGATGCGCCCAGGCGAGCATGGCGAAGCACGCCGCCTCGCGGGCATCCGGATCCATTCCCAGCGCCTCGGCGCCGGTGTGGACGGGGAGGGGATCCAGCGCCCGTTCCAGGCGCTGGACCAGGGCCGGATTCCGGGCGCCGCCACCGGTGAGGACGACTTCGTCGACCCCCGGCAGGAAGTCCCGGTACGCGGCCGCCACGCTTTCGGCAGTGAGGGCGGTGAGGGTCGCCACCAGGTCGTTCCACGCCTCCATCCCATGGGGCCGGAGGCGGACGACGAGATCCTCCAGGTACCCATCCCCGAAGTACTCCCGGCCGGTGGAGCGCGGGGGGGGCGTCCGAAAGAAGGGATCCTCCATCAACTCCCGGAGGAGATCCGGATCCTCCCGCCCCCGAAAGGCCATCGCGCCATCGGTGTCCCACGGGAGCCGTCCCTTCGTGGCCCGCCGGACCGCGCCATCCAGGAGGGCGACCCCGGGTCCGGTGTCAAAGGCCAGGACCCCCTCCGGGTCCCCATCCGGCGGCAGATAGGTGACATTGCCCATCCCCCCGAGGTTCTGGAGTGCCCTTCCCTGCCCCGGCCGATGAAAGAGGATGCGGTCGGACCAGGGGACGAGGGGCGCCCCATGCCCCCCGGCGGCCACATCGCGCGCCCGGAAGTCGGAGACGACGGGAATCCCGGTCCGCTCGGCCAGGGTGGCGGGATCCCCCATCTGGAGGGACGCCCCCCGTCCCTCGGCGGTGGGCGGGATGTGCCAGAGGGTCTGGCCATGGGAGCCCAGCGCCGCGATCTCGTCGGGGGCGATCCCGGCCTCGTCCAGGACCGTCAGCACCGCCTCGGCGAAGGCCTCTCCCAGCCGGACATGGAGGGCGGCGAGCGCGCGGGCGGACCCGGCCCGGCATCCCTCCCGGATCTCCTCCCGAAGGGCGAGGGGCCAGGGGCGGGTCTCGAAGGCGAGGACCCGCCACTCGTCCCGGATCTCCATGACGATGACATCGGCGCCATCCATCGAGGTCCCGGACAGGACTCCGCACACCTTCATGGCGGGGGCCCCAGGATCTCGCCGACACGACCGTCGACCTGGTCCAGAAGCGCTCGGGCCTCGTCCGCCGTCACGCCCCGTCCCCCCATGACCAGGGCCACCTTCACGGCGCCTCCGGCGTCCTCCAGCAGTCGGCCTGCCTCGTCGGCCTCGACTCCCAGCGTCCCCCTCAGGATCCGTCCGGCCCGGTCGTCCAGTTTCGCGCAGGTGACCTGCAGGTCCACCATGAGATTCCCCCAGACCTTTCCGGTGCGGACCATGGCGCCCGTCGTCAGCGTGTTCAGGACCAGCTTCGTGGCGGTCCCCGCCTTCATCCGGGTCGATCCAGTGACCACTTCGGGACCCACCAGGGGAGCGATGACGACGTCGTGGCGTCGGACGAGTGCATCCGAAGGCGGGGTGCAGAGGAGGAATCCGGTGCGGGCCCCGATCTCTCGCGCCCGATCCAGGGCGCCATGGACGAAGGGGGTCGTCCCCGAGGTGGCGATCCCCATCACGAAGTCGGTGGACCGGATGCCCCGCTCCTCCACCGCCCGGGCGCCGTCGGCCGCCTCGTCCTCGGCTCCCTCGCGGGCCCGCACCAGCGCCTCGTACCCTCCGGCGATGATCCCCTGGACGAGTTCCGGGTCCGTACCGAAGGTGGGGGGCATCTCCGCCGCATCGAGCACCCCGAGCCGTCCACTGGTGCCCGCCCCCACGTAGAAGAGGCGTCCTCCCGACCGGAAGGTGTCGACGATCAGGTCGATCCCCCGGGCGATGGCCTCGGCCTCGCGCCCCACCGCCTCGGCGACGGTGCGGTCCTCGGAATTGATCAGGGCCACCAGGTCACCCGACTCGAGCCGGTCGAGGTCGGCGCTCCTGGGGTTGCGCTGCTCCGTCAGTCTGGCGTCGAGCATGGTCCGGGGTGGGTATCGAGGGATCCGGATGATATCTTCGCGGGGACTGTTCCCTCTTGCAAGCGTTTGCCATGACCGACCCCCTGCTGGAAGATGCCCGTGCGCTCCACGACGACGTCGTCCGAATCCGGCGCGACCTCCACCGACACCCCGAGCTCTCGTGGCAGGAGATCCGCACCGCGGGCATCGCCGCGAGGGAGATGGAGGCGCTGGGCTTCCAGGTGCGGACCGGCGTCGCCCGCACCGGGGTCGTCGCCGACCTGGACCATGGCGAGGGACCGACCATCGCCCTTCGGGCGGACATGGATGCCCTCCCCATCACCGAGGCCAATGACCACGACTTCGTCTCGGAACGCCCCGGGGTGATGCACGCCTGTGGGCACGACCTCCACACGGCGGGTCTCATCGGGGTGGCGCGTCTCCTGGCGGGGCTTCGGGACCGGGGTGACCTCCCTCCGGGCCGGGTCCGCTTCCTCTTCCAGCCCTCCGAGGAGTCCATGGACATCGAGGGGAAGAGTGGCGGGCGACGGATGGCGGAGGAGGGAGTCATGGAGGGGGTCGATGCCATCCTGGGCCTCCATGTGGGAGCCCATCTCCCCTCCGGCCGGGTGGTCCTGGACCCGGGCCCCTTCTTCGCCGGGTCCGACGAGATCCATTGCACCATCCGGGGGCGGAGCAGCCATGCGGCGCGGCCGCACGACGGGGTCGATGCCATCGTCCTGGCCGCGCTGGGGATCACCGCTGCACAGCAGGTGGTCGCCCGCCAGGTGCCACCCGCAGAGACGGCCGTTGTGACCTTCGGGATGATCCGGGGGGGGACGGCGAAGAACATCATCGCCGACGAAGTCCGGCTGGAGGGCACCCTGCGCTACTTCGAGCCCGAGACCCGAGAGCGGATCCATGCCGGCCTCCGGCGGGCCTTCGGGACGGTGGAGGCCATGGGGGGGGCGGTGGATCTGGAGATCCGGAGCGGGTATCCCCCCGTCGTCAACGACCCGCCCCTCACCGAGCGGGTCCGCCGGGTGGTGGACGAGGTGGCCGGCCCCGAAGCCCTCCTGGAGATCGGACCCATCATGGAGTCCGAGGATTTCTCCTTTCTCTCCCGGGAGGCCCCCGGGGCCTTTTTCTGGCTCGGCGCCGGTCTTCCGGAGCCGCGCAGCCACCATCATCCGCGCTTTGATGTGGACGAGGGCATCCTCCCTCTCGGAATCGCGCTCCTCGCCCGGTCCACGGTGACGCTCCTCAGCGAACCACCAGGGGCTCCTCCAGCCGGACGGTGATCAGCGACCCCTCGGGAAGGACGGCATGGCCATCACGGGTGGTGAGGGCGATCCCCAGCCCGGCCACCGCTCCGGCTGCCGCTCCGGCGGTGGTCGACCGGGTGTCTCGACCCAGGACCTGGCCCAGGATCGCCCCGGCAGCCGCGCCCGTGGCCACCGTCGCGGCGGTTCGCTGACCCGAATCCCGGGTCCCCGCCTCGAGGTCGGTGGACTGGATGGTGCCCCGGAGGCTCTGTTCCGAGCCATTGACCTGTATGGTGGTCACATCGAGGGCCAGGACGGCCTGTTCATCGGAGCCGCCACTCTCGCGAGACTCGGTGATCACGGCGCGGGCGCTGCTCCCTGCGTCCAGATGCGCCCCTCCGGTGCCGTGGACACCCTCCACCAGGCGCAGGCGGAGGGCATCCCCCGCGTCATGCGTCTCGGTGGAGGCGGTCTCCAGCACTTCGAAACGGAGGACGGTCTCGGCGGGAATCAGGGCGCTGGGCTGGGGCTCGGCTTCGGCCGTGACCTCGGCGTCGGGCACGCCCTCCTCGTCGGGCTCCGCCCCACATCCTGCGAGGATCGCGAGAAAGGCGCCGCCGACCAGAAGCCGGCGAATGGAATATGGATTGCGCTTCATGATCACCTCCGCTGGGAAGGATCGGGCCGGCGGCTCCGGCCCATCTACCCCATGAATGTGCAACCCCGATGCCAGGGTCCAGACACACGAAACCCCGCCCCCCTGGGGGGACGGGGCCTCGAACCCGGAAAATATTTCCCGCCTGGCGGGGAAGGGTCTACCGGACCCCTCCAGCCACAAGGGGCTCATCCAGCTGCAGCCGGAGCGTCGAGCCCGCCGGCACCACGGCGTGTCCGTCCCGGGTGGTCATTGCAATCCCGGCCCCTGCCACGGCGCCCACTGCGGCACCGGCCACGGTGGAGCGGGTGTCCCGCCCCAGGATCTGACCGAGTACCGCACCGGCAGCCGCACCGGTGGCGACGGTGGCGGCGGAGCGAGTCCGCGAATCCGCGGCATCCCCGCGCACCTCGGCGTCGATGACGGTGGCGCGGATGGGAAGAGCCATTCCATCCACCATCAGCGCCTCGAAGGAGAGGACCAGGGTCGCCCCCTCGTCCCTCTCCGAGCTGGCCTGCGAGGTGGTCACCCGACCGATGACCTCGGCGCCGGCCGGGACCAGGACCATCCCATCGGCACCCCGAAGGTCCTCACTCACGGTGGCGCGGAACTCGTCCCCGGCCGCGTGGGTCCGGGTCGAGATCTCGCGATCCATGCGCGCGGGGATCATCGTCCCCACCGGGAGAAGGTTGATGGGCTCCTCCACCTCCTCCCAGACCTCCTCCACGGGATCCTCCACCGGATCCTGCTGCACCGGCGGACGGTCCTGCACCGGCGGCGGGGGTGCCTGCTGCTGGCCGGTGGGCGGCGTCTGGGCCGGTGGCGGCGTCTGGGCCGGCGGGGCCTCGGCCTCGATTTGCTCCTCGACCTGCTCCTGGATCTGCTCCTCGAGGGCCTCGCTATCCAGATCGCCCGCCGACTCCGCATCTCCACCGCACGCGGCGAGGGCGAGGACGAGGGCAAAGACCGGAACTTTCCTGAGGGTCGTCATGATATATTCTCCCTTGATCGGGGTAGTTCTCTCCCACGTACCGATCCTCCTACACCGTCGCGGTTCCGAATGAGCCATCTCCGGACACTCCTCCCGTACTTCCGTCCGTACCGGACGGGGCTCCTCTTCGGACTGCTTCTGGTGGTCATCTCCAACATCTTCACGGTGCTGGCACCCTGGCTCCTCCGGCTCGCCATCGATGCGCTGGAGGATCCCGGCATCACCCACCGGACCCTCCTGGTCTATGCCCTCCTCATCGTCGGTGCCGCCCTCCTGGGAGGCGCCGCACGGTACGGGATGCGGGAACTGCTGAACGGGATCTCCCGACGGGTGGAGTGCGATCTGAGGGCTGATTTCTTCCGGCACCTCCTCCGGCTCGACGCCACCTTCTACGGGAGCCAGCGAACGGGAGACATCATGAGCCGGGCCACCAACGACACTCTCGCGGTGCGCCAGGCGGCCGGTCCCGCCATCATGTACGCGGTGAACACGACGGTGGTCTCGGCCTTCACCCTGGTCCTCATGCTCTGGATCAGCCCTCGCCTCACCCTCCTGGCCCTGATCCCGATGCTCCTTCTTCCCCCGGCGGTTCTGGGCTTCGGGAAGATCATCCACGAGCGCTTCCAGACGATCCAGGAGCAGTTCTCGACCCTCTCGACCCAGGTCCAGGAGAATCTGACGGGGATCCGGCTCGTGCGCGCCTATGTCCAGGAAGAGGACCAGGCCCGCAGGTTCGATGTCCTCAACCGGGAGTACATGGACCGCAACCTCCACCTGGTGAAGGCCCAGGGACTCTTCCACCCCCTCCTCTCCCTCCTCACCGGTGCCGCCATGATCATCGTCCTCTGGGTCGGAGGCACCGAGGTCATGGCGGGAGCGATCTCCGTCGGAGACTTCGTCGCCTTCATCTTTTACCTGAACCTCCTGATCTGGCCCATGATCGCCCTGGGATGGGTCGTCAACCTCTTCCAGCGCGGGGAGGCGTCCATGGGGCGGATCCGGGCAATCCTCGACAGCGAACCGAGGGTTCGTCCGAACCAGGGGCGTCCTCTCGGGGATGAGATGCGGGGCGCCATCGAGTTCCGGAATGTCTCCTTCCGGTATCCCGACGACGACCGCCCCGTCCTGGAGGACATCTCCTTCCGGGTCGAGCCCGGCGAGACCGTCGCGGTGGTCGGCCCCACCGGCTCCGGCAAGAGCTCGCTCGTCCAGCTCCTCCCCAGGCTCCATGATCCCACCGAGGGGGTCATCCTCCTCGATGGGATCCCCCTCCCGGAGTACGACCCCGGCTCCCTGAGGAAGCGGATGGGAATCGTCCCCCAGGACACCTTCCTCTTCTCCGAGACCATCGGGGCCAATGTGGGGCTCGGGCTGGACGAGATCGAGGCCGCCGATGCCGACACCGCCTCCGAGTCGCTGGACCCCAGGATCCTCCGCGCATCGGAGGTCGCCCAGCTCCACGACCAGGTCGAGTCCTTCCCCCGGGGGTATCGGACCTACCTGGGGGAGCGGGGCATCAACCTCTCCGGAGGCCAGAAGCAGCGAGCGACCCTGGCCCGGGCGCTGGCGAGGGACCCGCGGGTCCTTGTGCTGGATGATGCCCTCTCCGCCGTCGACACCCAGACCGAGGCCCGGATCCTCGCCGAACTGCGGGAGGACCTCCGCGAGCGCACTGCCTTCCTCATCTCGCACCGGGTCACCGCCGTCATGCACGCCGACCGGATCCTGGTCCTGAACCACGGCCGCCTCGTCGAGGAGGGAACCCATCAGGATCTCCTGGCGCTGGATGGCGTCTACGCCCGCCTCCTCCGCCGGCAGCTCCTGGAACAGGAGCTCAGGGAGGGATCCGCCGCTCCGGGCTGACCGCCGGATGTAGCGTTTCCGCGTCACACCCCGTCGTCGTCCCCGTCCCGGGTGTCTCGCGGCGCCGTTGCCCTGCCTCCTTCGCCATCGTCGGCCCGCACTCGACGCCCTCACACCGGCGGATCGAGCGCCTCCCTGAATTGGAACTCGATTTCGGGCCGGACCCTCTTCCGGGACGTCCCCGCCCCGATCCCCGGATCGATTCCGCGGAATCGGTGGGTCCGCACGAGCGTCCCCACAGGATCCGGCGGACCGGGGTCGGATGGAGGCGGGCGGTCCGG
>SLSF01000339.1 GCA_007130605.1 Gemmatimonadota bacterium | reverse complement strand
TGCCCCTTGTACCGTCCCGAGAAAAAGGGGACCCCCCGCTTCAGCTCGGCCAGGAGTCCCATGAGCTCCTGGGTGAGGGTCGCCACCGCGTCGTCGTATCCCTCGCGGCGCTTGTCGGTCTCGCGGATGGTGAAGCCGTCTTCCGGATGATGGTTCCGCCGCCAGAAGACATGGTCTCGGAGCGCTTCGGTGAGCAGACGCTCCAGGAGCTCCGCATTCTCGCCCCGGGGACCCAGGAACCAGGCACGGAGGGCATCTCGGGATTTGGAGTCGGACATGGGCTTTCGGTACTCTCCCTTTCGGGGAGGACCCTTGCGTGGAAGTAGTGGTTCCGGCGCCGGGGCACCGGTGGAGCGGCTCGGGAACTCCCCGAAGCTGCAGATGGGTGCGGCGGGAACTCCCCGAAGCGCGCACCGTAGTACTCTATGGTAGGCAGGTTCCGCTGGGGGTGGAACGGGCTGCCTGATTCCAGTCCCCGACCCGGAGTCTTGTCCATGTCCCCGATCCGCTGGTTGATCCCGGGGGTCGCGGCACTTGTCGCGGCCGCCCCCGCTCTGGACCTTCAGGCCCAGGGCGCCGAGCCCGACTTCCTCTTTTCGCCCCCGAGTGTGAGCGTCACCATCCGGGGCGGCATGATGGACTACCAGGCGAGTGGCCTCCTCTTCGACTTCACCACCGACCGCTTCACCACCCAGGCGGAGGACTTCCGGGGGGGCAGTCTCGGGATCGAGTTCGGGGTCTGGGTCGACGACCATGTGGAGGTCACCCTCGGCCTCGATGGAGGCCAGGTCACGGTGCACCACGAGAGTCGCGACTGGGAGGAGGTCGACGGATCGCCCATCCGCCAGGCCACCCGGGTTCGGCTGGGCCCCACGGGACAGCTGGGCCTGAAAGGCTACGTGCTCCCGCGAGGGGAGACCCTCGGGCAGTTCGCCTGGATCCCCACCCGGGCCAATGCCTTCCTCGCCGCCGGACTCGGGGTGGGCGCCTACGAGTTCCGACAGTTCGGGGACTTCGTCGATGAGGTCGAGGATCCCCCCGTCATCTTCGAGGACGACTTCCTGTCGGATGGAGCGGTCTTCCTCCTCTACGCCGGTGGCGGAGGAGAGGTCACCCTCAGACGGAACCTGGCCCTGACCCTGGAGGGCCGCTATTTCTGGGGAGAAGACTCCCTGGATGGCGACTTCAGGGACTTTGACACCATCAATCTGAACGGGCTCCGTCTCACCGCGGGGCTCTCCGTTCGTTTCTAAGTGTATGTAACATGGACGGCCGATCAAACGCCAGGAACCGGGAGCAACCATGACACGCCTGACCCTACCGACCCTCGCACTCGCTGCAGTGGCCCTGATGGCCCTGCCGGCCCCCGTGGAGGCGGAGCCCGCCGGACCGGGTGATCCTGGCGTGCACCCCGTACTCGATGCCGGGTGGACCGCCTGGATCGGCTGCTGGGAGCCCACCGACCTGGCCGATGACGAGAATGGCGCCGAGCTCCTGGTCTGCTTCGCCCCCACCGACGGGGGAGTCGAGGTCCTGACCTACAGCGAAGGCGAAGTGGTGGGCGAGGAGCGCATCATCGCCGACGGGCAGCCGGTTCCCGCAGCCGACGGTGGGTGCGAGGGCACCCGCGAAGCGCACTGGTCCGCCGACCGGAAGCGGGCCTTCATCCTCTCCGACCTCGAATGCACCGAGGGGGTCTACCGGACCACCCGGGGCGTCTTCGCCATGGCGGACGAGGGTCGGGAGTGGATCGAGATCCATGGCGTCCGCTCCGCCGAACGCGAGCAGGCGATGGCGGTCCGAGCCTTCCGCGCCGCCTCGCAGCGCACCCTGGCCCGGCACGAGGTGAGCGCCCCGGGTGCCGAGCGGGAGCTGGCCATCCGGACCTCGAGGCTCCACTCCTCCGGCGCCCTCGACGAGGGGGCTCTGGTGGAGGCCGTCGATCGGGTGGGCGCCGAGGTCACCGCGGCCCTGGTGGCCGAGGTCGCCGAGCCCTACACCCTCGATGCCCGGGCCCTGCAGCGGTACAGCGCCGCCGGAGTCCCCGACGAGGTCATCGACATGATGGTGGCGGTGAGCTACCCGGACCGCTTCGTGGTCGATGCCGGTGAGGCCCGGCCCGCCCCGGCCCGCGCCGCCGCCCAGCAGGCCTACCCGCCCTCTCCGTACTACTACGGCGCCACTACCCGGTGCCGGAGCTGGGATCGCTACTGCTGGGACCCCGTCTACCGTGACATGCTCTGGTACTACGGCGCCCCCGGCTACGCCTTCGGTGGCCGCTCCGGATGGGGATATCGTGGTCCGCGCTACATCGTCGTGCCCGGCACGGTGCGGGGGAGTGGAGGCTCGGTCTCGCCGACCCAGGGCTTCCGGGCCCCACGCTCCCAGGTGCGGCCCGCCCAGCCCTCGGAGACGCGGCCATCGCAGGGCATGCCGAGCCAGACTCGGCCAGCCCAGACCCGCCCCGCATCCGGGAGCAGCTCCGGGTCCTCGGGACAGGCCCGCCCCACCCGCTCTTCGCCCCCTCCCACTTCCGGAGGACGGGTGAACCCGACCACCGGACATAGCAGTGGCGGCGGAGACACCCGGCCCACCCGCTCCTCCGGCGGGGGTGGAGATGGAGACACTCGCCCCGCCCGTTCCACCGGCGGGGGCGGCGACGGCTGACCCGCCAGGACAGGTCCGGGCCCTGACCCCAACACCGCCCGGACCCAGGCCCTGAACCCCATCACCCGTCCGGACCCGAACTCCCATTGCACCGCCCGTCCGGATCCAGGCCACGAAGCCGACAGCCCCATCCCACCAACGCCGCCGCCCCCTCCGAGTCTGCTCGGGGGGGCGGTGTCATTTGTGCCCCTCTGGCCCCGTCCCGGCCCCTCCCATAGCTTGGCGGATCCACCCGGACCCGATCCACCCACCTCCTCCTTACTCGGAGTGCTCCGATGCGGTTCGCCCCCCTTTCTTCCAGCCCGAGGACCGCGCCTGTTCTCCTCCGTCGGCCTTCGGCCACGCGGCCCCTCCTCGCCCCGGGCGTCCTCCTCTTTTCCCTTCTCCTCCTCATGTCACCCACCCTCGTCGAGGCACAGCAGGGCCAGGTCGAGATGGACCCGGACCGGGCGCGGCTCCTCTATGTGAGCAATGACCCGGCCGACCACTCCATCGGGAGGGACTTCGAGCGGGACATCGCCCAGAAGGCGGTCACCGACTCCATCTTCGAGGCGGTGAGCAAGGGCGTGCTGGCGTACCGGAAGATCGAGTACCGCTCCTCGGTGGGAGACCTGGACATTCCGGCGTACCTCTACGAGCCCCTCGAGCCCCGGGGCGAGCATGGCCATCCGGCCCTCATCTGGGTCCATGGTGGAGTCCACGGGAACTGGACCCCGAACTACTGGCCCTTCATCGAAGAGGCGGTGGAGCGGGGCTATGTCGTCATCGCACCCGAGTACCGGGGGAGCACCGGGTACGGACAGGAATTCCACGACGCCATCGACTACGGCGGGTACGAGGTGGACGACGCGGCCTCCGCCTACGACTGGATGGTGGAGAACCTCCCCCACGTGGACCCGGA
>SLSF01000221.1 GCA_007130605.1 Gemmatimonadota bacterium | reverse complement strand
CTGGGCCGCCCTCTACCTTCCCGACGAGATGCACGAGGCCCGCCCCGCCGTCCTCCACATCCATGGCGGCGGCTACCGGCAGTTCGCGCACCGCGGCTGGTCGGTCTACGGCTTCGCCAACCATGTGGGCTTCATCCACTGGCTGGTGGAGCAGGGCTACGTCGTCCTGGACTTCGACTACCGGGGCAGCGCCGGCTTCGGTCGCGACTACCGCACCGACATCTACCGCTCCATGGGCATCAGCGATGTGGATGGCGCAGTGGCCGCCGTGGACTGGCTCGTCCGGGAGCATGGCGTCGATCGGGCGCGGATCGGGATGTACGGCGTCTCGTACGGGGGCTTCTTCACCCTCATGAGCCTCTTCCGCTACCCCGGGGTCTTCGCCGCGGGGGTCTCCAATGACGGGGTCACCGACTGGGCCCACTACAGCGACGGGTGGACCAGCCGGATCCTCAATGTCCCCCACGAAGACGAAGAAGCGTACCGCACTTCGAGCCCCATCTACCACGCCGAGGGCCTCGAAGACGAACTCCTCCTGGTGCACAGTGTCATCGACGCCAATGTGCACTTCCAGGACGCAGTCCGTCTTGTGCAGCGCATGATCGAGCTGGAAAAGGACTTCGACGTCATGATCTACCCCCTGGAGCAGCACAACTTCGCCCACGAGTCGAGTCGGTACGACTACTACCGTCGGATCGCCGACCTCTTTGAACGCACCCTCCTGGAGGACCGATGACCACCCGCCGCCGCTTTCTCGCATCGATGGCCGGGGCCGCCGCTCTGGGGAGCTCGCCCCTGGGCTCCCTGGCCACCTCCGGCGCCCTCTCCGGCACCGGATTCCTGGAGCCCACCCGGATCGACGGGGTCCTCGAGGCCTTTCGGGGCGACGCCCGGCCTCCCCGGGAAGCCGCACTCGACGAGGAGCTCTGGCGCCAGGTGCAGCAGGCCTTCACCGTCGATCGGGGGATGGTGAATCTGAACAATGGCGGAGTGAGCCCGGCACCCGCCGTGGTGCAGGAGGCGATGCAGCGCTACCTGACCTTCTCCAACGAGGCCCCGGTCTACACCATGTGGCGGGTCCTGGAACCACAGAAGGAGGGGATCCGGCAGCAGCTCGCCCGGGACTTCGGGTGCCACCCGGAAGAGATGGCCATCACCCGGAATGCCTCGGAGTCGCTCCAGATCTGCCAGCTCGGCTTCGACCTGGAGCCCGGCGACGAGGTCCTCACCACCGACCAGGACTACCCCCGCATGCTCACCACCTTCGAGCAGCGGGTCCGCAGGGAGGGGATCGTCCTGAAGCAGTTCCCCCTCCCGGTGCCGGCCGAGGATCCCGCCGAGGTGGTGCGGCGCTTCGAGGAGCAGATCACCGATCGGACCCGGCTGATCCTCATGTGCCACATGATCAACATTACCGGACAGATCCTCCCCGTGAGGGAGGTGGTGGAGATGGCGCGGGGGTACGGCATCCCCGTCATCGTCGACGGCGCCCACGCCTACGCGCACTTCGCCTTCACCCACGCCGACCTGGAGTGCGACTACTACGCGTCGTCGCTCCACAAGTGGCTCTTCGCCCCCTTCGGCACCGGGATGCTCTATGTGCGCCGGGAACGGATCCCGGAGCTCTGGCCCCTCATGGCCTCCCCGGAGTCCCTCGACGACGACATCCGGAAGTTCGAGGAGATCGGAACCCATCCGTGCGCCAATTACCTGGCCATCGGAGCGGCCCTCGCCTTCCACCAGGGGATCGGGGCGGAGCGGAAGGAGGCGCGGCTGGTGCACCTCCGGGACTACTGGGCGCGAGCCCTTCTGGAGGAGGACGGGGTGCATCTGAACACCAGCCTGGCGCCCGGCTTCGCCGCCGGAATCGCCAATGTGGCCATCGAGGGGATGGAGCCCTCGGAGATCGTCGATGGCCTCTGGCGGAACCACCGGATCATCGTGACCCCCATCGGTCACCCCGACTGTCGCGGGGTGCGGGTGAGCCCCTCGGTCTACACCACCCTGGAGGAGCTCGACCGCTTCATCGATGCGATGCGGACGATGGCTCGGGATCGGACTGCGGGGTGACCGGCGGGCTCTGAGGTGGCGTGCTCGAGGGTGGGGTGCCCGGAGACGGGGTGCTCGGGCGTGGCGTGCCCGGAGACGGTTCCGCCCTTGTCGAATCCCCCACCATGATCCCCTCCACCGAACCCTCGGAGGAATGGGAAAGGGTGACCGCCCGCCCGGACCGAAGCTCCCCCAGGGTCCCCTCCTCGATCCCGAAGTGCTCGGCCACCTCTGCATCGGATACGTCACGGGGCTCCTTCCGCCGGTCCTTCCCGCCGAATCGCCCCAGATTGTAGCGGGACCACCCGATGAGGATCACCCCGAGGATCGCCACCACCAGGAGGTAGATGAGCCCGATGGCCAGCACCGTCCCGGGGTCGGGGATCACCACTTCGCGAAGGAAGGTGCGCACCCCGAAGTACCAGGCCACCAGGGTGATCACCGGAAGCCAGAGGTACATCCAGATGACCCAGGCGATGAGGGTGAGGGTCGAGTAGACCCATCGGTGACGGCGCGCCTGGAGCTCGGGGCGGTCGAAGATGAGCTGGGTCTCCCGCCCGGGTCCGGTGCGGGGCATGGTGGGTCCCTTCATGATGGCTTCAATCCCCGGTCCGGGCTGACCCAGACCGCCCGGGTGCCCCGCCGCTTCACGAGGGCCCTGGGCACGGCGACGACCGTGGTCAGCATGTTGATGGTCCAGAAGGCGATGGGATACCAGACCATCCAGTAGTAGTAGCGTCCGAGACCTCTTTCATAGCGTCCGTCGATTGCGAGACTCACGGCGAACTGCAGCAGACAGGTGAAGCCCAGGAAGACGCCGTACCATTCGGGAAGAACCGTCCCCACCCGGATGGGTTCGGGCACGACGACGAAGAATCCCAGGGCCCAGAGGACCACCGTCGCCGCCATGAGGTACGCCCAGACGATGGAGAGGGAGTGCTCCAGGAGGACTCCCCACATGCGGCGGCGGCGCCAGTTGAGCAGGCTGCTCCCGTAGCGCATGAGCACTTCGACACCCCCCTGGGCCCAGCGGAGTCGCTGGCGCCAGAGTCCCCGGAGGGTTTCGGGCATGAGGATCCAGCAGAGGGCATTGGGCTCGTAGCGGACATCCCAGTGTTCGCGCTGCAGTGCCCAGGAGACATCGATGTCCTCGGTGACCATATCGGTGGACCAGTACCCGATCTGGTGGAGCGCCGACTTGCGGAGGCCGGTGACCACCCCGCTCACGGTGAAGACCCGACCATAGATCCGCTGGGTCCGCTTGATGAGCCCGATGATGGCCGAGAACTCTCCCACCTGAACCTTGCCCAGGAGGGTGGAGCGGGTGCGGATTCGCGGATTCCCGGTAACCGCCCCCACCCGGGGACCCGAGAGGAAGTGGCGGATGATCCAGGTGGTGGCGTGGGGGTCCAGAAGCGCGTCGCCATCGATGCAGACGAGGTACTCGCCCCGGGAGGCGAGGGCGCCCGACCGGAGCCCCATGGCCTTCCCCTGGTTCTGGGCGTGGTGGACCACCCGGAGGT
>SLSF01000206.1 GCA_007130605.1 Gemmatimonadota bacterium | reverse complement strand
GACCTGACCCCGCCGGAGGCGGTGCGGACCCTGGCCGACTCGGTGGAACGGGTCCGCTGGGTCACCGGTGACATCCGCGACGACGACGCGCTCCGCCAGGCCTTCGAGGGCGACCCGGAGGTGGTCTACCACCTGGCCTCGGTGGTGGGGGTGCACCACTATGTGCGGGACCCCCTGGCGGTGGTGGATGTGGTGGTGGGAGGAACGCGCCGGGTGCTGGAGCAGGTGGAGGCGTGCGGTGCGCACCTGGTCTACACCAGCACCAGCGAGGTCTTCGGGCGAAACCCCGAGGTCCCCTGGCACGAAGATGCCGACCGGGTGCTGGGGAGCACCTCGGTGGACCGGTGGAGCTACGGCTCCTCGAAGGCGGTGGCGGAGCACATGATCCATGGGATGGCGCGGCGGGGGCTGAGCGCGGCCATCGTGCGCTTCTTCAATGCCTATGGTCCCCGCCAGCTCCCGGACTACGTGGTGAGTCGGAGTGTCTGGAAGGTGCTCCGGGGCGAGCGGCCGGTGATCTACGACGACGGGAGCCAGACCCGCTGCTTCACCTGGATCGGCGACATCGTCGAGGGACTCGTCGAGGTGGGGGTGAAGCCCGAGGCGTCGGGGCACGCCTTCAACCTGGGGCGTCCGGTGGAGTCCACCATGGAAGAGGTGGTACGAACGATCCTCCAGCACGCGGGGGTGGACCTGGAGCCGGTCTACTTCGACACCGAGGCCGAGTGGGGAGGGCGGTACGAGGACATCCCCCGCCGGGTCCCGGGGGTGGAACGGGCCCGGGAGGTGCTGGGGTGGGAGGCTCGGACACCCCTGGACGAGGGGATCCGCCGGACCCTTGAATGGGCGCGCGAGAATCCGTGGTGGCTCGAGGAACGCAAGGGGCCCGGCGAGCGGTAGGAGGGCTCGGGAGCGGCGCCTGCCGTCAGCGGGTCCGGGGGTCCGAGGCCGCCAATGCCCTGAGGTCTTCGCCGTACTCGGTGTCCGCCAGTTCGTCAGCCAGGGCGCAGAGGGCGTCGCGGTCGATGTAGCCCATCCGGAAGGCGATCTCCTCGGGAGCGCCCACCCGGAGTCCCTGGCGCTCCTGCAGGAGCTGTACGAAGTGCGCGGCGTTCAGGAGGTTCTGCGGGGTTCCGGTGTCGAGCCAGGAGATGCCCCGGCCCAGGAGTTCGAGCCGGAGCGTCCCCTCGTCGAGGTATCCCCGGAGGAGGTCGGTCATCTCCAGTTCGCCCCGGGGGGACGGGGTGAGCCGGCGGGCCCGCTCCGGCGCGGATCCATCCAGCAGGTAGAGGCCGACGATGGCCCAGGGGCTCGGGGGGTCCCGGGGCTTTTCTACCAGCGCCAGCGGCTCGAGGTTCTCGTCGACGGTGACGACGCCGAAGGCCCTCGGATCCCGGACCCGGTAGCCGAAGATTCCGGCGCCACCCTCCTCGGCGGCGCTCTCCCGGAGCTGTTTGATGAGCTGGGCCCCGTAGAGGAAGTTGTCTCCCAGGATCACCATGGAGGGGGTCCCGTCGAGAAAGGGTTCCGCCAGGACGAGGCCTTCGGCGATCCCCCTGGGCTCGGGCTGCTCCAGGAACTCGATCTGGAGGCCCCACCGGGAGCCTTCTCCGAGAAGTGCCTCGAAGGCGGGGCGGTCCCTGGGGGTCGTCACCACCGCGATCTCCCGGATTCCCGCCAGCATGAGGACGCCGAGGGGGTAGTAGATCATCGGCTTGTCGTAGATGGGGAGGAGGTGCTTGCTCACCGGGAGAGTCATGGGGTGGAGCCGTCGTCCGGCGCCCCCCGCCAGGAGGAGTCCCTTGCGCTGCCCCACCTTCTCGGGATCGGGGCGCGAGGCCAGGTGGGCGTCAGGCATCGGTGACCACCTCCTTGATTCGATGGCAGATGCGATCCAGCTCTCCCGCCTCGAGAGAGGAGGAGGAGGGAAGGCAGAGACCCTGCCGGAAGAGGGATTCGGACGCCTCCCCGCCCAGCTTCCGGAGTCCAAGCCGGCGATAGACCGGCTGGAGGTGGAGGGGCTTCCAGAGGGGCCTGGACTCGATTCCCGTCTCCAGGAGCTGGAGCCGGAGGGTCTCCGGCGAGACCGGAATCCGCTCGGGATCGAGGGTGATGGCGGTGAGCCACCGGGTGGAGTGACTCCAGGGGACCTCGGGCTGGAATCCGATCCCTTCCACTTCCGAGAGACGTTCCCGGTAGCCCTCGTGGATCGCCCTGCGCTGGCGGACCCGGTCGGGGAGCGCCGGGAGCTGCGCACGGCCGAAGGCGGCCAGGAGATTGCTCATGCGGTAATTGAAGCCGATCTCCTCGTGCTCGTAGTGGGCCACCGGCTCCCGGGCCTGCCGAGCGAGCTTCCGGGCGTGCTCGATGGGCTCCTTCTTCCGGCCCAGGAGCATTCCCCCCATGGAGGTGGTGATCATCTTGCTGCCGTCGAAGGAGTAGATCCCCAGGTCGCCCAGGGCGCCGGCATGACCCGCCGGCCGGCCCTCCTCGAGGTAGCGGGAGCCCATGGCCGCGGCGGCGTCCTCCACCACCGGGACCTCCCATCGGCTGCAGACCTCGAGAATGGGGGCCATCTCGGCGAGCTGGCCGAAGAGGTGGACCACGACCACCGCCGCAGGGGTGCGGCCCGCCCGGCCCATTCGCTCCACCTCGTCGGCCAGAAGCACCGGGTCCATGTTCCATGACCGGAGGTCCGCGTCGACAAAGACCGGGCGCGCGCCCTGGTAGAGGGCCGGATTCGCCGAGGCGCAGAAGGTGAGGGTGCTCACCAGCACCTCGTCGCCCTCCCCGACGCCCAGCACCCGGAGGGCCAGGTGGATCGCCGCGGTCCCCGATGTGGTGGCGAGAGCGGCGCCGGCTCCGACCTGGCTCCGCACCTCCTCCTCGAAGGCGTCCACCTCGGGACCGATGGGGGCGATCCAGTTCGAATCGATGGCCCGCTGGACGGCGTCTCCCTCCGCTCCGGTGAGGTGGGGCACCGAGAGGGGGATCCGGGCGCGGATGGGCTTCAGACGCGAGGTCATGAGACTCCGCTTCGGTCGAGGGTGCGGGTGATGGACGCCTCCATCTTCTTCACGATGCCCGGCCAGGTGAAGTGCTTCAGCACCCGCTTCCGGGCGGCTCGTCCCATCTCCCGGGCCCGTTCCCGGCGGGAGAGGAGGTCGATGAGGGCCTCGGCAAGGCCGTCCGCGTCCTCCGGGGGAAAGAGTCGGCCTGTTTCACCGTCGAGAATGATCTCGGGCACCGCCCACGCGTGGGGACCGACGCAGGGGAGGCCGTAGTACATGGCCTCGACAAAGGCGGTACCGAAGGGATCGAAGCGGGTGGGGAGACAGAAGAGGGTGGCGTCCCGGTAGGCTCGATCCATCGCCGCGGCGCCCTCGGGGGTGTCCCGGTCCAGGTAACCCAGGCGCTCCACCTCGGGGGGGTCTCCGGGGACCGCCTCGGGCCCGACCATCACCAGGCGCGCGTCGGGGATCTCTTCGCGGACCCGGGGCAGGGCCTCCAGGAGGAGGGCGCCTCCCTTTCGGGCGAAGTCTCGTCCGATGAAGAGGATGGTGGGAGGATGGTCGGGTTCGCGCTCCGGTGTCGCCCCGTCGAGAATCCGGGTGTTGGGGCCGCAGTGGACGGTCACCAGGCGATCCCCATCGAGGTCGAAGTCGCTCTGGAAGGAGTCTCGCAACTGGTCGCTCATGGTAAAGATGACCCGTGCCCGCGCGTAGACTTCCGCCTCGCGGCGGCGGATGGCGGCCAGTTCCGCCGCTGTCAGGGGACTCGCTTCGGTGACCCCGGTGTAGGCGGCGTGGCTTGCGAGCTCGATATTGGAGTCACAGTAGAGGTAGAGGGGAACCGTCTCCCCGGGATCCACATGGAAGGTGGCGCCGATCTGGAGGATGAGGTCGACGGAGTCCCCGTGTTTCTTCAAGAGGGCGTGCGCCCGCCGCGAGCGGGCATGGAAGGTCGTGTCGCCGAGCCGGTACCACATGCGCCACCGCCGGGGAGACCAGCGGATGGACCGCACGGCGTTCCAGAGCCGAGCGGCGTGATAGAGCTCCACATCGCCTGCGATGACTTCATGACCCGCCTCCCGGAGGGCCAGGAGAAGACTCCGGGTGACCCCCGACCAGGAGTCGTGGGTCTCCGGATCACCTTCGCACAGGAGCAGGATCTTCACATTTCTCCCGGGATCGAGGTTCGAGTCCGAGCGCCGGGGAGGCGAGCCCTCCGCGGTGCGACGGACGGCCACCATCGGGTCACCGAGTGTACCCGATTGGACGTGGGAACTTTCCCTTTCGGCCGGAGTCGTCTAACGTTCCTGACCTCCCCTGCATCAGGATAGCACACATGAGACGGCCCTGCCGGACGGCCGGCGCATCGATGGTGAGAGATACTTACAATGGCGGACCTATGAATGATAGATTGCACCTGCGACCGGGTTTCACCGGGATCCTCCCAAAACTCCTGAACAGCTTTGGGGCGGTCGTCCTCGTGGCGCTCTTCTCCCTTCCCACTGCCCTGGAGGGGCAGTTGCGGTCGGCGGGGATCTCCCAGGGGGCGGATTCCCGGCTGAAGGTCTACCTGGACTGCCAGGACCGTCGGAACTGCAACAGCAACCACTTCCAGACCGAGATCCGCTTCGTGGACTGGGCCCGGGATCGCACCGATGCCGACCTCCACGTCATCTTCACCAGCTCCGGCGCCGGTGGCGGCGGGATCCAGTACACCCTCGACTTCATCGGACTTCGCGAGATGGACGGTCGGGACGACCGGCTCACCTACACCTCGATGGGCACCGATGTGCAGGCGGAGGTCATGGATGGACTCACCCATGCCTTCCAGATCGGCCTCCTCCGCTACGCAGTGGAAGCCGGCCAGGGTGGAGATTTCGAACTCGCCTTCCGGGGGAACGTCGTCAATGGCGAGGAGGGTGGAGACCTCGGCGAAGGTGGAGGAAGTGCCTCCGGGGCGGTCTATGACCCCTGGAACTACTGGACCTTCCGCTTCGGGCTCTCCGGGAACATGGACATCCAGGAGCGTCGCTCCGAGCGCCGGATCAATCCCTCGCTCAGTGCGAATCGGGTGACCGAGGCTTGGAAGATGGACCTCACCTTCTGGTCCAACTTCCGCCGGCAGACCATCGAACTCTCCGATGGCCGTGAAGTCCGGAACGACACCGACTCGTGGCGGGTGGGCGGACTGGTGGTCCGCTCCATCAGCGACCACATCTCGGTGGGAATCGATGCCGGCGCCGGGAACTCCATCAACCAGAACCGTCGGGCCCGTGTGAATGTCCGTCCGGCGGTGGAGTGGAACTACTATCCCTACATGGAGGCCAACCGTCGGCAGTTCATCGCCCACTACGCCGCCGGGATGGAGTACTCCAACTACTACGAGGAAACGATCTTCGGCGCGATGGTGGAGACCCTTCCACAGCACCGCTTCGCCTTCCAGTACCGGGCCAGAGAGCCCTGGGGGAATGCCGGGTTCGGCATCGAATCGTCGCAGTACCTCCATGACACGTCGCTCTATTCCTATGGGGTGGGTGGAGACATCAGCTACCGCATCAGCCGGGGGCTCGAACTCAACCTCTCCGGCGACGCCTCGCGGGTGAATGACCAGATCCATGTGGCAGCGTCGAACTTCTCCGACGAGGACATCCTCCTCGGGCGGGTCTCCCTTCCCACGGGCTATCGGTACGAAGCCTCCATCGGCTTCAACTACCGCTGGGGATCGACCCTCACCAATGTGGTGAACAACCGCTTCCCCGGCTCGGTGCGGTAGGACGGCGGCAGGCCCGGAGACCGGGCCCGACCTCACCTCCGTTCGAGCACCGATCGGACGGACGCGACGAGCTCCTCGCCGCTGAAGGGCTTCTTGAGGAAGGGGATGTCCGGGTCCCGGGCCTCCACCCCCGCCGCCAGGACGGGGTCGTCTCCGGTGAAGCCCGAGGTGAGGACCACCCCCACCTCCGGGTGCTGGGATCGAACGTCCTGCATGAGGCGCGTTCCCCAGGAGTCCGGCAGCATGATGTCGAGGACCAGGAGGTCGATGGCCCGGTCCCCCTCGCTCGAGACCTGGAGCGCTTCTTCGGCCGACTCCGCGGTGAGGCAGGTATAGCCCGCCCTCCGGAGGGTTCGCACGATGAACCCCAGCACCGTGGTGTCGTCTTCGACCACCAGTACCACCGGTTTGTCGTGCTCCGGCGGGTCCGATTCATTGTTCATCGCGTCATTGCTCCTCTTGCGGGTGAGTGGATCCGTCGGCTTCAGGTGGAAGGAGGGGGACCATGACATCGGTCACCCCGTTGGTGGTAATGAGCGCCGGACTCGGTTCTATGGTTCCGATGGTAAGTTCCTCCGGGTAGGTGAAGGGGTCCAGTTCCACCTGATAGGCGCCGGTGGGGAGCCCCTCGATCCGGAAGCGGCCGTCGGAGTCGGTCACGCCCTCGGCGATCACATCGCCGGAAAGCTGGTCGGCCCGCAGGAGGACGCGCACGCCGGAGAGGGGAGTTTCCGCGCCCTGTACCTGGCCGGTGTCTCCATCGCCCTCTCCATTTCCGTTTTCGTCCCCATTCTCCTCGCCATCGTCCTCTCCGTCATCGTCATCCTCGTCGTCCGGCGCAGGAATGAAGACCCGGCCCGTCATGGTGCCGGTGGAGGTAATCGCGATATCGGCTCCGGACCGGGTTCGCAAGAGCCAGCTCGTCCCCTGGGACTGGGGGATGAGCACTCCGGTGACCTCCACGACTCCTCCGCCCCGCGGAATGGGGAGATTGGCCTGGACCAGGTGGCCCTGGGGGATCTGGACCATGAGGGGCCCCGACCCGTCGGAGAGCTGCGCTGTGGCGACGCCCCCCTGGAAGACCGTCTGCGAGATGGCGGCGTCGGTGATCCGCACGAGGGCGCCATCGAGGGCGGGGCCGGCGTTGCGGGCCTCGTGGGAGGTGACGTCGATCGGGGTGGGCGGGGCTCCGGACCCCGGCATGGTCTGTCGGAGTCCCTGGCGGAGAACCGTGCTTCCACCCTCTCGATGCACGACCCCCCGAATCCGCACCGAGTCACCGATGGCGAGGGCGGGACCGGAAGTGCCCTCGGCCCGGAGCCATCCGGTGTCATCGCGAATGTGGAGGGCGTCGCCCGGAAGGGCGCCGGTGGGGCTCACCGCCACCCCCTCCACGAAGATGCGGCGATCCGCCGCCCACTCCCTCGCCTCGAAGATCTTCACAACGGGATAGCTGAGGGCGAGCACGGCGGTGAGCTCCGTGCCGGAAATCAGCCGCAACGGATCGGGGTCCCTCAGGCTCACCACCAGGGAATCGCCGAGGCGGCTTTCGTCGAAGAAGACCTCGAGCGCCCCTGCGGGAACGGCGGTGAATCTGGCCTCTCCCACCGGATTGGTGGTGCCGAAGGCGAGGGTGTCCACCGAGCCGGGGAATCGGAGCCCCACCGGGGTGTCGACCAGGGGGCGGTCGGCGCCCCCGAAGGTGCCACTCCGATCCACATCGATGAAGGCCTGGATGTCGACGATGCCTGTGGGGCCCAGGTCGAAGACCCGGTCCTCTCCGGCTCCTTCGCATCCCCCCATGGCGACCAGAAGGAAGAGGAGAACGGGGACCAGGGCCCCCCTTCGGGGGCGGTGCTGGGGCCGGGGCGCTAAACGGTTCGTCATCATCGGAAGTTGTACTCGAGGCCAATGCGCAGGAGGCGGCCGTCGTCGAGTCGGACCACGGGTTCACCAAAGGTGGGGTTCGTGGTCACCGGGAGGGTCACCGACCCTCCCCCCGGCGAAAGCTGGAAGTCGGTGGACCCGTCCACCACGAAGAGGGCCGGATCACGGAGCACATCGGAGCGATCCAGGAGATTCAGCGCCTCGATCCGGATGGACGCGCGGCCGGGCCCGAAGTCCGGGAGCGAGAGGAGAACCCCCAGGTTGAGTGCGTGGAGCGCTTCGCCCCGACAGGCGTTTCGCTGGAGGCGGCCTCCTGCACCGGTGGTACGGTCGCAGCTCCATCCGTCACCGACAGTGGGCAGGGACTCTCCCGAGGGGAGTGCGATGGCCTCGAGCCGGCTCCACCCGGCCTCCCACCCGGATCCCAGGGCGTCGCGTACCCCCGGAGTGAAGGGCCGTCCGGACCGGAGCTGGTAGGAGATCGAGAATCGCTCCACGAACGGATTCTCCACTTCGAGAGCCGCCAGGAGGCCCAGCTGGTGCGGTCGGTCGCGATCGGCCACCCCCTCGACCCATCCGGCGTCGCGGAGGTCGGCCCCATGCTGACCAGGGAGGGGGTAGGGGGCGCCGGCCGGGTCATGGGGCGCGTTGTCGGTGGTCTCGGAGAAGCGGTAGTTCGCCTCGGCCAGGAGGGGGCCCGCTTCCCACGTCACACCAGCCCCGACCCCCCGGGTATCGGACCAGCCATCGGCCTCAAGGGCCCAGACCCGGTCGAAACCGGGAAAGCGCCGGTCGGAGCCGGGCCGGTGGGTGATGAGGTCGCCCTCGCGCACCAGGACGCCTCGGTGCTCCCTGCCGAACTGGTCGACGATCCCTGCGCCGGGCACCCGGTTCAGGTCCCGTCGGCGGGGGAGATAGTCGGTGCGGTCTCGGAAGACCTCGACCCCGAGGCGGAGCGAGGGGACGGGGTTCCCGTCGATGCGAGCCGCCACCGAGGAGGTGCGGGGCGCCCGAAACTCCGGCCCCACGAGGGTGAGGCGATCGCCCCGGTACTCGACGGCGCCGGATCCGGTGCCCAGGGTCCGGAGGGACCAGGCCCCCTCCCGGTCATGGAAGACCTCTCCGATGAGACCGGGCTCGGTGGTCCCCGGGTGAAGTGCTCCGGTGACGGTGAAGCCGAGCCCCGGAAGGGCCGCAGGTTCCCACCGGAGCGCACCGGAGGGACTGAACTGGACCACCGAGCCCTCGGGGAGGGGATCGACGATTCCGGTGGCGGCGTTCCACGCCTCGTTCACTTCCAGGTCTTCGAAGGGGAGCCGCTCCCAGTCGATGCGGGCGCCGGCCACCAGGCGCAGCTCCGTAGTGGGCGACCAGCGCGCCTCACCGAAGACCGAGAGGTGCTGGCTCGAGACGGAGCGGTCCCGTTCGGCCCCTTCGGTGGCGTGTTCCAGGATCCCGGTGCCGGGACCCACCGATCCGGGAGCGGGGAGAAGTCTGTGGGCCCCCGAGGCCGCGGGCCGCCGGTCGTTCCACCCTTCGAGTCCCAGGGTCATGCCGCCACTGAGCCGGAGGCGCTCCCCGGTCCAGGTCCCGCCGGGGGAGAGCTCGAAGCGGGTGCGGTCGAACTCTCCCTGTCCATCGAGGACCGGGCCGAAGACCAGCCCGCGGTCCAGGAGGGACGGCCCGGCCACGGCATCGCTCCACCCTTCCGGGTCGCCGGTGGTCCGGCTCGATCGATGGAAGGAGACATTGAAGTGGAGGGCATTTCCATCTTCGGAGGCCGAGAGGAGCCGCGATGCCACCAGGAGGTCGGCGCCGCTCTCCGCGGGGGTGATTCCCTCCGGAAGGGGGGGGAGCGCGCCGATGCCATCGCCCTCGGGGAGGACGGCGGCGTGGGCCAGGATGGACCATGCGGTCGATTCGCCGATGGCCCAGTCGAGCCGGCTGAAGCCGGTGAGGACATTTCGGCTGTGGGACCGGTATGCCCCCTCGGAGGGCGCGTCGGCACCCATGGCATCGAGGGACTCCGCCACGATGGATTCGGGCGCCAGGAAGACCGGGAGGGGGCGGTTGACCTGCCGGAGGGTGAAACCACTGGTGGTGCGGACGGTGTCGCCTCGAAGGGGGGTCGAGAAGAGGACCTCGACCCAGGGCGCCGCGCCCCGATCCGGTCCGAGTCCCTCACCGGTGGAGAGATCCGCTCCCATGGCAACGCGCCCGGAAGCCGACCCGCCCCAGGGCGCCGGGGTGGTGAGGTCCAGGAGGGAGCCGGATCCCACCGGCCGATTCGCCGGGTGCGCGGGGAGTCCGTACCGGGTCCGGTCCAGCGACGACACCGCGAAGGGGTCCAGGAGATCGAGCCCGGGGCCGGTCACCGGCGACCACGCCGATGGGGTGAGTGTGCCGTCGAGTCGGAGACCGAGGTGTCGCAGGGAGAGGGGTGGACCCGCCTCGGCGGCGGCCCTGGAGAGCTCCAGGATCCCGGCTCCCGAACGCGAGGAAAGGACGAGGGCATCGGGCCGGTTGCGGAGGAGTTCCGAGCCTGCAGGAGTCCGCCGGACCACCAGGTCGGTGAAGGGATACTCGTCCACCTCGGTCACCGGGGGCTGGCCGGGTCTGAGGACGAGCTGCAGATGCTGGCGTTCGTCTGGAACGATGTCGACGTCGCGCACACGGATCGGGATGAAGCCCAGGCGCTCCACCGTGAGACCGTAGAGCCCGGGACGGAGGAAGCGCAGGTCGACGCGGCCGGTCGACGACGAGGTGCCGCGAGCGGTGGGGTCCTCCTCGCCCGGACGGCTCAGGTAGACCTGGACACCCTGGAGAGGGGAGCCGGCCTCGTCACGGACCTCCACCGAGATCGATCCCCGATCCCCCACCTGGGCGAGAGTCGGCTGCGGGCTCGCCAGGAATGCCAGGGCGACGAGAAGGAGGGTACCTCCCCCCACGTGTCCCCTGCCGATTGTTCGGGCGACCCTCGTCCCGGCATTCGATCCCGTCAATTCCTCACCCCATGGTCTTCCGGTCATCGGTCTTTCCATCGGGCCCCACGCAGTCACCGTCACCGGAGTGGACGGGGAGTCGACGGGCCCGGATGGTCGATTGTCCATCCGCACGAAGTAGTCAATGTGGCAGGTTGCGTGCCGCAGTGCATCCGCGAAGCCGGGGCTCCCGGGGTCCGATCCACTTCGGTCCCGGGGAGATGGAGGGGGGATTCTCAGTGGTATGGCGCGGTGGGTGTGGGGGACGCGCCACGGTCGTCGGATCGGGGCCACGTTCGCGGAGGAGGTTTCGGGACGAGTTGTCCGAAGGCGATCCCCACACCGAGCCCCAGCCATGCCACCACGGGTGCGTGTCCCACCGTGGCGAAGAGGAGGGGGAAGAGGAGGAGTCCGGCGGCGGGAGGAAGGGCCCCTCGCACGGCCTCTCCGATGTTGCGGCTCCAGAAGGCGGCGGGACCGAAGAGGGCGGCGACCCAGAGGAGGGTCAGGAGCGCCCGCCCCCACCCCGGTACGCCGGGAAAGTGGAGGAGGGACCAGCCGTCGGCGATGGAGGGGA
This sequence comes from Gemmatimonadota bacterium, assembly GCA_007130605.1. GTDB lineage: Bacteria > Gemmatimonadota > Gemmatimonadetes > Longimicrobiales > Gaopeijiaceae > SLBA01. The sequence goes on along the minus strand of SLSF01000206.1, from coordinate 2,253 downwards.
GGCGCTCGCATCGGCGCTCGCCCTCGAGTTCCAGACAGAAGGCTCCCTCGCCATCGGAGAGGGCGGTGACGGTGAGGGTATCGGTGAGCATCCACCCCTCGAGGGCATCGGGCCAGCGAAGGGAGGGCCCCACGAGACTGAGGGCCGAGGCCCTGAGGGGCGGCGCGAGGTGGAGGTCGCGTTGGCTCACCGAGAGCGCCATCGCCTCGCGGCCATCGACGCCCGAATGCACCCGAACGAGGATCTGGCCCCGTTCCCGGGGGGCGACGCCCGGGGTGAACGCGACCTCGAGACGGGGGGAACCGGGGGTTCCGGAGAAAAGGTCCCCGATCCGTCGGGCGAGGTCCCCGGAGTCGGAGTGTGGCCCGCGACTGAGCGCCTCCCCACCGAAGAGAGCCTCGTGCACCCGGGTGTCGGGAAGGGGGAAGGTGTCGGCGCCAGGCCGGGAGTCCGGGGGACCCACCGGGGCGACATTCAGGGTGAGTGCCTCGGTGGGCGGATCGACGGAGAGGGCCCAGCCGGAGAAGAGGAGGAGGCCCGCCGCGACACTCGATGCGCCCCACCGAAGGATCCTTCGCCAGGTACCCCGCGGATGGAGGAGGAGGTCGAGGCGAACTCCGAGGAGTGCGCCCAGCCATCCCCCGGCCCCATTGGCCATCACATCGATGAGGAGGGGATTGCGCCCCGGTATGAAGAACTGGGCCGTCTCGATCCCCGCCGAGAGGAGTGTCGCCAGGAGAAGGACGGGCACGCTCCGGCCGAGCCACCGACCCAGGAGGAGTCCCATGGGCATGAAGAGGATGACATTCCGGACGATGTTCGCCAGGGGCGCCTCCCCACAGGCGAAGCAGAGGGGGTGCAGGCCCAGCCCCACCTGCGTTCCCTGGGGAGAGAGGGTCAGGAGGAGCACCCCGACCACCGCCGGAACCAGGAGCGCCATGACCCAGACCTCGGGCCGTGGTATCTTCTTCGCAGTGGAGTGGGGTGTCATGGACCCGCGGCGGTTGCGAGGCGGCACGATTCGGAAGGGAGAAGGTCAGGATGGTACATCATTTCACCATCGATGTGGAAGAGCACTTCCAGGTCTCGGCCATGGAGCCCCATCTCCCCCGGGCCGAGTGGGACGCCTTTCCGAGCCGGGTGGAGGCGTCGACCCTGCGGATCGTCGAGCTCCTCGAGGAGCACGGGATGCACGGCACCTTCTTCGTCCTGGGATGGGTCGCCCGGCGTCGGCCGGAGCTGGTGCGCCGGATCGCCGAAGGGGGCCACGAAGTCGCCTCCCACGGCTGGGACCACCGGCGGGTCACCGCCCTCGATCCCACGCAATTCAGACGCCAGGTGCGGGAGTCCCGCGACCTCCTGGAGTCGCTCTCGGGGGCGCCGGTGCTGGGGTATCGAGCCCCCTCCTTCTCCATCGTGCCGGGGCTCGAGTGGGCGCTGGAGATTCTTGCCGAAGAGGGGTACCGCTACGACAGCAGCCTCTACCCGGTGCGCCGCCGGGGGTACGGGTACCCGGGAGGGAAGCGGCGGCCCCACACCCTCGACCTGGGGGAGCACACCCTCTTCGAGTTCCCGCCCCTCACCCTCCGGCTCCTGCGGGCGAATCTTCCCGCCGGGGGGGGAGGCACCTTCCGGCAATTCCCCCTGGGCTATACCGCGCAGGCCCTCCGGAGGTCGGAGGCGGCCGCGATCCCGGGCACCTTCTACATCCATCCCTGGGAGGTCGATCCGGAGCAGCCGAGGGTTCCCGGCCTCCCCTTCCTGACCCGGGTCCGGCACTACCGGGGGATCGGACAGACGATGGCGCGGCTCCGACGCCTCCTCTCCACCTTCAGGTTCCGACCCATCCGAGACACCCTGGCGGAGCTGGAGCCGGTGGAGGTGGGACCATGAGGGGAGGGTGGCTGGCCCTGGGCGTGGGGGCCCTCCTGGCGGGGTGCGTCGATCGCGCACCCGAGGGCGAGATGCGGGAGTCCCAGCCCCCCCACGAGACCCTGGCCACCTGCGACTCTCCCCGACCCACCTTCGAGATCGAGGAGCTGGCCCGGGGGCTCGAGGTGGTCTGGGACTTCGCGCCGGCTCCCGACGGTCGGCTCTTCGTGACCGAGCGGCCCGGGCGGATCCGGGTCATCGACCAGGACGGACTCCACGAGGAGTCCTGGTTCGAGCTCGATGTGGAGCACCGCGAAGAGGCCGGTCTCATGGGGATCACCCTCGCCCGCGACTTCGCCACCTCGGGCCACCTCTTCGTCG